>NZ_JBHWKX010000123.1:0-12966 GCF_042730885.1 Streptomyces sp. NPDC059909
TCGGCAGCGACGGGGTCTCGGACACGATCCCCAATGATCAACAATCCAGGCCCGCAGATCAACTCAGCCCGAGACGACCACCAAACCAGTCACGATGGTGGTTGCCTCCCACGACACCGTCGCCCCGACCGACCTGGCCCTGCGTGCCTACGGGCGCGCGCTGGAGCCCAAGGAGCTCGTCCTCCTGCCGGGCGGCCACTTCGATCCGTATCTCGACGGCTTCGAGGTGAGCACGAGTGCCGCCGTGCGGTTCTTCCGCTCACACCTGCAGGCGGGGCGAAGCGACGGGGCGTCCGCCGAGTAGGACATCAGCAGGGCAGCCCAGAGGCGCAGCCTCCGAGCGATCCATCCCCGTCCGGAGGCCGCAGGCTTGCTCTATAATTGCAAGTAACCTGCGATTGGGGGCACCGATGAAGCGTCGAGAACTGGTCAATTCCGCCTGCCCGATCGACCGCTCCCTGTCTGAGGTCGGCGATACCTGGACATTCCAGATCCTCCGCGATGCCATGCACGGCGTCACCCGTTTCACGGATTTCAACAAGCGCATCGGACTCGCCACCAACGTCCTGACCGCACGACTGCAGAAGCTCGTGGCAGTCGGCATCTTCGAGATCCACGAGTCGGCACTCGGCAATTCCCACGAGTACGTCCTCACCGAGAAGGGACGGGACTTCCACACCGTCCTCGCAGCACTGCGTCAGTGGGGTCAAAAGCACCTGTTCGACGATGACGAGCCGATGAACCGCGTCATCGACGCCCGCACCGGACAACCGCCTCGCCAGATGTCGCTCACCGCCGAGGACGGCAGGGAACTGAGCCCTGACGACATCCTCGTGGTCCAGTCGCGGGCGACGGACCCCATCGAAACTGCCGTACCGATCGACACCCCTCGGCGTCGCAAGGTGTGACTCGGCGGCCCTCGCCGGGTGGGCGGCGCGGACCTGTTCGGCGATGTCGCCGGAGGTGTGGTCGACGACGGTGACGGCCCCCAGGTTCTGTGGGGCTCGGAAAGCCGTCGCTGCAGGTCAGGCGCGTAGCGGTATTCGTCGATGACGCCGCCGAGGACCCGGGTGCGTAGGAGTTGGCGGGTGCCGAGATGGAAGAAGTGGACGGCGAGGATGCCCTGGGCCTGGTCGGTGGGGAACTCGCGCCAGGTGGGGCGGTGCGGCGGGGGGTTCTGGGTCGATGCCGGCGGCGTGGAGGATCTCCCATACCGTGGATGCGGCGATGAGGTGGCCGAGCCGGGCGAGCGTGCTTTGTTCAGCGACGGCCCTGTATGTCCGGGCAGCCGGCCTCCACGGAAGCACCGTACGAGTCGATGACGGTCCTCGCCCCGGTGACGCTGCCGGACAGGCGCAACCGGCCGCAGATCGAGCGGCGTGAGCTGTAGGCCTTGTCGCCGTCGAGGTGGTCCGGCCGGGTGCGAGGGTGTCCGCCCTGCGGCCGGGGGATGCGGATGCGTTCGAGGGCATCGACCATCTGGGGTGCGCCGCTCCACTGGGCGGGCGTGACAAGGAAAGCCATGGGCCGGCATCCGCCTTCGCCCAAGGACCGGTGCCGTTCGCAGACGGCCGTCCATCAGCAGACCGCGGCTTGGCTGGGCCCTCTGTATACCACGATCGCCGATGCGAAGCCGGGTCGGTCGGCCCGAGTGCCGCACCTGGAGGGACATCCGCGCGTGGTTCGGCGGCTGCGGCAAGGCGGCCGCCGATTGCTCTTCTCCAGCTCAACAGGCTTGTGGTTTAGCGTTCAACCAAATAGTTTATCGTTCGATCCAGATCGGCCCCCTCGGAAAGGACACCCCCATGACAGACTCCACAGAACCGGGCGCCTCGAAGCGCCGCACCTTCCTCAAGCGCGCCGCGGTCGCCGCTGCGGTGCCCGCCGCCGCCACGCTGCTGGGGAGCGGCCTCCCCGGCACCGCCTTCGCTGACGGATCCCCAGAGTTCCCCGACTACGCGCCCATCCCCTCGGCATCGGTCGGGCCCGCGCTCAACGAAGACGGCTATTTCGTCGGCCGGATCAAGGGCAACCTCTACTGGGTCACCGATTCCTACTACCAGGCCATGTTCCTGACCACGCGGGAAGGCGTCGTGCTCGTCGACGCGCCGCCCACCATCGGGCACAACCTGCTGCGCGCCATCGACAAGGTGACCCGTGCCAACGGCATGCCTGGGAAGGTGACCCGTCTGGTCTACTCCCACTCGCACGCCGACCACATCGGCGCCTCGTCCATCTTCGGCAAGGACGTGATACGCATCGGCCACAGCGAGACCCGCCGACTGCTGCGGATCGACGCCGACCCCAACCGTCCGGCGCCCACAGAGACCTTCGGCGACCGCTACGTGCTGAGGGTGGGCGGTGAGCGTCTCGAACTCGCCTACCACGGCCCGAACCACTCGCCGGACAACATCTTCATCTACGCCCCGGACCACGCGACGCTGATGGTCGTGGACGTGCTCTACCCCGGCTGGGTGCCGTTCAAGAACCTCGCGGTGTCGCAGGACATCCCGGCCTGGATCAAGGCGCACGACGTGGCCATGGACTACCCATGGACCACCCTCGTCGGCGGCCACCTCGGGCGCCTCGGCGTCCGCGCCGACGGCGAACTCCAGAAGGAGTACATCGCAGATCTGGAGACCAGCACCCGCAGGGCCATGGAATCGCTGGACCCAACGCCGTACTTCCAGAAGTACGGGCCTTCCGGAAACTCCTGGGCCATCTTCAAGACCTACCTCGACGCCGTTGCCGAGGAGGCTGCGCGCCCGGTCGTCGCCAAGTACACCGGCACCCTGGCCGCCGCTGACGTCTTCACCGTGGACAACGCCTTCACCATGCTGGAGTCGCTGCGCATCGACTCCGGGGTCCTTGGGCCCTTCAGCATCCGTCCGTAACCACCACGACCCGGTGGGGCGGTCCGTCGCGAGGGAGGAACGGCCCACCGGCGCTCGGGGCGGGGTCTCGAACGCACGCGTCGGCCGCCCGTCACCGTCCACCGCGCCGCATTGGTCGTCGGGCGTGGCGAAGGCGACGCGGTCGCTGCGTACGACGACGTCGGCGCGGTCGTCTGCGAGATCGATGTGTCGGCGACGAGTCGGTGAAGGCGACCGTCCTTCGGACCCGGCCGACGTGGACATCGGCAAGGAACATCACCGCGCGGAGCTTCACCCGCCCGCGGCCAAGGACGGCGATCAGAGGGACGCCTTGGTGCTCGCCGACCAGGCGCGCATGTGAAGAACGCCGCCGCGCTCGCCGAGACCTTCGTCGAGGCAGCCGGTCCCGGTAAGCACCGCGCTGCCCGCTGAGACGACGTCGACCGCTGTGACAGTCGGGAAGAGGCGGGGCCTCGGCCGCGGCGTCCAAGTGGCCGGAGTCGGGGCGGTCCGTCGATCAACTGGTCGCACGCTCGCGTCACCCGCGCCCGAATCGTGGCGTGGGTGACGCGAGCAGCGCATCCGGAGTCCACCCGCTCGCGGTTAAGCGACTCAGTGGACAGACGCGCGGGACGCGTTCTCGATCAGCTGGGTGACCGCGCCGGGGTCGGTGAGCTGAACCGCGTGGGGGCCGTCGGTCTCCACGGTGTGGGCGTTGGCGCGCTCGGCCATGAAACGCTCTGCGGCCGCCGGGATGGCGTGGTCGTTCCGGGCCACGAGATACCAGGAGGGGATGGTTTCCCAGGCGGGGGTCTCCGACGGTTCGCCGAGAGCCTGGGCGTTGATCGGGCGCTGGGTGGCGGCGAGAACGGCGGCGCGCTCCTGGGACAGCCGGTCGCTCAGGAAGACGTCCCGGAACTTGTCGGGCTTGAGTGACAGATCGATTCCGATGGAGCCGTCGGCCTGGGTGACGGGGGTCGCGTTGAGGGCGGTGGGGAGCGAGGCGCTGGGGTCGTCCGTGAGACGCGTGCCGGGGAACCTGGCACTCAGCGCGGCGACGCTCTCGCCCTTGTCGGGGGCGAAGGCGGCGATGTAGACGAGTGCCTTGACGTTGGGGTTGCCGGCGGCCGCGTTGGTGATGACCGCCCCGCCGTAGGAGTGGCCGACGAGCACGATCGGCCCCTTGATCGTCTTGAGGTGATCGGCGAGGTACGCCGAGTCCCGGGCCAGACCGCGCAGGGGGTTGGCGGGGGCCACGACCGGATAACCGTCTTCCTGGAGCCGCTTGACGACTCCATTCCAGCCGGAGGAGTCGGCCCAGGCGCCGTGCAAGAGCACGACCGTCGGTTTCGGAGCCTCGGCGTCCCCCGCGGTGGTGGTGCCGGAGGCGGCGGAGGCCATCGGGATGAGGATCGCGCCCAGCCCGACGCCAGCGGCGACGGTGGCGGATGTCAGCAGACGGCTGCGGATCATCGGTGTCTCCCTGAGGAGGTGCGGGAAAGATAGTTCTGGATTGAACAATCAACATTCAGGAGGCTAGGTAAGCCCTCCCGTCGCGTCAAGCGTGACCACTGGCACATGCCGGATTATTTGATTGGCTGATCCAGAAACGTTACGATTGCTGCCATGGCGCGCACTCGGGAATTCGACGTCGACCGGGCGGTCGACCGTGCGATGGACGTGTTCTGGCGTCGCGGCTACGGCGCGACGTCGCTGCAGGACCTGCTCGCAGAGCTGTCCATCGGCAGTGGGAGCCTCTACGCGGCGTTCGGGTCGAAGGATGCGCTCTATGCTCGGGCGTTGGAGCGCTACTGCTCTCACCAGACCGGTGGTCTGGTGGAGCGGCTCGAGACTGCAACCGAGGTGCGGCCGGTAGTGCGGGACGTGCTGCTGGAGATGGTCGAGGCCGATCTCGCCGACCCCGAGCGCGGATGTCTGGTGGTCAGTGCCGCCACGGAGCGAGGGGACGACCCGGCGACCGTCGACCGGGTCGCGGCCGCCATGCGGCTGTTCGAATCGACTCTTGCCGGCGCCCTGGAGAAGGCCAAGGTGCGGGGCGAGCTGTCGGCCGACAAGAACCCGGTGGAACTCGCCCGTTTTCTGACCACCTTCGTCCAGGGGTTGAGGGTGGTCGGACAGGCCCGCCTCGGCCGGGCGTTCGTCGAGGACGCCGTGGCGACGGCCCTGCGCGCCTTGGACTGATCATTCACCCTGTTGGCACCCCATGGCGGCGCCCCGTTGGCGCTCCGGCGCGGTTTCGCCTACCCTCATTATGTATCAATCAATCCAGAAAAAGGGATCGTCATGGATCTGCACCTGAAGGACAAGGTCGCCGTCGTCACCGGGGCCAGCAAGGGCATCGGCCTGGCCATCGTCGAGGCGCTGGGCCGCGAAGGTGTCCGCGTGGTCGCCGGCAGCCGGGGTTCCACACCCGAACTCGACGCCCTCCGCGACACGTACGACGTCACGGTCGTGCCCGTCGACCTCTCGACGGCGGACGGCGCGGACATGCTCGTCCAGCGCGCCGTGGACCGGCACGGCAGGCTCCACATTCTCGTCAACAACCTGGGCGCCGCGAACGCCCGGGCCGGCTTCCTGGAGATCGACGACGCCGAGTGGCAGCGCATCTTCGACCTCACCTTCTTCAGTGCCGTACGCGCCAGCCGCGCGGCACTGCCCCACCTACTGGAGGCGGACGGTGCCGCCATCGTCAACATCAGCTCCATCAACGCCCGGCTGCCGTTCCCCATGGTGGTGGACTACTCCGCGGCCAAGGCCGGCCTGAGCAGCCTGACCAAGTCGCTCTCCGAGGAGTTCGCAGCCCGCGGCGTACGCGTCAACGCGATCGCCCCCGGCCCGGTCCGCACTCCCTTCTGGACCGCGCCGGGCGGTTTCGCCGACGCCACCGCGGCGGCCGCCGGCACCACCGCGCAGGAGGCCGTCGACGTGGTCGTGCCGCAGACCATGGGCATCACCACCGGACGCGTCACCGAGCCCCACGAGGTCGCCGACCTGACGCTCTTCCTCGCCTCGCCGATCGCGGGCAACATCACCGGCGCCGAATTCGTCATCGACGGCGGCCAGATCAAGACCACCTGAGGTGCGCGCCACCATCGCCACCGGTGACCAGTTCGACGCGCTCGGCCTCGCCGGCGGCTGACGGTCCACCTCGGTGCGTACGGGCGGAACGGTCCTTGTCACACCCGGGCACACCCTCGCGACTCGTGCTGGGCCCCCTGAAGGACGCCATGGTGCGCGCCGGCCAGTCCTCCGAGAGGGCCGCGCAGTACTACGAGCATCGGATCTGGAGCGCGGCCGCTCCATCGACGCCTCGGACACCGTGCTGGAGGCCCTGGCCCGGGCCACGCGTCTGGACGCCGCCGAACGAACGGCGGACGGGAGGCCCTCATCAAGCCCGGCACGATCATCGAGACCGGGACCGACGCCTACCGGCCTGCCGGCACCCGGGCCCGGGCGAAGAGCCCGCCAAGCCCGGCTGAGTCAGAGCTCGGGAGTGTCGGAGCCGTTACTCAAGCAGACCCGGCGTAGGCGCCGTAGCGGAGTCCGTCGACAAGCAGGGCGATCATGCGCTGCGTGTGACCGCTGTCCACTTCCTGGGCAAGGCAGGGTCAGGTTGCCCACGGCGCGCAGCAGGTACAGAGGAACGACGCAGCTCAGCGATGCGAAGCCGGGCATTCATGCGGGACGGGGAGTCTGCTGGGGCGCCCCCGCTGGTTGCTGTGCCCAGACGGTCTTTCCCTGCGCCTGATAGCGGGTGCCCCACTGGTCCGCGAGGCTCGCGATGATGAACAGCCCCCGACCTGTCTCATCGATGGTGCGGGCGTGTTTCACCTGCGGAGCGCTGGTCGCGGCGTCGCTGACCTCGGAGGTCAGCATCCTGTCCAGGATCAGGCGGAGTTGCAGGGGCGGAGCCCCATAGCGGACGGCGTTGCCGACGAGCTCGCTCACGATGAGCTCGGTGGTGAACGCCGTCTCCTCGTCCACCCCCCACGCCTCGAGCCGGCGGCGGGCCGCCGCCCGGGCGATCGGCGCGGCCTCGGGGCCCGCCGGCAGCGCACAGGTCAGCACCCGGTTCGCGGGCAGCGCCTTGGTGCGGGCGAGCAGCATCAATGTCTCGCCGGCCCGGCGGCCGCCGGTCAGCGCGCAGGCGATGGTGTCGCACAGATCTGGCAGGGGCCTGGTGCCGGCGCCGTCCAGGAGCGGGCACAGTGGGCCGGATGGCGCCAGAACCTCGTCCGCGAGCGCGGTCGTGCCCATCGCCAGGATGCTGCCTTCGGGGAGGTTGACGGTTGTCGCGGGAAATGGGGCCTTGCCTGTCGCCGCGAGTAGGGGGCCTGGGGGAACGAACAGGCCGGCCCGGGTGCCATCGGGAAGGACGGCGACTGGCTCCGGGAGGCCGGCACGGGCGATGGTGCAGGTGAGATCGACCGGGTCGTAGATCGCGATGACGCAGCCGGCGGTGAGCGGCTCACAGTGCAGGGGATCCTCGGGAGGCAGTGCGGCGCGCTCGGCGGCGAGACGGGCTACGGTGTCGCTCAAGCGGGCCAGCAGGTCGTCGGGCGGCAGGTCCAGGCTGGCGAGGGCATGGACGGCCGTTCGCAGCAGTCCCAACGTGATGGCTGCGACAATGCCTCGCCCCGACACGTCGCCGACAGTCAGCGCGGTCCGTGCCCCGGGCAGCGCGATCGCGTCGAACCACGCGCCGCAGCCCTCCGGGCCGGGAAGGTGCAGGTGGGAGATCTCCACGCTGGACTGTGTGACCGGTGGCTTGGGGAGAAGCCTGCGCTTGACGGTTGACGCGATGATCCACTCGCGCATGTACTGACGGGCGTTGTCGATGCACAGCGCGGCGTGCGCACACACGGCGGACGCCACTTCGACGTCATGCTCGTCAAAGGGGTCTTCTTGCTGGTGGCGGTAGAAGCTGACCACGCCCAGAGCCTGACCGCGCAACGCCAGCGGTGCCACGATCAGGGAGTGGGCACCGGATCGCCTGATGGAGTCGGCTCGGGCCGGGTCGGCGGCCAGCCACGAGCTGTCCTCCTCGATCGGTACCAGGCGCGGCCGAAGGTCGGACAGGACGAGCGAGAAGGGGGTGCCGGGCGGCAGGGGGCGCACGTCCCCGACCGGGTAGGCCGAGATGAGACCTTGGAAGGCGGCTCGGCGCAGTGGAACGGCCCGGTCGACGGGCACCGGCGGAGGCTCCTCTCCGCGGACGACGTCTTCGATGACCTCGACGACGGCGATGCCCGCGAAGGCGGGCACGACCGCCTCCACCAGCTCTCGGCAGACAACGCCCACGTTCAACCGGTGACCCACTCGTGCGCGGACAGCATCCATGAGGGCCAGGCGGTTGTGTGCGTGTTCGCGCTCGGTGACGTCGACCGCGGATGCCACCAGTCCGAGCACATCTCCGTTGCGGTTCTCCAAGCGGAAGTACGAGACGGAGTAGATGCGGCGCCCTGGCCGGTCTGGTGCCTCGAAGCCCCGGACGAGCCGGTTCACCACCGGCTCTCCGCTCTCCAGGACCCTTCGCGCCACGGCGGCTTCATCCTCGGGGTCTTCGAGTCCGTAAGCCTCGATGAAATGCTTGCCCAGCAGGTGTCCCACCGGCGTGTCACGCAGCCCGTCCATGGCGGTGTTCATGCGCACCACGCGCAGCTGACCGTCGAGGACGAGCAGTCCCACGAGGGACTGGGTGAATGGTGTGTTCAAGATCGCCATGCCCTGCCTCGACAAGGTGTCCCCTGCCGCGCGCACCTGCCAAACAACGGACGAGCCTCGCGCTACCGGCTTTACCAGCATCAAGGCCGCCTCCGAGAACCCTTCTGGCCGCCATTCATCGTCAGCGGCGACCTCACGCATGAGCGCGGTCACGGACTGGCCGACGGCCTCCTCGGCGGACCACCCGAACAGCTCCTCGGCCGGACGTCCCCACTCGACCACGCGTCCACCCTCATCGATGAGTGCGAGCACGTCATCGCTGGGCATGCGAAACCACCTCCGTCTCCAGCCCCGTCCACCCCGTGCCGACGACAGGCCCGCTCACCCGACAGCTACACCGCCGCTTGACGAAGAGCGACTCGGCGGAACTCTGGCACGAGTACGAATGGGCGGCTTCCGGGCCTACGTCGAGCATGAACTTCATGCCCAGACGTTCAGCCAGGAGCAGCCGCCCACGTAACGCCACTGGTCGAACGGGTCGAGCAGTTTCTCGACCTGCTGCGGGTCGGTCGGTTCCAGTCGGTGTTGAGCCTGTCCTCGAAGAACAGGGAGAACTGGTTCAGCGCCGTCTTCCAGTGTGCCGCGACATGGTTGATGTCGCGGGCCTTGCGGGTGATCAGCTCGTGGAGCGCGAGGGCGAGCACCTTCAGTGCGGCCTGGTCAGAAGCTTTGCGCACAGCCCGAGCAGTGAGTTCGCGCTGGTGGGAGACAGGTGCGCGGTCGGCCGCGCCCGGACCCTCTGCCGCGGCATGCTGGACCTGCATCCTGGCCGGGTCAACCGGGTCAACCGGGTCAACCGGGTCAACCGGGGGGACTGTGGGACTCGGCCAGGTCCGCCAAAACCTGACCAACGCTCTGGCTGTCCGGCCGGCAGATACCCCTAACCCGGCCACTGCTGAGCCGCCGAGGCCTGCGGCCGGTCCACTTCCGGAAGCATGGAGGACCCGTGACCGGCAGGCCCACACACCCGCACCATGGCGTTTCGCTGCGCATGAAGCCTTGCCCTGGTCCGGTGGGATCGGGACAGCCATCGGGCTGCCGCGCTGCCTGGAGCCTTGCAGGCCGGGAACTGTGCCTGTAACCCCATCGGTCGCACCGGCTCATCGACACAACGAAGGAATAGACGCCACGTTTGCCTACAACTGCTGATCCGGAGCATCCTTCCCCGTTGCGGAAAGCACGCATGGGTAGCGGAGCGGGCGCCCGATGCGACACGAGTGTAACGAGCGCCTGGTGCGACCCCGGCGTAAACTGCGCTACCGACCCCCGGTCCACATGCGGGAGCGTGTTCCCCTCGCCGACGTGGACATCGCGGGCACCACGATCGCCCAGGGCACGTCCGTCGTACTGGTACTGGCCTCAGGCAACCGCGACCCCAAGCGGTTCCACGAGCCCGACCGGTTCGACCCCACCCGCCCGGACAACCAGCACTTCGGCTTCGGCAGCGGTATCCACCGGTGCTACGGCTCACCACTCGCCCGCATCGAAGCCGAGGCCGCGCTCGGCGCGCTGATCCCCCACCTGGGCACGGCACGCCTGGTCCAGGACCCGCCCCCCTACCGGCAGAACGCCATGCTCCGCGGCCCCCGCCACCTGCCCATCCAACTATGACTCGGCTCCGTGGCGGCACACGGCAGCAGGCAAGCGCGCCGTCGGCCAGCAGAGGCTACTCGACGGCGGAGCTGTGATCCGACGCATTGTCAGGTGCCCGAGGCTGACGTCCCGGGGCACCTGACAACGCCCAGCGAGGTTCGTTGCGGTGCCGCGCCGAAGTGGCTCCTGGCTGGGCCAGGACCCATCCCCCTTCTTTGCGATCACGTCCCTCACGAGCGGTGATGCCAAGGCATGGTCGGAGGTGTACGCCCCCGACCATGCCTCAGGGCTTCTGGAAGATGCCGGTGATGAGGCATTACTTGGCCTTCAGGGGTTGCCGGTAGGACTTGCGGAGGGACGAGGCAATGATGGGGAGCATCGTGGCAAGCAACTTGCCTTTGAACGTGCTGGGATTTCGGGTGAGTTCGATGTCGATCCGTGCGCCGTCGCCTTCGGGGGTCAGCTGGAAGTCCCATCCGCCACCGGGCCCGAAGACCTTCGAGTCGTGCGTGGTGATGGTGACCCGTCCTTGTGCGGCGTCCTACTCGTAGCGCGCGCGTTCCCACGCGGAGCTGGTTCCTTCGGTCACTTCGGCCCAGGTGTCGCCGATCGCATGGACCGTGAGGTGCTCGGCGTCGATCGTGGGCCAGTTCTGGGCGCGGGTGGGACCGAAGTCGGTCAGGACTGCCAGCGCGTCCGACGGGCTGAGCGACGAGATGAGATGAAAACGTGCGACTGACATGTGATTCCTTCAAATTGAAGAATCGATTTAAGCAATATGACCGGTCGTCTCAACTGATGTCAAGGGGCGCCGCTCAGGTACCGACCGGGCGTGGTATCCGCCTCGCCAGGCGCTCGGTGTGTACGTCGGTTCTTCTCGGATGGTTCCGGGCGGCGGCCGGCGTTTGTGACGATCCATGCGGCTGCCCGCCCGGGGTAGGTGGGTCAGATCAGCGGGTCGGCGCTGCCCGGACCGGAGTTGTGCCAGTTGGCAGTGGCTCGGCCGGGCCCGGTCCGGAGCGGGGTGGATTGGTGCCGGCCCGCGGCTGTCCCTCCCTGCGCGCTGTACCGGTCGGGGCGGCTTGGTCACCTTGGCGTTGGCCGCCGGGTGCCTCGTGCCCGGCGATGACGGCCTTCTCACGATGGACCGGCTTTTGCCGCTGCTCGACGGTCAGGTGCAGTGTGGTAGTCAGCCGGCCGCCAGCGCCCCCGTGGCCGCCTCGGCCGTGGAGGAGCAGGCCACCACGGCTTCTCGGGAGTCCGTGACCGAAAGGCCTTCCGGCAGGGCCGGCTGGGGCGGGCGTATGCCCCACCGCGCGACCGGTACGGCCGACGATGGGGCGTCCGTCCTCCGCTAAGCCGACTCGACGATCTCGGCGATGATGTCGAAGGGGCGGTACTCCCCGAACTCGCTCCGGATTTCACCCGCGCGCTCGCGGTAACGCGGCTCGTTCAGCACCGTGTCGACGGCGGCGCGGACGGCCGCCACCTCGGGGCGACCGGTGCGCAGGTTGACGCCGGTGCCGGCCCACTCGACGCGGGCGGCGACCTCGGGCTTGTCCTCGGTCTCACCGCCGACGACGAGCGGGACGCCGTGGCGCAGGGCCGTTTGGACGCCGCCGTAACCGGCGTTGGTGACCAGGACGTCCGCGAGCGGCAGCAGCTGTTCGTAGGGAACGAATCCGGCGAGGCGGACGTTTCCGGGGACCTCGCCGTCCATCTCAGCTCGCACCATGTCGGGACCGTCAGGGCGCGCGGTGACGGCGACGACGGTGACGTCCGCGTCCGCCAGGGCGCGGAGCGTGGGTACGACGAGCTGGGACAGGTCGCCATTGTCCAGAGTTCCCTGAGTGACGACGACGACCGGCCGACCGGAGGACAAGTCGGCCCACCAGTCGGGACGTTCGAAGTCGATGTCCGGGCCGGGCGGGAGGGGGCCGATGAAGCGGAACCCCTCCGGCGCGTCGCTGCGCGGGTACTCGAAGGCGGGGACGGTCAGCTGGAGCACGTGATCGGGAACCGTGGTGAAGGCGTTGAAGAGGAAGTCGGGCAGCGTGACTCCGATCGAGGTGAAGACACCCTCCATGTACTGCTGCGCGTCGGCGAACATCGCCCGCATCTGGGCGCGCATCTCGACGTAGCGAGCGCGCTCTTCGTCGGTGGTGGGCGGGAGCAGCCCCGGCCCGAAGGGCGCGGTGTCCACACTGGGCGGCGCTATGCCGATGTTCACCAGGAGCGGGCGCCGATCCCGGGGGGCACGGAGGGCATCGGGAGCACCCCGTAAGACATCGGCTCGCTGATGACCACGGTGGCGGGGAACTCGGCGAGCAGTTCCTGAAGGCGCTGGTCGTGGACCGGTGCGGGGTCGGAGAGGACATGCTTGATGTCGAAGACCATGCGGTCGAAGGGGGCGAGTCCCTCGCGCTCAGGGAAGGTGGCGGTGAAGTCGCGGTCGGCGTAGTCGACCTCCGCGGGGTACGGGACGAAGCGCGCGCCTGTCTTGCGGACCCGCTCCTCGAACCGGGCGCCCGTGTAGAAGAGCACCCCGTGCCCGCGTTCCGTCAGGTCGGCCGCGATCGCCACGAGAGGCGCGACATGGCCGTGGAAAGGGGTCGCTGTGACAATGATCTTTGCCATGTTCTCGTTTCTGGATCCAGGGTTTGGAGCTGCTGCCGTTGAAGTGCACTCAAGCGTGTTCTGGTGAGCGGGGGTGAGTACGGGTGGTCTTTGCGTGCCTTGGTCATCGCGCCCTTTC
>NZ_JBHWKX010000124.1:0-12929 GCF_042730885.1 Streptomyces sp. NPDC059909
CCGCCCGCTGCCTGCCCCTACCCCGTCGCGATCATGCCCCGCACACGAAGAAGCCCCTGCTCATCGAACAGGGACTCCCTTTGCCACAACGCACTAACCCGGCAAAGCGGGCGTCTCAGCCAAGGCTGTCAGAGAGGGAGGCCCCTTCAATATCTTCCGATGGATCTGCAGCACACCAGGTCAACGAGCCTGCGATGTTGCAACTAGAGAGGAAACTGACACTCGAGCAGCTCGCGCAGCTGGCGGGCGGTAACGGTGGCAGTGTCATCCCCGGGTGCCAGACGCAACGCGTCCAGCGGGGCGGTCCACGAGCTGCGGCCCGGCTCGAGCGCGCAGACGATCGAGTACGGCCAGCCCGGAACCGGAATGTGCTGGTCTTTGCCCCGGCCGTAGGTGTGACACAGGATCCGGTCCGGTGAGGTGTGCGCGTCGGGCCGCAGCCAGCAGGTGATGTCGATGGCCAGGACCAGCCGGCCGTCGTCGGCCCGCGGCAGTGGCACCGCGGCCAGGGCCCGCCGCAGCCGGTCGGTGTCGATCCGGCCGTGGGCCACAGCGGCGTAGAGTCCGCCGTGGCCGCGGCGGTGTTCGCCCACCAGCGACAGCTCGGCCAGGGACCGCACCGGCCCGTCGCTGCACAGAACGGCATCAGCCAGCTCGAACAACGCGTCCGAACGAGCGGTGAGGCAGGAGTAGAACTCGCCTCGGAAGCATGACAGTTCCGCCAACGGCCCTTGCCGGGCGTGGTGATGCAGCAGACTCATCCTCACGGCCTTCGTGCTGGACGTGTGTGTTTCCTTGGTCGGAGCACATGTTCAGACGAAGGCCGCTTCCGTGTACGCCGGATACCGAACCGAGTGATCAAGTTCGACGCACCATTCGACGCCGGACGTTAAAGATCAAGCTAGGCACCTGCCCGCAGGCTTGCGGCGCCCGGACCGTCAGACGGTGAGCACAGTGCGCTCCAGTGCCTGGACCAGGAGCTCCAGGGCCTCGATGACTCGTTCCCGGTCGGATCCCAGTCCTGCCAGCACCTGAGCCTCCCGCTCCAGGTGGCGGGGGAATATCTTGTCGATGGCCGCCGCGCCATCCTGGGAAATCGTCACCAGGGCACTGCGCTGGTCGGCCGGATTTGCCCGGCGCTCGATCAGACCCCGGCTCTCGAGTTTGGCCAGCATCTTGCTGACGGCAGCACGCGAAAGGCCCATCTGCTGCGCCAGCCGCCGCGCAATGACTGGCTCCTCCAAGTGCCGGAGGAGAACCAGGACGTCCACCTCCGAGGGAGTGAGTTCGGAACTCTCGTACACCGGCTCCAAGGCAACCGCCAGCAGCGCTTGGGCCCGCTTGAGCGGACTCACGACGCGCATGGAGGACGTGTTGAGGTCCGGGCGGGCCAGCCACTTCTTCAGCTCCGCGGGGCCAAGCGGGGACGGCTGGGTATCCATGAGGACATGTTAACGGATTAACGAAATCGTCTCGTGGGTGGCGGCTACACCGGGCGCCGCCGCGCTGCGGTGAGCAGCCGGACTGTGCGTTGCCGTCCGTGGTGCACTCCGGATTTCGCGGTGTCCGCGTACACGGAAGCGTGGGCATTCTGTGGCGCCCGACGGGAAGAGGCTGGTCGGGGCAGTACGACGGCCAGCCGTCGGGAGCGGGCCCAGGTGCTCTTCCAGCTCGCTGTGGCGATGCTGCTTGGGGCGCGAGCCTGCTGGAGGCCGAGCAGTTCCGGTTGCATCATGAGGGCCTGTTCGGGCCTGCGGACGAGGAGGCGGCGATGTGCCGCATGCCGGCATGGCTTTGGACTCGATCGAGCTTGCGAAAGACCCTGCCCGCTTCCTGACACCTCTGGCCTTCGATGCCGCCTGCTAGGGCATCCAGGGGCATGTGGACGGCCTCGCGGCCCGGACCGTCCGATCCGGGCTGCGAGGCCGTCTGTGCTTCTGTCCCCGGCGCTGCCTGCAGTCCTCAGGCTGCCGTACCGGCGGAGGCGGTGCGCTCGGTCGCCTCGCGAGTGGCGAGCAGCGAGGCGTGGGTGGGCGCGTCCGGCACGTCGGCGGGGCGGCTCTTGGCGAACTCCTGGCGTAGCACGGGCACGACCTCTTCGCCCAGCAGGTCGATCTGCTCCAGCACGGTCTTCAGCGGTACCCCGACGCCGTCCACGTTGAACAGCTGGCGCTGGTAGTCGCCGAAGTGCTCGCGGAAGGTGAGCATCTTCTCGATGACCTGCTGCGGGGAGCCGACCGTCAGCGGGGTCTGCTCCATGTACTGCTCCAGAGAGGGGCCGCGGCCCATCTGCGGGGAATGGTCGAAGTACGGGCGGAACTCACGTATGGCGTTCTGGGAGTTGGGTCGCATGAAGACATGTCCTCCGACGCCGACGATGGCCTGCTCCGCGGTGCCGTGGCCGTAGTGCGAGTATCGCTCCCGGTACAGGCTGATCAGGCGCTGGAAGTGCTCCTTGGGCCAGAAGATGTTGTTGGCGAAGAAGCCGTCGCCGTAGTAAGCGGCCTGCTCGGCGATCTCCGGGGAGCGGATGGAGCCGTGCCAGACGAACGGCGCTACGCCGTCCAGCGGGCGCGGGGTGGAGGTGAAGCCCTGCAGGGGCGCGCGGAAGCGGCCCTCCCAGTCGACGATGTCCTCGCGCCACAGCCGGTGCAGCAGGGCGTAGTTCTCGATGGCGAGGTTGATGCCCTGGCGGATGTCCTTGCCGAACCAGGGGTAGACCGGGCCGGTGTTGCCGCGGCCCATCATCAGGTCGACGCGCCCGTCGGCCAGGTGCTGGAGCATCGCGTAGTCCTCGGCGATCTTCACCGGGTCGTTGGTGGTGATCAGCGTGGTGGCGGTCGACAGGATGATCCGGTCGGTGCGTGCGGCGATCCAGTCCAGCATCGTGGTCGGGGACGATGGCACGAAGGGCCGGTTGTGGTGCTCGCCCGTCGCGAAGACGTCCAGCCCCGCTTCTTCGGCCTTCTGCGCGATGGTGACCATCGCCTTGATCCGTTCGTACTCGGTCGGCGTCCGGCCCGTGGTCGGGTCGGTGGTCACGTCCCCGACGGTGAGATCCCGAACTGCATCGCACCCATCCCTCTTGTTGATACATCAACTACATCCTCGAAACATGCCTCCGGGCACCGCTATTCCATGCCGTTCCGTGTCCGTTCACCGCGGGGACGGGTGCGTACCCGCCGTCACGTCACAGAGAGGACTCGATCGGGGCGTCGTACATCAGGGATCTCGGGGCCCTGCTCAGTCGGGCACCTTCTCCAGGTGTTCGAGGACGCGCCGGGAGAGGTGAGCGACCGAATCGAGTTCTTCCGGGGTGAGCGCGTCGATGAAGAGGCGGCGAACGGCCTCGACGTGGCGGGGTGAGGCCTCGGCGATGGCTTCGCGCCCTGCCGGGGTGACGGCAATGAACGCGCCGCGCCCGTCGTCGACACACTCCTCCCGGGCCACCAGCCCACGCTTCGTCATGCGCGCGAGCTGGTGGGACATGCGGCTCTTCTCCCACTCGACGGCCTTGACCAGCTCCATGAAGCGGAGCCGGCCTTCGGGCGCCTCGGTGAGCTCGACGAGCACCGCATAGTCGGCGGCCGACAGGCTGGACTCCGCCTGCATGAGGCGCGACAGCCGACCGACCAATTTCTCCTGCATGCGGATGAACTCGCGCCAGGAGGCATATTCCTGCTGGCTGAGCCATTGCGGTGTGCTGTTCATAGCCGCCAGCGTAACTTGATAGTTGATCTGTCATCCATCGCTCGAGTCATGAGGTGGCGGGGACCAGCTCCAGGCCGGCTCGGCCTGCGCGGCCGTCGGCGAACCGGGACCGGTCGTCGCCGATCTCGGCCAGGATGCAGCCTCCGGTGGGTTGCCCAGGCCGGGGAAGCTGGTGATGATCTCCGCGTCCTCGTGTCCAGCAAACCTCTCGGCGCATGCGGTGGCGAGGTCGTCGGCTGCTTGGGCGGCGGCATCGAGTTGCAGCACGAGGCCTTGACAGGCTGGCCGAGGGCTTTCTCGACGCGCGGAGCTGACGCATGTCTGGCTTGCGCAGGACACCGGTTGGGTGCTCGGCGCGGGACTCGATGCGGCGCTGACGGCCGGCCTTGCGCAGGAGACAGCGAAGCCCTGCCCTGCTCAGCGCGTCAACCGCTGCAACAGCGGGAGCTGCTGCGCGGACAGCGCGGGCCTTAGGGTGGGCCAGGCCCAGGTCCTTGACTGGAAGGCGGCCAGTGCGGCCGGGAAGAACTCGCGCGGAAGGATCGGGGTTAGTTGGCCGGCTGACGGCGGTTCCAGACAGCGTCCTCCCCTCCACGCGAGGAGGGTGGCAACGGCGTGTCCTGCGTTGCCGTTGATCCTCTACAGCAGGCCTCGGCGTGTGTCGGCACCTGCCGTTCGCCCCGGCTCATCCGGCAGACCCTGCTTCGCCGGGATGATGCGGCCAGTCACCTCGCCCAGACCGCGCGGGTGCCGGGCATGGACGACTTCACCCTTCGACGCGACCACGCCTACGGCACCGGCTCATCGACATCGAGACCGGCCGTTGCGTGGGCGTGCCGCCGGACCGCACCACCGAGACCTTCACCGCCTGGCTCCGGCACCCCCGGAGCCGAATCACCGGCACCGTGCTCTCGTGGACGGCGGCGCCTCGGCGGCCTGAAACGCCCCGGGCCGCCGGCGGATGACGGCTGCGTCAGTCGCTCGTGGCTGCGGAAGCGCTGGGCCGCACGCCCACGACCGCGACGACGGCCCCCACGACGCACAGAACCCCGGCGAGCGATGCCGCAGTGTGCACCCCGTTCATGAACGCGTGACCGCTGCCCTCGATCACTGCGGCCTTCACCTGTACGGCCATGTCCGGGGAGACGGGCCACACGCCCATGGCCACCGAGTCCTTGGCCTCGGCCAGGCCTGGTGCCACCGGCCCCGGCACCCCGGCCGACGTCAGTTCGCCGGCCAGGCTGGAGCCGACCCGGCTGCCGATGAGCGAGACGAGCACGGAGCTTCCCAGCGCGCCGCCCATCTGCAGCGCGGTGGTCAGCAGTCCGCCGGCCACACCCGCGTCCTTCATCGGCACGCTGCCGACGACGGCACCGCCGGACGCGGTGACCATGCCGACGCCGAGTCCGAGCGCCGTGAAGGACGGCCACATGGCGGCGTACGAGGAGTGGACGTCCAGTCCGAGCAGCCCGAAGGATGCACCGGCTTCGAGCAGCATGCCCAGGGGCAGGGTCAGCCGGGCGCCGAAGCGTTCGGTCAGGGTCGCGCCCAGCGGGGAGGCGACGATCGAGGCCAGACTCAGTGGCAGCATGCGCCAGCCCGCCTCGACCGGGGTGTAGCCGCGAACGTTCTGCAGGTACAGCAGGACGAAGAAGATGGTCCCCAGCAGGACGAAGACGTTGATGGCCGTGACCAGTGTTCCGCTGGTCAGCGTCGGGCTGCGCAGCAGCCGCATCGGCACCAGCGGATGACGTACGCGCGTCTCGTACCAGCCGAAGAACAGCAGGACGGCCAGGCCTCCCGCGATACAGCCCACGGTCCCGCCCGCGCCCCAGCCCCGGGTCCCCCCGTTTGCGGCTCCGAACACCAGGACGACCAGGCCGAGCGCGAGCAGGAGGAGACCGGGGATGTCGAAGCGCTGCCCCCGGTCAGGGTTCTTGCTCTGCGGCAGCGCCAGCGCGCTCGCCACCAGTGCGAACGCACCGATGAGTCCGTTGATGCAGAAGACCGACTGCCAGGTGACGTTCTCGACGAGCAGCCCGCCGACGATCGGACCGAGCGGGAGCGACGCGGAGGAGACCATGGCCCAGACGCCGACTGCCACGCCGAGCTTCTTCGGAGGGAACACATCCCACAGCAGCCCCAGCGTGTTGGGCATGATCAGGGCGCCGAAGAATCCCTGGGCGACGCGGAAGAAGATGACCCCCTCGATCGTCCCAGACAGGCCGATGGCGATCGAGGCGGCGATGAATCCGGCGACGCCGGTGATGTAGATGACGCGTCGGCCGAAGCGGTCACCCAGCTTGCCTCCCAGGATCAAGGTGGCGGCCACAGCCAGCAGGTACGCGTTCGTAACCCACTGCAGGTCGGCGTTGGACGCGTTGAGGTCCCGGCCGATCTCCGGATTGACGGTGGACACGACGCTGCCGTCGAGGCCGACCATGAACTGTCCCAACGCTACGGCGATCAGCGCCAGCCATGGGTCGGACCTGCGACCGGGAGGCGAGGTCGGCGCAGTGAGAGCGGGTAGTACGGAGCGTTCCACGGAAGGGGATGACATGGGGGTCCTTCGTCATGTGCGCAGAGGAGATGGGTGAGCGGGGAGCCGGCCGCACACCGGCACACGCCCCGTGCCGAGTCGGCCTGCCGGGAAGAACTTGGTGAGTGACGTGAGCCGTCAGCGCAGTCGGCGACGTGCAGCCTGTAGCGGCTCAGCGAACAAGCGGCGATGCCGGGGCCCGTTCCTCGTCGCTCAGCTCATCACGCGCCGGCGCTGCCGCTCCGGCCAGAACCCCAGGACGGTCTGATCCGAACCATCAGCCACTGTCCACTGACGGTTGGCGTGCAGCGCCCACAAGGCACCCACCTTTGCCACCTGGTCAAGGTGTTCCGGCCGCGTACCGCGCGCACGCGTCGCACGGGGACAAGGCATGGACGAAGCGCTCGACCTTTGTAGGCCTACCCTGCTCAACGCTGGATTGCTGCTTGGTGGCCGACGCCTCAAGGGCCGCACTGGCGCCGGGGTCCATGTCCGTCATGACTGGTCTTTCTTCGTGGAGCGATGTGGGGCAAAGGGAGTTGCGTTACGGGCGGAGGGTGGTGATGCCGCTGGGCGGCTGCATGGGTGTCGGAGTCAGGTCCATGGAGGATGCCTCCACGTCCCGCAGGTCTCCGCCCGTCCCGCCGGCGCTGCGGAGGCGCCCTCGGCGGCGGTCGTTGCACCAGGCGATCGCGCATGCGACCAGGTACAACAGGCCAATGGGTGCGGCGAGCAGCAGCATGCTCAGGGGGTCCGTGCTCGGGGTGGCGGCCGCGGCGAAGACGGCGATGCCCAGCAACATCCCGCGCCACCAGCCGATCATCTGACGCGCAGTGACCACGCCGCCGAAGTTCAACAGCAGGAGCATAAACGGGAGTTCGAAAGACAGGCCGAAGATGACGATCATCCGGGTGGCCAGGTTGAGGTAGTCGTCCATGGGCAGGAGGTTGGTCGCTGCATCGGGGGTGAAGGAGATCAGCACCCGTGTCGTGGTCGGCAGGAGCCGGTAGGCCATCGCGGCGCCGGACAAGAACAAGGGAACACCTGCCCCGAGAAGGGCCAAGGTGTACTTCCTTTCCTTGCGGTACAGCCCTGGTACGACGAAAGCCCACAGCTGGTAAAGCCACACCGGGCTCGCCACGACGATTCCCACGGTGACCGACACCTTCAGTGCGAGGGTGAAGGGCGAGAGGAGGCCGTTGATGGCGATCAGGCCGCAGTGCCCCGCTTCAGTGGTGCCGACCGGCCGGCCCGGAGCGCAACCGGGCAGGGGATCGATGAGGAATGCGATCAGCTGTTTGTAGAAGAGGGCTGCGACGACCGTAGCGAGCAGGATTGCTCCCACGGCCTTGACGAGGCGGTTTCGCAGCTCACGCAGGTGCTCTGCCAGGGGCATCCGCGCAGGGTCGAGCGGTGTACGCGTGGGCATGGGCAGTTCCGGTGCCTTCGTGTGCGGCACCTGCCGCACATGTCTGTGTCGGTGGTGGCGCGTTAATGCCGGTGAGCGTTGTCTGCCTCAGACGCTTCCGGGACCGTGTGGCGGTCGTCGTGCGCGTGCTGGAGGGCGGGGGTGGGGGTGGGGGCCTGCGCGCCGGTGTGGGATGCGTCCGCGTCGTCCTCCCTCATGGCCTTGGTCTCGCTCTTGAGGATCCGCAGCGACTGCCCGAAGGAGCGGGCCATCTCGGGAAGACGCTTGGCGCCGAAGAGGAGGAGGACGACAGCGAGGAGGATGAGGATCTCGGGTGCTCCGAGTCTGCCGAACATGGGTGGTTCCTTTCTGCAAGACCGAGGTACAGGAGGGGCACTTCGGTACGGGTGATCTGGATGCAGGCGGATGTGCAGCCTGCCTTGGATGCGCGTTGTTGGGTCAATGCGCCCAGATGGGCGGAGGCGGAGGCGCCGCGTGGACGGACTTTCGGCACGGCGGCGTGAAGTGACCGTGGCACACGGTGTGTGCGAGGCCGTCAGTGGTTCGTGGGGATCCGCTGCGTTGACTGCTGTTCGTGGTGGTGGTCCATGGCCGCCGAGACCGGGCCGGATCCGAGGGGCCTCTCCAAAGTCTTTGAGGTGTTCGCCGCCGGACCGCCGAGCAATTCCCTTTCCAGGCCGGAGCCGGAGGCCGGCTCGGGCAGGTTCAGGCCCTCGGCGCTCAGCAGGTGCCTGCGGACGAGCGACTTCGGATTGAGGTCCTCCAGCGCCATGCCCTGCAATTCAGGGGGGAGTTCGGCCCGGATGTCGGCCTGAGCGCTCTGTGAGAACTCGCGCAGCCTGCGCATGTTTCTCGCGACAGTCGACACCGCCGTGGGGAGTTTCTCGGGCCCGAGCAGAATGACGGCCAGCACGAGCAGTGTCACAATTTCGAGCGGGCCGATGTCGAAGAACATGTACGGCTCCAGTGTGGGCTGGTGAGGGTTGTGCCGCGCCCGGGCCGGCGGCGATGCATGGCGGTTGCACGGCCCAGCGGCCGCCGCCGCGGGTCGGCCGGGCAGAGCATGAGGGCGGCCTCATGGCCGGTAGCCCGGATGAGACTGAGCCATGACGGGCGTTGGCCGTCGTCCTTCCCGTCGGAACGCCGACGGGAAGGAGCGAGAGGGGCAGGGGAATCCTCGCACTTCCTCGGCGGAGATCCTCGGCTGCTCGCAGACGGCCAGGCGGCCGGCTGGTCGACCTCGTTCTTGTGAGCGAGCTCGTGGTGGGCGCGCTCCCCCACCACCAGATTGTCGTGGGCGGGGTTGGGGTGTCAGTGGTGGTTGAGGAGCTGCTCTTCGAGGTCGAGGATGGCGCCGAAGGCTCCGAAGTGCTCCTTGTTGATCTTCGCCACGCCCGGGATGGTGGCGGTGTGGGACCAGTCGCGCTGCAGTTCGCCCATCACGGCATTCCAGGTGATGGGAACGACGCCCTCATCGGCCATGCGCCGCACGGCCATGTCGTGGGCCTCGACGCTGGTGCCACCCGAGGCGTCGGTGACGGCGTAGACCTCGTACCCCTCGTCCAGTGCGGCCAGGGCAGGGTAGGCCAGGCAGATCTCGGTCCACAGCGCGGCGATCACGATCTTCTTGGCTCCGGTCTTGCGTATGGCCTTGACGACGTTGGCATCCTCCCAGGCGTTGAGCGTGGTGCGATCGTGCACCTCCTGGCCAGGGAAGACGTCGCGGATCTGGGGGATCAGCTTGCCGCCCCGCTCGGACAGGACGCTGGTCAGGACCGTCGGGACACGAAACACCTTGGCCGCCTTGGCGAGGCCCGTCACGTTGTTGATCACAGTCGTCGTGGGGTGGCTGTTCACGCCAGCGAGGAGGGAAGGCTGATGGTCCACGAGCAAGAAGACCGAGTTCTTGGCGCTGATCGGATCCCAGTGCCGACGCCCTCTCGCACCGGCCGGGCTCGCCCCCGCCGAGCCGGCACCCGCGCCCGCGGCGTTCGCGGTGCCCGTTCCAGCGACCACGGCAGCCGCACCTGCGGCCGACGCCGCCAGAACCGAACGCCTGCTGGTGATACCAGACATGATGCATCTCCTGTGAAATGAGGAAGCCAGAGGCTGCCGCCCCGATCAGGGCGACAGTAGGACCATACCCCAGTTTGTTAACCAGTCAACTACTAGTTAACTCTGATCATCCTGGCGAGCTACCCCCGGCGCGCACCGAAAGGTGCACCGGCTTCGCCGACCTGCAGTTCACTACCGACGGCTACGGCCTGCTCACTGGCGGTCTGCGAGCGCGCGGCCGAGTCGTTCCCCACCGCCCTCATCGCCGTGACGACGGGCAGGCCTGCGGCTGTGGCGCTCTTCGCCCGGACCTGCCGTAACACCTCGGCTAGGCTGTTTGACGCATCAACCAAATCCTGTGATGGTTGACACATCAACCACCGAGGACTGGTCAAGTCGCCGCACCCAAGAACGCGCCGACAGACCAAACACGAGGCCCCCCTCTGGATACTCCCGTACCTCGGCACCCGGCTGATCCGGCATTTCCGGATCACAGATCACGGCCATGACTGCGGCCGCCTGGTCGGCGGAATCGCGGTACATCACAAGGAGATGACTGTGAACAGGTGGATCAGGCGCGTCCCGATCGCTCTCGCTTCTGCGACGATGGCGGGCGGAGCCCTTCTCGGTGCCGGCGGCTCGGCGTCAGCGGCGACGGCTCCGGGGCCCGTGGAGCACACGCAGTCCTCGGTCCAGTACCCCAGATCTGAGACGGCGACCACGGCAACCGGAAGGGAGCGGGTCAGAGCGTGGTAGCCGCGGCTGCCCGTAGTCGGCTGCCCCAGGGCGCCTGCTCGACCTTCGACAGTGCCGCCACCGTCGCCGGCGCGGAACCTCGCCGTTCCGCCAACACAGGTATCTGGGCCAGCCAGCCGTCCGGCCACGCCGATTCGGGGCCGTACGGGGCCCAGCGGCGCCGCATCCGCTCTACCTCAATGCCCTGCAGGGCCGCCCACCGGCAGTACGCGTGCCAAACCACCGACGGTGGATGACAGTTACCCTTGTGATTGCCGCGGACGATCGCACGGATGGTGCCCTCCGCAGTGAAACAGGCCAACTGGGTACTCACGCCAGCCCGCAACGGGCCACTGGCCGGCGCCTTGCCCCCGGCTGCCCCCAACGTCTCCCCCAGCGCCAGACCAAGCAGCATCCCCCGTACTCGCGACTCCGCCCTCTTCCTGAGGAACTTCCCCCGGTGCTCCTGCTCCTTCTCCTGCTTGGCACGCTCCTGCTCCGGAGTGAGGACGAGAGGCGGGTCCCACACGAGGCCGCCTTGGTGGTAAGGCTGATAGCGCTCGTCATCCACCTCCACCCCGTTCTGGCCCTGCTCACCATGCGCCATACGCTCCCCCTCCAGCAACGCGCGATGCCTCGCTCTCCAAGAACAGCAGTGATACCACCGCGTCCTCAATTCAGGATCGGCGGAGGCAAGACCGTCCCCTTGATCGGGGTAACGGCCGGGGGCTGCACTGTGACCACCACACCGGCGAACCGCTAGAACTGCGTACCCGCCAATGGATCTGAGCATCCCCGAAGCCACTGACAAGACAGGCCTAACTGACCAGCAGCGATGCACAGTCACATCATCGCACCGCCAGCAAGTACAAACAGAAAGACAGCCTCGGAGCAGAACCAGAGCAACCAATCAAAGTGGATAACAACTGGTAAGAGCGCTCCAACATGAGCAGTTTTTCTAGGCGGTGACACTCTCCAGCCCAGCCGCGACCCGGTCGCGGGTCGCCTGCTTGTAGGGGGTTCGCGTCGTACGCTGGTTGCCCTTGAAATAGCCGTCACCGAACCGGTCGCCGGGCACGGTGTGGTCGATGACGTCGCCGATGCCACGTGTGAGAGCAACAACATCAACAACGTCCGCCTGAAGCTCAAACGGCTGGCCGACCGCGGAATCCTGACCGAGACCGAGCAGGGCTTGTTCACCCAGCCCCGGCCGTAGTCGACCGCCGTCGCCGCGACCTTCCCGCTCGCCCCACACGAAACGAAGAATCGGGCATCAGGTCTCATACCGCCCTCTCGGGAAGTGATCCCATGATTCCGGACCTGACCGGCACCCCGCTGGCCGATCTGATCTCCCTCCCGGGCCGTACAGCCGTCGTCACAGCCTCCGGCGCGGGACTCGGCGCCGCAATTGTCGAGCGTCTCGCGGAAGCGGGAGCCCATGTGCTTGTCACCGATGTCGACGGGGACGCCGCGGCCGCAGTGGCCAAATCGATCACCACGCGCGGTTGGAGCGCGGACTCAACGGCCGTGGATGTGACTGATCCCGCCCAGGTGGCGGCGGCTGCCGACCTGGCCGTGGACCGCTTCGGCACACTCGACATCTGGGTCAATAACGCCGGCGCCTACCCGTCCGTCCCGGTACTGGAAATCACCGATGAGAAGTGGGACCGGCTGCTTGAACTCAACCTCCGTTCGGCCTTCACCGGTGCCCGCGAGGCGGCCCGCCGCATGATCGCCGCCGGGCGTCCCGGAGTGATCACCAACATCAGCTCCACCGCGGTGTTCTCCGCGTCCGCCGGCAACCCGGCCCACTATGTGTCCAGCAAGCACGGTGTGGTCGGTCTGACCCACAGCCTGGCGGTGGAGCTCGGCCCGCACAACATCCGCGCGGTGTCGGTGGCGCCCGGCCTCACCGAGACCCCGGGCGTTGCCTACAAGCGCGATACCGAAGGGCTCGGTGATGTGCTGGACGCCTTCGGACGCGGCTTGTCGGCGGGACGCACCGGGCGCCCTGACGACGTCGCCCGGGTTGTGCTGTTCGCCGCCAGCGACCTCGCCGGCTATGTCACGGGCGCGCTGCTGCCAGTCGACGGCGGAGGGGCCGCGGCCTGACTTGCCGAGGACGCCGGGGCACGGTCAAGTCCCCTCGGCCGCGCGTCACCAGGTCGTCACTCATGACGGACCCGGCTGACGCGTGCGGTTTGAGCAGGCGACCGCTTGAGCCGATCTCGCCGGTGACGGCACGGGCGGCGGTGGCCTGCGGCCGCGATTGCGCGGTGGCAGGTCACCGGCCGTCTGCGAGACGGCAATGCTCGGCCAGGGAGGCGGAAGCAGACCGCGTTGCCAGCCTGCGGTCTCCAGCAGACGTGACTCCTCCCCCGGATAAATCCGGGGGCTTCTCCTGTCGGTGGCTCAGGCCACGTCGGGAAGGACCAGCCCGGCCCTGAGTACGACGTTCCA
>NZ_JBHWKX010000125.1:0-7332 GCF_042730885.1 Streptomyces sp. NPDC059909
GTGCGGGGCATCGGACCGCCCAGGCTCGATTGGGCGTTGCCGGGCGTGAGGGAACCCGCCCCCGCATTCCCGGACCACGGACACGATCCGTGCGCGCTGGACGCGGAGTGAACGCAGGGGACCAGAACGCCCAACACCGTTCGGGGCGTTCGGCTGAGCATGAGTTCTGGCAACAGGACTCACTTCCGCTCAGTCTTTAGGAACGGTCCTGTGGCCGGTCGCCGAGCGGCCCGTGCGGCGCGGGTGCCGACACCGTACGACGTACCTGGACGGCAAACCGCCCGAAGCCCGGAGGAGCCCCGGGCCGGTCCGGGCGCCCGGGCCGGCCCGGGGCGCTGTGCTGCGCGCTTGTGCCGTACCGGCGGCGCCCCTATCCTGAGTTTGTGCCGCTACTAAACAAACTGTGCACGGCCACTCCCGGGAGCCACGGCGGAGACCCCGCCCCGCACTCCCTGACCCGCCTCCGCGCCGCGCTGACCGTCTTCTTCGCCCTCGATGGCTTCCTCTTCGCCGGCTGGGTGGTCCGTATCCCCGCCATCAAGCAGCAGACCGGCGCCTCGGCGAGCGGCCTGGGCCTCGCCCTCCTCGGGGTGTCGGCCGGTGCCGTGGTGACGATGACCCTCACCGGACGGCTGTGCCGGCGCTTCGGGAGCCATCCGGTGACCGTCGCGGCAGGGGTCCTGATGTCGCTGAGCATCGCATTGCCCGCGATGACGCACTCGACCCTCGCGCTCGGCCTGGTGCTGCTGGTCTTCGGCACGGCGTACGGCGGCATCAACGTGGCGATGAACAGCGCCGCCGTGGATCTCGTCGCGGCGCTGCGGCGGGCGGTCATGCCCAGCTTCCACGCCGCCTTCAGCCTCGGCGGCATGATCGGCGCCGGGCTCGGCAGCCTGGTCGCCGCGGGCCTCTCCCCCGCGGCTCATCTCTTCGCGCTCACCGGGATCGGGCTGCTGGTCACGGCGGCGGCGGGCCCGATGCTGCTGCGCCACACGTCGCCCGTGCCACAGGAGCCCTCCGCGCCTTCATGGGACAAGGCGCGGTCCGCAACCACGCGCACACCCGCACAGGCTCCCGCGCGGCTCACCGGCCGCACCCGCCGCCTGGTCGTGCTCTTCGGCGTGATCGCGCTGTGCACGGCGTACGGCGAGGGCGCGCTGGCCGACTGGGGAGCGCTCCATCTCGAGCAGGACCTGAACGCGCGCCCGGGTGTGGCCGCCGCCGGATACTCGCTGTTCGCCCTCGCCATGACCGCGGGCCGGCTCACGGGCACGACCCTGCTGGAGCGGCTCGGCCAGACCCGGACCCTGGTCGCGGGCGGTGCGACGGCCGCGGCCGGCATGCTGCTCGGCGCGCTGGCCCCGACCACATGGCTCGCCCTGCTGGGCTTCGCCGTGACGGGGCTCGGCCTCGCGAACATCTTTCCGGTGGCGGTGGCCCGCGCGGGCGCCCTCGCCGGCCCCGGCGGGGTGGCCGCCGCATCCACGCTCGGCTACGGCGGAATGCTGCTCGGGCCGCCCGCGATCGGCTTCCTCGCCGACTGGTTCTCGCTGCCGGTGGCCCTGACGACGGTGGCGGCCCTCGCGGGCGCGGCGGCGCTGATCGGGTACGCGGCACGCACGGCGCAGGCACCGGAGCCGCTCCCCGCATCGGACCCGGTACCGGCACGGGGCAGGCAGGCCGCGGTCTTCGACGACGTCGCCGACGCCGGTGCAGGCACCCGTACCGGTTGAGTAGCCGTACTCAGGCAGCCGCGCGGCCCCTGTTCCACGATGGAGACATCGACCGAGGGGGCACTACCCATGAACACACACGGACGTCTCGGCCGGATCGCCCGGCTGACCTTCGGCAATCCGGCGTCGCTGGTGTATCTCGGGCTGGTGGCCGTGGCCACCCTGCTCGCCGCGTACGACACGCTGTTCGTGCACCACGAGGACGCGTCGTTCGCCTGGCTGATGCCGATGCTGCTCACGGCGCCGACGTTCTTCGTCGTCGCGTCGGGCGGCGAGTGGCTCGGCGACTCCGTGGCCGGATCGTACTGGTTCCCGTATCTGGCGCTGGTCGTGTCGGCGCTGATCCAGGCGTTCGCGCTCGGCTGGTTCGTCCGGATGCTGCACGGCAGGCCGCGGTCCGCACACCCCAGGGGTGTGTGACCCGCTGGCACAATGCCCGCATGGAGACCGTGGAACTGATCAAGTACCTCGCCGAGGAGGGCCGGTTGCTGGCCGGCGCCGCGGAGAAGGCGGGCCCGGAGGCCGCCGTGCCGACCTGTCCCGGATGGGCGGTCAGGGACCTGCTGCGGCACACCGGCATGGTGCACCGCTGGGCCACCGCGTTCGTGGTCGAGGGGCACACGGCGTACCACCCGGACGCGGGTGAGCCGGACCTCGAGGGGGACGAGCTGCTGGAGTGGTTCCGGGAGGGGCACGGGCTGCTGGTCGCGGCGCTCACCGACGCGCCGGACGATCTGCACTGCTGGAGCTTCCTGCCGGCGCCGTCGCCCCGGGCCTTCTGGGCACGGCGGCAGGCCCACGAGACGGCCATGCACCGCGTGGACGCCGAATCCGCACTCGCCGATGGCGGTCCGCTGTCCGTCTCCGCGGCCATGTCGGCCCGGTTCGCTGCCGACGGGATCGACGAGCTGCTGTGCGCGTTCCACGCCCGGCCCAAGAGCCGGGTGCGCACGGACGTTCCGCGGACCTTCCGGGTGCGGACGACGGACACGGACGACGTGTGGACCGTCCATCTGTCCCCGGAGCCGGCGCGTACCGAACGTACCGGCGAGGGACCGGTGGACTGCGAGCTGAGCGGTCCCGCCGGGCGGCTCTATCCGGCTCTGTGGAACCGGCTGCCGCTCACCGACGTGACCGTCACGGGTGACACCGGACTCGCGCAACTGTGGCGCGAGAACTCCGCGATCACCTGGTCCTGAGCCCGTTCCGTCCCGGGAGCGGCGGACTCGGCGGTCCGCAGCCCCGGGCACAAGCAGCGCCCCGGACCTCGGAAGCTCCCTGGCCCCAGCAGCCCCGGGCCTCAGCGCCCGGGCCGCGCCAGCATCCGGGAGAGCACCGCGCGCTGCAGCGGCTGCACCTCCGCGTGGCGCTCGCGGCCCTTGGACGTGAGCGCCACGCGCACCCCGCGCCGGTCCTCACTGCACATCCCGCGCGTCACCAGGCCGTCCTTCTCCAGCCGTGCGACCAGGCGCGACAGCGCACTCTGGCTCAGATGGACGCGGGAAGCCAGCTCCTGCACGCGGAACGATTCGCCGCCGTCCTCGGCCGACCCCTCGGCCAGGACGTCGAGCACCTCGAAGTCGCTCGCACCCAGCCCGTGCTGATGCAGCTCGCGGTCGAGCTCGCACATCGTGCGGGCGTGCAGCGCGAGAACGTCCCGCCACTCCTCCACGAGCCCACGCTCGGACTTGTTCGCCGCCATGGCCGCACGTTAGCAGAAAAGACCCACTTTGTTGCACCGGAATTAAATGCACTTGCAATCAATGCACATGCATGTAGCGTGCTGCTTCATGACCACTCCGCTCAATGTCCCCGCATCGCAGGAGCGCTGGACACCTCGGCTGTGGGGCACCCTGCTCGTGCTCTGCGCCGCGATGTTCCTGGACGCCCTCGACGTCTCGATGGTCGGCGTCGCGCTGCCCTCCATCGCCACCGACCTCGGCCTCACCACCTCGACCCTGCAGTGGATCGTCAGCGGTTACATCCTCGGCTACGGCGGACTGCTGCTCCTCGGCGGCCGCGCGGCCGATCTCCTGGGACGGCGCCGGGTGTTCCTGATCGCCCTCGCCGTCTTCGCGCTCGCCTCGCTGCTGGGCGGGCTCGTCGACTCGGGGCCGCTGCTCATCGCCAGCCGCTTCATCAAGGGCCTGAGCGCCGCGTTCACCGCGCCCGCGGGGCTCTCGATCATCACGACGACCTTCAAGGAGGGGCCGCAGCGCAACCGCGCCCTGTCCATCTACACCACCTGCGCCGCGACCGGATTCTCGATGGGCCTGGTGCTGTCCGGGCTGCTCACCGAGGTGAGCTGGCGGCTCACGATGCTGCTGCCCGCGCCCATCGCGCTCCTCGCGCTCCTGGCCGGCATGCGGCTGATCCCGCAGAGCAGCCGTGAGGACTCCGGCAAGGGCTATGACGTCCCCGGCGCCGTCCTCGGCACGGTCTCGATGCTGCTGCTCGTCTTCACCGTCGTCCAGGCGCCCGAGGCCGGCTGGGCATCGGCCCGCACTCTGCTGTCGTTCCTGGCCACGGCCCTGCTGATCGCGGCCTTCGTCGCGGTCGAACGGCGCAGCTCGCACCCCCTGATCCGGCTGGGGGTGCTGCGCTCGGGCAGCCAGATCCGGGCGAATCTCGGTGCCGCGTTCTTCTTCGGCTCGTACGTCGGCTTCCAGTTCCTCGTCACGCAGTACATGCAGTCCCTGCTCGGCTGGTCGGCGCTGCAGACCGCGCTGGCCTTCCTCCCGGCGGGTGCGCTGGTGGCCCTCTCCTCGACGAAGATCGGCTCGGTCGTGGACCGGTTCGGCACACCACGCGTGATCGCCACCGGATTCACGCTGCTCGTGATCGCGTACGCGCTGTTCCTCCAGATCGACCTCACGCCGAGCTACGCGGCCGTGATCCTGCCGTCGATGCTGCTGCTCGGCGCGGCGTGCGCGCTTGTCTTCCCCTCGCTCAACATCCAGGCCACCAGCGGGGTGGAGGACCACGAGCAGGGCATGGTCTCCGGGCTGCTGAACACGTCGATCCAGGTGGGCGGCGCGATCTTCCTGGCCGTGGTGACTGCGGTGGTCACGGCGGGCGGGGAGACCGGCCGTTCCCCGCAGGAGGTGCTCGACAGCTTCCTGCCCGGCCTGATGGTGGTCACCGCGATCGCGGCGGCCGGGCTGGTGATCACGCTGACCGGACTGCGGGCGCGGCGCGCCGCCCAGCACACGGTGGTCGTCGCGAAGTCCGCGTCCGGGTCCGGCTCCGTACGGGAGGACGACGCGGCCGACGAGCGCGTCGGGGCCCGCAACTGACCGACACGGCACAGAAGACGGCGGCGTGCGGGTGGTTGCCCGCGCGCCGCCGCGCTGTGAGACTCCCGCCCATGGGGGACTCCGTGGGGAGACGTACAGCGAGACGTACACAGGCCGAACGGGACGCGATCACCGTCGAGATCGGGTACGCCCTTTTCAGTGCGGTCTTCGCGACGGCCCTGGTCTTCGGCGCGATCGCGGGGCCTGCGCTGCTGCTCGATCTGCCCTTCCTGGTGGTCGCCGGAGGCGCGGTCGCGGGGCTCGCCTTCGTGGCGCGGGTCGTGCACGTGCTGTGGCGGTTTCCCCGGGCGGCCGGCAGTGCTCAGCCGAGCCAGCCGGGCCGGACGAGCCCCGACTCGTAGGCCAGGACGACCAGTTGGGCCCGGTCGCGGGCGCCCAGCTTCACCATCGTCCGGCTGACGTGCGTCTTGGCGGTGAGGGGGCTGACCACGAGCCGGCGGGCGATCTCCTCGTTGGAGAGGCCTATCCCGACGAGGGCCATCACCTCCCGCTCCCGCTCGGTGAGTTCCGCGAGCCGCTCGTCCTGGGCGGGCGCCTTGGACCGGGCGGCGAACTCGGCGATGAGCCGGCGCGTCACGCCGGGCGAGAGCAGCGCGTCGCCGTCCACCACGGCCCGTACGGCGCGCAGCAGTTCCTCCGGTTCGGTGTCCTTCACCAGGAAGCCGGAGGCCCCGGCGCGGATCGCCTCGAAGACGTACTCGTCCAGCTCGAAGGTGGTCAGCATGACGACCTTCACGCCGTCCAGGGTCTCGTCCTCGGTGATGCGGCGCGTGGCGGCGAGCCCGTCGAGCAGCGGCATCCGGATGTCCATCAGGACGACGTCGGGCTTCAGCGCGGCGACTTCGCGCAGCGCCTCCTCGCCGTCCGCGGCTTCCCCCGCCACCTCGATGTCCGGCTGGGCGTCGAGCAGTGCCCGGAAGCCGGCCCGTACCAGCGACTGGTCGTCGGCGAGCAGTACCCGGATCACGGTGTCTCCTCCAGTGCCCTCGGCTCGAACGGCAGGTCGGCGTGGACCCGGAAGCCTCCGTCCGGGCGCGTACCCGCCTCGATGGTGCCACCGAGGGCGGCGGCACGTTCCCGCATCCCGGCGAGTCCGTTGCCGCTGCCGCCCTGTTCGGTGCCGGTGGCCGGGCCGTTGTCGTCGATTCGGAGGTCGAGGCGGCCGGGCGCGTAACGGATCGCCACCCGTGCCGTGCGGGATCCGGAGTGGCGCACCACGTTGGTCAGCGCCTCCTGCACGATCCGGAAGGCGGCGAGATCGGCACCGGGGGGCAGCGCTGCCTTCGTCCCCTCGGTGGTGATCTCCACCGTGAGTCCGGCCGTGGCGGCCTGCTCGACGAGTTCGGGCAGCCGGTCGAGGCCGGGTGCGGGGGCGCGGGGTGCGTCGCCGGGAGTGCGGAGGGTGTCGAGGACCTGCCGCACCTCCCCGAGCGCCTCCTTGCTCGCCGCCTTGATCGTCGTCAGTGCGGTACGGGCCTGCTCCGGGTCGGAGTCCAGCAGCGCGAGGCCGACCCCCGCCTGGACGTTGATGACGGAGATGGAGTGGGCGAGTACGTCGTGGAGTTCGCGGGCGATGCGCAGCCGCTCCTCGTCGGCGCGGCGCTTCTCGGCGGCGGCGCGCTCGGCGCGCTCCCGGACCCACTGCTCCCTGCGGGCGCGGGCGAGTTCGGCTCCGGCGAGGACGGCCACGACCCAGGCGGTGCCGATCAGCTCCTCGCCCCACGGCGCCGGGGTGTCGTTGCCGGGCGGCAGATAGCGGTAGAGCCAGTGTCCGACCAGGAGATGGCCGACCGCGAGCACTCCCACGGCCCACCAGGCCGCGCGCCGGTGTCCCGCGACGATCGCCGAGAAGACGCCGACGGCGACGGTGGCGAAGACCGGCCCGTACGGATACCCGGTGGCCAGATACACCAGCGCGGTCGCCACCGCGCCGAGGAGCGCGGCGACCGGGTACTTCCTGCGCAGCAGGAGGAAGGCGGGCCCGGCGAGCAGCAGGGCCCGGGCGAACGCGTCGAGCGGCTCCCTGTCGGGCTGGTTCCTCGCCGCGAAGCCCGTACCGACCATCACGAAGAGGGCGAGCAGCAGCGTGGAGCGCCAGGGCACCCCGGTCCCGCCCCACCGGTCCGCCCACCGGTCCGGTCCATGACGCCACCACGGTGGCCCGCCGTGCATCCACGGCGGGCCCCCCTGGTGGTTGCGCGTTCCCTTCTCACCCCCACCGTCACACCCGACCGCACCAGCCCCTGCGGGAGTCCGCCGGGCGCGGTGATCTCCAGTCACCC
>NZ_JBHWKX010000125.1:7342-12438 GCF_042730885.1 Streptomyces sp. NPDC059909
AGGGGGAATAGCAAGGACCCCGTTTCCCCCCCCCATTTTCCCTCCCACGTGTCGTTCCCGGAACCCCCCACGGGCCCCCCCCCGTACCCCCACGGCGGGCCACCGTGGTGGTGGCGCGTGCGCTGCTCATCCATACCGTCACGCTAGACCGCACCGGTCCCGGCGGGCGTCAGCCGGGCGCGGTGATCGCACGTACTCCCTGTGGAGTAGGAGGGTCGCTGTCGGAGGGCCGTGCCACAGTGGGCCCCATCCGGCGAGGGCGCGGACGCGGGGTATGTGCCAGGCCCCAACTGGGCACGGCACGTGGCCGATTCCCCGGACTCCTCGTGGCTGCCCGGCCCGGTGGCGGTCGTCGTGGGCGGAACTACCACATGGGGGCGGTTCGGGTCCGGCTTCGATCTCGGGGCGGTCCCGTTCGACTTCTGGGGGGTGGCCGCCGCTCGCCGCGGGATTCGTCGCGGAGTTCGGCGGGCGGCTTGGGCACCGCGCCGAGGAGCAGCTGGGCACGTACTGACCCGGGGCCCTTCCGGCCGGTCCGGGCGATCCTGCCCCTCCGGGGGACCTAACGCGGGTGGGCGGAGCCGGGCAGGACGAGCCCGGCGTCGCGGGCGAGGCGGGACACCGCGTACGAGAAGAAGGTCTCCCGGTCCTCCACGATGCGGTTGAACTGGCCGAAGACCTCGAAGGAGATCAGCCCGAACACCTGGGACCAGGCGGCGACCAGGGCGACGACGAGGCCCGCGGGCAGGTCGGGCGCGAGGTCGGCGGTCAGGCGGTCGGCTTCGGGACGGAGGTCGGCGGAGAGCGGGGGCGGGGCGACGCCGGGGCCGCGGTGGGCGTCGCGGGCGATGGAGATGAGGGCGAGGCCGACGCGGGAGGCCGGCGCGATGGTGGCCGCCGGGGCGGCGTAGCCCGGGACGGGGGAGCCGTAGATCAGGGCGTACTCATGGGGATGGGCGACCGCCCAGGCCCGGACTGCCACGCACACGGCGGTCCAGCGGGCGGCGGGGCCGGCCGGTCCGGCGGCCTGTGCCTCGGCGTGGGCATCGACATCGGCGAGGGCCCGCTCGGCGGCTGCGCCGACGGCGTCGTACGCGTCGACGATCAGCGCGGTGAGCAGCTCGTCACGGCTGGGGAAATAGCGGTACAGCGCCGAGGAGACCATGCCGAGTTCGCGTGCGACGGCGCGCAGGGAGAGCTTGGCGGCGCCTTCGGCCGCGAGCTGTCTGCGTGCCTCGTCCTTGATGGCGGCGGTGATCTCGCTGCGGGCCCGCTCCCTGGCCCCCCGCACGGCGGAGCCGGTGGTGCTCCCGGAGCCGTTCCTGCTCCTGGAGTTCCTGGAGCCGGTGCTGCTCGCGGTGCTGGTGCTGCCCGGACGGCTGGCGCTGCTCATGCGAGACAGTGTGTCACGTTTCGGAGCACCGCCCAATAACGAGAGCACTGCTCTTGCTTTGGATCGCCGATCCGGTGCACACTGCTCTCAACCGAGAGCAGTGCTCTCTCAACCTCAACGATGGAGTATCGCGATGTCGTCGTCGCACTACGTCCGTGCCAACTCGCTCGAGGTCCGCATGAACCGCATCGTGGGCTGGCTCGCCCGCCGCGGCGTCAGCCTCCTCGGCACCGCCGAGCTCTCCGTGCGCGGCCGCAAGAGCGGCACCATGCAGCGCATCCCCGTCAATCCGTTCACACAGGACGGAGTGCAGTACCTGATCTCGGCCCGCGGCCACTCCCAGTGGGTGCGCAACATGCGCGCCGCGGGCGGCGGCGAGCTGCGCCTCGGCCGCAAGGTGCACACCTTCACCGCCGAGGAGATCCAGGACAGCGAGAAGCTCCCCGTCCTCCGCGGCTACCTCGAGCGCTGGGGCTGGGAGGTCGACCGGTTCTTCCAGGGCGTCACCGCCAAGTCCTCCGACGCGGAGATCCTGGCGGCCGGCCCCGACCACCCGGTGTTCCGGATCACCGTCATGAAGTGACGCGTGCGCCGCCGCCGTCCTGCTCGCCCGCTCCCCGCTCGCCGGCTCCCGGCTCGGCGGCCCCCCGGCGGTCCGCCCCCGCGCTCACCGGCCGCACCCGGTCCAGCGCCTCCAGCGCGCGCCGGGCCATGGGCCGGGAGCGCACGATGCCCGCCAGCGACGTCGAGCCGCGGGTGATGTCCGCGAAGGCCTTCCAGGCCGGCCGGAACCCGGTGATCACCGCGTGCAGCAGCCCCGGGCGCCGCTCGAACACCGCGAGCATGCGCCGGCCGACACCCATCTCGACGCCCAGCCCCGCCTTGATGGCGAAGGCGTAGTTCAGCGCCTGGCGGCGGGCGTCCACGGCGTCGTTCGCCTCGGCGATCCGTACCGCCCACTCCCCCGCGAGGCGCCCCGAGCGCAGGGCGAACGAGATGCCCTCGCGCGTCCACGGCTCCAGCAGCCCGGCCGCGTCCCCGCAGACCAGCACCCGTCCGCGCGACAGCGGCGAGTCGTCGCTGCGGCAGCGGGTCAGATGCCCGGACGAGATGGACGGCTCGAAGCCGGCCAGGCCCAGCCGGGCGATGAAGTCCTCCAGATAGCGCTTGGTGGCGGCCCCTTCGCCACGCGCCGAGATCACACCGACGGTCAGGACCTTGCCCTTGGGGAACACCCAGCCGTAGCTCCCGGGCATCGGGCCCCAGTCGATGAGCACCCGCCCCGCCCAGTCCTCGGCGACCGTCGCCGGCACCGGGATCTCGGCCTCCAGGCCCAGATCCACCTGGTCGAGCTTGACCCCGACATGCGCTCCTATCCGGCTGGCGCTGCCGTCGGCGCCGACGACGGCCCGCGCGAGGACCGTCTCACCGTCGGCGAGGACGACCGCGACCGTGCGGCGGTCAGGCACGGCCGGCCCGTGCTGCTCGACCCGGGAGACCGTCGCCCCCGTGCGCAGCTCGGCGCCCGCCTTCTGCGCCTGCTCGACCAGCGCGGCGTCGAACTCGGGCCGGTTGATGAGCCCGAAGAGCATCCGTCGCGAGCGGCGCGTACGGGACAGCTTGCCATTCAGCGAGAAGGTGACCGCGTGCACCCGGTCCTGGAGCGGCAGCTCGAAGCCGGGCGGCAGGGCGTCCCGCGACGGCCCGATGATCCCTCCGCCGCAGGTCTTGTAGCGCGGCAGCTCGGCCTTCTCCAGGATGAGCACCCGGCGTCCCGCGACCGCGGCGGCGTAGGCCGCCGACGCTCCCGCCGGTCCGGCTCCGACCACGACGACGTCCCACACCGGCTCGCCGTGTCCGTCCACGGCATCTGCCTTCTCGCTGCTCACGATGTGCTTCTGCTCCCGATCCGACCCAAGGCCCAAGCTCTCGACGGCATCCTACGGGCGCGGCCCGTGACCCCCGCTGTGGGAGGATCGGCCGTACCTTCGCCGTACACACGATGAACACAACGTCGCACCCACAAGGAGCGTGCCCATGTCCGCGAATCCGATAGCCGAGACGGTCGCCACCCTGATGCCCCGCGCCAAGACGGAGCTCGCGGAGCTGGTGGCGTTCCATTCGGTGGCGGACCCGGCCGTGGCTCCGAAGAGCGAGTGCGAGGCGGCCGCGAAGTGGGTCGCCGACGCGCTGCGCACCGAGGGCTTCCAGGACGTCGCGCTGCTGGACACCCCCGACGGTTCGCAGTCGGTGTACGGCCTGCTGCCCGGGCCCGAGGGTGCGCCGACCGTGCTCCTCTACGCGCACTACGACGTGCAGCCGATGCTGGACGAGTCGGCGTGGATCACGCCTCCGTTCGAGCTGACCGAGCGGGACGGCCGCTGGTACGGGCGCGGGGCCGCCGACTGCAAGGGCGGCTTCATCATGCATCTGCTCGCCCTGCGCGCTCTCAAGGCGAACGGCGGCGTCCCAGTCTCCGTGAAGGTCATCGTCGAGGGCTCCGAGGAGCAGGGCACCGGCGGCCTGGAGCGGTACGCGGAGGCGCACCCGGAGCTGCTGGGCTCCGACGCCATCGTGATCGGCGACACCGGGAACTTCCGGGTCGGGCTGCCGACCGTCACGGCGACGCTGCGCGGCATGACGATGATCCGGGTCCAGGTGGACACCCTCGAAGGGAACCTGCACTCGGGGCAGTTCGGCGGCGCCGCGCCCGACGCCCTGGCCGCGCTGATCCGCGTCCTCGACTCGCTGCGGGCCGAGGACGGCTCGACGGTCGTCGAGGGCCTCACGGCGGACGCGTCCTGGGAAGGGCTGCAGTACCCGGAGGAAGACTTCCGCAAGGACGCGAAGGTCCTCGACGGCGTGGGCCTGATCGGGCACGGCACGGTCGCCGACCGGATCTGGGCGCGTCCCGCGGTCACCGTCATCGGCATCGACTGCCCGCCGGTGGCCGGCGCGACCCCGTCGATCCCGTCGAGCGCCCGCGCACAGATCAGCCTGCGCGTGCCGCCCGGGCAGGACGCGGCCGAGGCGACGAAGCTGCTGTTCGCCCACATCGAGAAGCACACGCCGTGGAACGCCCGGCTGAGCCTGGAGCAGGTGGGCCAGGGCCAGGCGTTCCGTGCGGACGTGAACAGCCCGGCGTACACGTCGATGGCCGAGGCGATGCGGGTCGCGTACCCGGGCGAGGAGATGCAGACGTCCGGCATGGGCGGCTCCATCCCGCTGTGCAACACGCTCGCCGCGCTCTACCCGCAGGCCGAGATCCTGCTCATCGGGCTGAGCGAGCCGGAGGCGCAGATCCACGCCGTGAACGAGAGCGTGTCGCCGCAGGAGCTGGAGCGGCTGTCGGTGGCCGAGGCGCTGTTCCTGGTGAACTACGCGCGCTCGAAGCAGGACCAGGCCTGAGCCCCGAAGCAGGTCAGGCTCCTCGCGGGCTTGAGCGCTGGGCGAATCTCGCGTAGAGGTCAACTTGACCCGGCCCTAAAGGGCCAGGGTTGGAGGTAGTGCCCAACTGGCTGCTGGGTGGGCTCCTCCGTCCAGACACCCCTATGGGGTGGCAGGGGCGCGTGACTCACGCCCCGCAGTCCACGCGGCCTCGCCCTTGCGGGCGATGTTGCGGGAGGCGTTCCGGTCTGCGTGGGCAACGACCCCGCAGTTCCGGCAGGTGAACAGGGCCTGGCTTGCCCGGTTCTTCTTGTCG
>NZ_JBHWKX010000126.1:0-11758 GCF_042730885.1 Streptomyces sp. NPDC059909
ACGGGCACGCCACCTACAACGCTCCAGCCCCACCCCGGACACCACCCCGACGCAGAACCACCTCGACGAAGGACCTGCGAAAGACAGGACTAGGCAGCGTCTCTTCGATGCCCGAACGCTTCGGCCCCTGACGGACCATCCACAAGCGGCACATGTTGTGGTCGGCCGACAGCACCTGGGAACGTCTACTCCCACACGGTCAGGCCATCACCGACGCCGAGGGCGACATCGGCTGGAACATCAACGTGGACTCCACCCTCGGTGCGTGCCCACCCGCACGCCGCCGGGGCTCCGACTGCTCCGCCGCCGACACCGTCCGTTGCCTCAAAAGGAGCCGGAAAAAGATCAGTTCGCGTGCGCGCGCACTTGCGTCTGTGTCCGTTCCTGGAGGAGGCGGTGCGACAGGCGAAGCTCTCCGCCGGTCCCGCGGCGGGATGATTAACGGGCTGCACTTGAGCCCGGACGGGACGTGCCGCCCGCTGTCGCTGCTCATCACGCCGGAGCAGCGGGCGGACTGCACCCAGTTCGAGCCGGTCATGGACGAAATCCGCGTTCCCCGGCTCGGACCGGGGGCGCCTCCGCCGCATGCCGGACAGCCTTCTCGCGGACGGAGCCACTCACACTTCGATGGGGGTCGGGAGCGTGTCATTCGTCAGGGCCGACAGCGTCGAGCGGGCCTGGGCGGCCAGGCGTTCGTCGGCACGGATGATCTGGTCCTCGATGCCGCCGGTCACGACCCGCCGGTCCCGGTCGGCCAGGGCCGTGAGTCTGTACAGGTGCTCGTCGGTGAGGGCGGCACGGCCCAGTGCGGCCAGCGCCTGGAACGCGCTGTCGGCGTCGATGTCGCTCTCCGCCGCGTCCAGGACCTGACCGGCCAGGACGGTGCGGTCCAGCGGACCGCGCAGCTCCTCCTCGGGAAGCGCGGCCAGCAGCGCGAGGACAGCGGCCGGCGCGTGCAGGGGCGTGGCGAGGAGGTGCTCCAGGGCCGGGCGCAGGGGCCGCGCCGCCGGACCCATCCGGGACGCGAGGCGCGCCGTCCGCAGGGCCGTCCAGCGGGTCCAGGGACCGCCGTCGGCCCTGATGACGGCGTCGAGCACCTGAACGGCTGTGGCGGCGTCGCCGGTGATGCCCCACAGCGCGGCGGCCAGTTCCGCGTCGGCGTCGAGCCGGGGGAAGGACCGGCCTTCGGGCCGATCGCGCAGGGCGGCACGCACCTCGGGCACGAGCTCCCCGGCGGCCTCCCCAAGGGTGGTGATGAGCCGTGCCGCCTCCCGCAAGCTGCGGCCGTCACCGACGAGTTCGGCCCGGATCACGGCAAGGAGCGGTCCGGCTTCGCCGGTCAGCTCGTACAGGGCCTGCGCCGCGGACAGACGCCCCTCGTCGGGACCCCGCAGGGCCGCTTCGCGCAGGTGCTCCGCCGTACGGGTCCGGGGCTCGCCGTCCGCGGGGCAGACGGCCGCCAGGGCGACGGGGCCGGCGAGCGGGATCCTGGGCAACGCGACAAGCAGTTCGGGGACGGCGGGGGCGGCCCGCCGTCCCCAGGAGGCGACGAGCAGCGCGAGACGGATCGGCTCGTTCCCGCTCAGCCCCGGTTCGGCGAGGCGTCGTCGGATCGCGTCGAGCAGCGCGGAGTCGTACGGGAGAGGGCTGCTCGCGGCCTTGCCATGGGCACGGGCTTCGGACGCGGCGGCCAGCGCCCGGGGGCGCTCCGGCAGATGCTCGGCGAGCAGCGGGGCTGCCAGGCCGGGAGCAGCCGTCACGAGCGCCGCGAGCGCACGGTCCGCCAGGTCACCGTCCCCCGAGGCGAGCCGGGCCAGCGCCGCGCTGCCCTCGCCCGCCTGCTCCGCGAACTTGTCGAGCAGGGACACCACGCTCCGCGCCGACTCCCGTTCGTCGAGCAGCGGGAGCAGCGAAGGCAGCAGCCGCGCCGGAGCGGAGCGGGAGACCATGCACGCGTGGTCCGCCGCCCACACGGCCTCGGCCCGTACGTCCCGCGCCGGAATCCTCAGGACGGCCTCCAGCAGCGCAAAAGCGGCCTCCCGATCCTCGTCCGTGTCGCGGCGCAGCAGCGCGGCGACCACGGCCTGCAGCGGCTCGCACTCCTCGAACCCGGAGACCAGGCCGTCGGCCGGGAGCGCGGCGAGCACCGCGTCGTGCTGGGCGGCGTCCCACACAACGCCCGCCGCCAGGCAGGCAAGGACAGCGGTGATACGCAGCCGGGCCGGAGCTCCCGGAGCGAGGGAGGCGACGGCCGCGGCGCTGCCGCGCGCCGCGTCGAGCCGTACCAACGCGGTCACCAGCTCCGCCCGCACGACCTCGTCGCGCTCCTCCTCCCAGCGCCGCTCCAGCGCGGCCCACGCCTCGGCAGGGGCGGCGGTGTGCCCGGCCGCCCAGACGGCGGCCTGCCGCACCTTCGCCTCCTCGGCGTCCGTCAGGCCCAGGATCAACGGGAGTTGCGCGGCCACCGCCGCGCGGCAGGCGTCCGGTGCGACCTCGTACTCGTCGCCGCTCTCGGCGATGCCGCCGAGCAGGACGAGGAGTTCGGCGCTCCTGTGTCCGGCCGCCGCCAGGCGTGCCAGGAACGGCACCGCCTCGGCCGTCGCCGCGTAGACGGTGCCCTGGTGCAGGATGGTTTCGTAGAGCTCGTCCATGGCTTCGTCCGCGGCCTCTGGGGCGTCGCCCGCGAGGGAACGCAGGACGGCGGGAAGGTTCTCCGCAGTTCCGAAGGCATGGTTCAGTTCCGCCCAGGGGCGGTCTTCGAGTCCGACGAGGGCGTCTGCGCGATCCATGGGCGGATCCTCGCAGAGAGACTCGTTCCGCCGAGAGGCGGGGTCGGCCCCGGACGGAGGCGGAGGAGCATGAAGTGTGGGCGATGTCCGAGGCGATTTACCGGACATGACGACCCGTTCGAACTGGCTCCGAAACCGAGGGGACGCCCCAGCCCGTGACCGCTGATCCCGAAGATTTGCCCGGCGAACGCCGCCGAGCCGCAGTGCCCCATGCCCCGCCCGATGACGGGGCGGGGCGTGGCCCAAGGTCACGACGGCGGGAAGCCGCCGACCCAGGGGGAGGAGGTCCCGACCACTCCGAGCTTCCCCGCGGTCAGTTCTACGCTGCCCGTTCCGAGGGGGCGGGTGGCGGTGCCCGGCAGGACCCACACCGCGCCGCGGTAGTTGTCCTCGCCCTCCGCGCCGATGATCAGGTCAGGGTGACCGTCCGCCTTGACGTCGCCGACCGCAAGCGTGAGACCGAACCCGTCGCCCCTCTCCGACACCCCGGGTACCGACCCGCTCTCCTGGGAGATCTCGTACGAGCCGGCGCCGGGCGTGCCGGTTCTCCGGCCGGGGATGACGACGACGGCTCCGGCATGAGCCTGGCCGTTGCGCTGCTGGCCGGGCACACCGACGATGATCTCGCCGAGGCCGTCCTTGTTCAGATCGGCGACGGCGACGGCGGTGCCGAACTTGTTGTACTTCGTCGACGTGCCGTAGACGCCGGCGGTGTCCTGGCTGATGTGCACCGGTGCCGCAGCAAGACCGTTCGGACCGCCGTACCAGAGAGTGAGCTCGCCGCCCAGGTGGCCGTTGGTGCCGTTGACCGGTTCGTCGGGGTCGCCGATGACAAGGTCGTGATAGCCGTCGCCGTTGACATCTCCGGTTGCGGTGGTCGTGCCGTCGACGGGCAGGCGGGTGGTGTCTACGGGATTGACGTACACGAGGCCACCGCTGTAGCCCCCCACCCGGACCGAGGTCACGATCCGATCGGCGATTCCGGAGTGCCGGAAGTCCCCGTAGTCGGTGACGGCGACCGAGGGGGTACAGCAGTTCAGCACAGTCTCGCCGACGGACCCGTCGCGCTTGATCGAGTACTTGAACTCCATCGACCCGTCGTAGCCGGCGACCAGTACATGCGGTCCGTACTTGTCGCGCACCGCGGCGACATCCAGTCCGTACCGGCCGCCCTCGACCGTCCGCACGGGGAGCGTGCTGCCGGCGGCCAGGCCGTTCTTGCCACCCCACAGCACGGTGACCATGCCGGTGTTCGCGGCGCTGGTTCCCTCGTTGGGTGCTCCGACAATCAGGTCGCTGAAACCGTCATTGTCCAGGTCGGCGAACGCCGTCGAAGCACCGAAGAGGTCGTTGGCCTCCGCGGTGCCCGGCACGCCGGCGGTGTTCTGCGTGATGACGGCCTTGCGCAGGGTCGAGACTCCGGTCCTGGAGCCGTACAGGACCACGACCGCGCCCGCACCGACCTTGCCTCCCACCGTCGCCGCGGGCGCCGGGACGACCAGGTCGTGGTAGCCGTCCCCGTTGAAATCCGCCGGCGCGGCAATGGGCTTCGCCATGGCGTCGGCGGGCATGACCACCGAGCCGACCACAGCGGCGCAGGACACGACAACCGCAGTCGTCAGCCTGCCTCTTCCAGTTCTCCCCACCCTGTTTCCCCTCCCGATGCACAGTGCGACGGCGAGATCGTACGAGTGCAACCGGCCACTGGAGGGGGCAGGGTGGCGATCACCCCGGACCGCGGCCGGTTGCGGGCCCGACACGGCCGGCCAGGGCAGGGCAGGGGGACCGCCGCGGAAGCCACCCAGGGGCCGTACTTCTGTGGCGAGCGTCTGGGATCGGCCGGGGAGCTCAGCCCAGGTAGAAGTCCTTGCGAGCGGACACGAACGCCTCGATCGATTGGGCAGGTACGCCCGTCACACGTTCGACGTCGTCGGTCGCACGGTCATAGCGGTTCTCGCGGTGCAGTCGGGCCATGGTGGCGATGTGCTGTTCGGTATGCGGCGGCAGGCCCACCTTGGCGAGCACCTCGGCCCGCCACTGGTCCAACGGCACGTCCACATAGGACACCGGACGCCCCAACGCCCGCGAGAACTCCTCCGCCATCTCCGTCATGTCGACCGTGCGCGGCCCGGTCAGCTCGTAGACGTTCCCGACGTGCGGGGCCGGGTCGCGCAGCACGGTGGAGACCACCCGGGCGACATCGTCCACGGCGACCGGCGATGTGCGCCCGGTGCCGAACGGCAGCGCGATCGTGCCGTTCTCCCGGATCGACCGGGCCGGCAGCACGGTGAACAGCGGGTTGTCCAGGAACGACGTCGGCCGGATGTGCACCACCGGCAGGCCCGACCAGTTCAGTACCTGCTCCGCAAGCCAGTGCAGCCGCTGCTGGTGCGACTCCGCGGTGCTGGTGGCGGTCATCTGCGACACCGTCATCTGGGACATGCCAACGAGGGCGTCCAGTTCCCCCTGCTCCCGCGCCACGCTGGCCACCACAGTCGTCGCCAGCAGATGGTCCGGCGACACGGGCATCGCAAAGTACATCCTCCCGACACCCTCCAGCGCGGCCGCGACACTCTCGGGCCGGGTCAGATCGCCGACGACCACCTCCGCGCCGAGCGCACGCAACTCGGCCGCACGATCGTCGTCGCGCCGGACCATCACCCGCACCGGCACGTCCTGCGCGCGCAGTCGGTCGAGGACCGTGCGGCCCACGCCACCGGCGTTTCCGAGGAGAACAAGATTGCTGGCAACCATCGGTTCAATCTCCTTATGTGGAGCTGAGTGAGGGTGTGATCACACGCGCGTGTGGTGTGTGAAAGGTTTTCGGACGTGCGGCCGAGCGGCCGGGCCGGCTTCGCGGACCGAGGGCCTTGGGGTCAGGTGCCGAGCGGTTGTGAGGCCCTGTCCTCCAGCCTCTCCAGCCTAAATAAGCTGGCGGGGCGCCGCTTGCGGGAAGACTGTGGCCAGCAGCCGCAGGCCTTTCGCGCAGGTGGGCGTGGGCGGCGCAGGTGATCCCCTTGCCGAAGATGATCGAGTCCCCGGATCCGGGCGGCGTGAAGTGCACCGCGCGCCAGTCCTCACTGACGGCTGTGTCGAGATCCAGACGGGATCCCGGCGCTTCGTAGAAAGCTTTGGCCCGGTCGACGCCGGAGACGGGCAGCACGATGGTGACGGCGCATCCCGGCGACCGACATTCCCGCCGAGCGCAGACCGGGATCACTGATTCCCGCAGCTCGACGCATCGGCGGGCGGCGGCGACCTCAGTGACAAGATGGCGACCTCAGTGACAAGATCAGGGAGCGGACAGGCGCACCGCGAGGCGGTCAGGGCTGTGGCACACGCCCGCTCGGAACGGGACAGCAGACAGCGGCTTTGCCGGCGACGCCGACTTGAGGAATGAAGACTGAGTTCAGGCGGTCTTGAGGGTCGTGCGCATGGTCTGGATGGCCTGCTTGATCGCGGCCGGTGGAGCGCCGGCCTGAGCGAGGCGGCGGGCATGAATCCGGGGCGGTAGGTACCTAGGACGGTCGTGGTGCTCGCCTGTCCTTGCGCTGTGCCAGTTCGTCCTCGTCGACGAGGACGAGCATGGGCTTGCCGGGCTCGCACATCATTGTGACGATGAAGCGGCTCCGCATGTCTGTGCGGTTGTTCCCGTCCTGGTAATGGATCACATCGCCTCCCGGCTCCCAGAACGCCTCCCCGGCCCGGATGACCCGCTCGGGCTTTCCCTCTTCGTAAACACAACAAATTGTTGCGTTAAATCCATCCAGAGAATGAAGGTCAGCATGATCTACCACCAGATCCGCATCGCCATGAAGCCGGACGCCCCCAGGACCAGGCCGACCACGCCCTCGAGCTCCTGCGCCGGCTCGGCCGCGAGCTCGACGCCGTCGAGCAGTGGGTCGGCGGCCGCGACTTCGGCGGCGAGTTCGAATACGGCGCCATGTACGCCTCAAGGACATCAACGCCTACCGCACCTACATGTACGCCCCGCTCCACCGCAAGATCGACGAAGTCGGCCTGCCCCTGGTCAAGAACATGGTCTCCCTCGGCCTCACGGACGACGAGGACCCCGCAATCGGCGACAAGATCGCCAAGGTCCACACCGACCGCTACGCCGACCACCCCGAAATCGCCGACCTCGTCGACAACCTCGGCTCCTACGAAGGCAGCGGCACCCCGGACAACGACACCACCACCGCATAACCGACGCGCACGTCAGCAAGGGGTTGGCGCGGGCGTACCGACGGTCCCTCCTCCGAGCGCCCGTCGCGCCGAGCCGGCGCCAGCCCGTCACGCAACGTGTCCACGCGAGACCGCTCCCGACGCTTCCGGCCTCCCGCGCGACGCATGAGGTGAAGCCCCCTCGGCAACGAGGCTCACACGTCCAAGGGAAGAAGCATGATCATGACGTCTCGGCGCCGCTCGCCGGGCGCGATATTCCTCGCCCTGGCGGCGGGCACCCTGTCCTTCGCCATGCTTCAGCCGCTCATCAAGCTCGGGGTATGGATCGGGAACCAGCGGAGCAGGGCGGCGACGCTGGCACCGGAGCGGGTGGAACAGCTGTCCGCGATCGGCGCATGCGGTGGGCGTAACCGCCGGGACGAGCGGCCAAGTGGCGGCCACGTGCACACGAGCCCGGGTGTGTACGCACTGCTGCTGGGAGCCGGCATCTCGATCGCCTCGGGCGTGAAGACCGGCTGGGGGGCGTAGAGGACATCGTCGAGAAGGTGGTTGCGGGTACGCGACCCTGACAATCCCTCTGAGGCGGCGTTCCTGACGCCATGACGGCGGTCCGTAGTCGTGCGGCTCTTGCAGGAACTGGCCGCGGGCCAGTTGCCGGACACGGCAGCCGGAGCGGTACCCGTTTCCCAGCCGATGCGCGCAAGCCAAACGTAAGTGCACGTCATGGCCGGTGAAATGACCAATCCGCCGGAAGGATGCCGCATTCGCTGCCATCGGCCGGCTTGCCGCGGCGCTGTGATGCGGTGGTGGCCTGCCTGCGGCAGGCTGGTGGACGCCATAAGCCGACGCCTAAGAACAGGGTGGCTGTCGTGTCTGAGAAAGCGACTGACCGCAAGCCGCGGAGCAGGGATGTCACTGACGGCTATGAGCGTGCGGGTGCGCGAGCGATGCTGCGTGCCGTGGGGATGACCGATGCGGACTTTGACAAGCCACAGATCGGGATCGCCTCATCCTGGAACGAGATCACGCCGTGCAATCTGTCGCTGGATCGCCTGGCCCAGGCCGGCAAGGATGGCGTGCGCGAGGCAGACGGCTTCCCGTTGGAGTTCGGCACGATCTCGGTCTCCGACGGCATCTCGATGGGGCACGAGGGTATGCGTGCTTCGCTGGTCAGCCGGGAGGTCATCGCGGACTCGGTGGAGACGGTGATGTTCGCCGAGCGGCTGGACGGCGTGCTGCTGCTGGCGGGATGTGACAAGTCGCTGCCGGGGATGCTCATGGCCGCCGCCCGCCTGGATGTGGCAGCCGTTTTTGTCTACGCGGGCTCGACCCTGCCCGGCCGCCTGCATGGACGGGATCTGACCATCATCGACGCCTTCGAAGGAGTCGGGGCGTGCGCTCTGGGCAGGATCAGCCGAGAGGAACTCGACGCGATCGAGCGGCACGCCTGTCCGGGCGAGGGCGCCTGCGGAGGGATGTACACCGCCAACACCATGGCCAGCGCCGCCGAGGCTTTGGGTATGGCGCTGCCCGCAAGCGCCTCCCCGCCTGCCCCTGACCCGCGCCGCGATGAGCTGGCGCGCCGCTCCGGACAGGCCGTCGTGAAGCTGGTCGACGCTGGAGTCACCACGCGGCAGATCATGACCCGCGAGGCATTCGAGAACGCGATCGCCGTGGTCATGGCGCTGGGCGGCTCGACCAACGCCGTCCTGCACCTGCTCGCGATCGCCCACGAGGCCGGAGTCGACCTGGTCCTCGACGACTTCAACAGGATCGCCGACCGCACCCCGCACCTGGCCGACGTGAAGCCCTTCGGTCGGTACGTGATGACCGACGTGGACCGCATCGGCGGCGTGCCCGTGGTGATGAAGGCCCTGCTCGACGCCGGTCTGCTGCATGGGGACTGCCTGACCGTTACCGGCAGGACGGTCGCGGACAACCTGACGGCTGTGGCTCCACCGGAACCGGACGGGAAGGTCATCCACCCGCTGAGCAGCCCGCTGCACCCGACCGGCGGGCTGACGATCCTCCACGGCTCCCTCGCCCCCGAGGGCGCGGTCGTCAAGAGTGCCGGCTTCGACTCTCAGGTCTTCGAAGGCACCGCTCGCGTCTTCGACGGCGAGCAAGAGGCCATGGACGCCCTCAGGGCCGGCACCTTGCACCCCGGCGACGTCGCCGTCATCCGCTACGAAGGCCCGAAAGGCGGTCCCGGAATGCGGGAGATGCTCGCCGTCACCGGTGCCATCAAAGGCGCCGGTCTGGGCAAAGACCTGCTCCTGCTCACTGACGGGCGCTTCTCCGGCGGCACCACCGGCTTGTGTGTCGGCCACGTCGCCCCCGAAGCAGCCGTCGCGGGCCCCATCGCCCTGGTCGCCGACGGCGACCGGATCCGCCTCGACATGCCCTCCCGCCGCCTCGACCTCCTCGTCGACGACGAAGAACTGGCCCGGCGCCGCGGCCACTGGAAACCCCATACCCCGCGCTACACCACCGGCGTCCTTGGCAAATACGCCAAACTCGTCGGATCCCCCGCCTACGGCGCCATCTGCCGCTGAACCTCATGCACTCCTGAGTGGCGTTCTTGTGCCGTGCCCGAGTCTCACGGCGACGCGCACACTGAGCACGGAAAGCAGCGCGAACACCAATTCAACAGGGGGCTCTTGTGCGTAAGCGTGCGATCGGCCTGTTTGTGGTGCTGGCGGCGGTGCTGACGGTGACTCCGGCCAGCGCGAGCGAGCACGAAGACCTGTAAGCCGGCGGGCAGGTCAGGTTGTGAGTGGCAAGGACGGCGACCTTCCCGGCAGCGATCTTCTTGAACTGGCTGATCACCAGGTGCTCGGTGCGCAGGGCCATGGCGCCTCCGCAGCAGGTTGCGGCCCCGCCTACGCCACGCAGAACTCGTTGCCTTCGGGATCCTGCATGATCCACCAGTGCCCGGCAGGTCCCTTGTCGACCTCGCGGACGCGGGTCGCCCCCAGGTCTTCCAGCCGGGCCACCAGCTTGTTGAGGCCGCCGGGCTCGCTGTGGACGTCGAGGTGCAGGCGGTTCTTGCCGGACTTGCCCTCGGGCACGTCCTGGAAGAGCAGCCGCCGGCCGCGGCCGACACCGCTGGTCTCGTCGAACGGGTCCTCGGGGTGGCGGATCGCAGCGTAGCCGCGGAACGTCTTGCGGCCGTGATGCTCGGTGACCGCCTCCTCGTTGATGTGGCCGGCGGCCAGCAGTTGCTCGACGAGAGCGCTGGGGTCTTCCACCTCGTAGTCCAGGGCCTCGGCCCAGAAGTCCGCGAGGGCGGGCGCGTTCGTGCTGTCGATGACCAGTTTCCAACTCAATGCCATGTAACCAGTTATAGTGGTTTCATGGACTCCTCCGCAACCAAGGGGCTGACGCTGTACTCCCATACCGGCGTCGCCTACCGGTTCGACCCCGGCGCGCTGTGCCTGGAACTGCTGACCACAGGCGGTCCCGGCCCCTATCGCCGGTACGAGGTCTTGCACGAACCCGCCGACCTGGCCGCCTGGGCGGAGCGGTCACGGCTGACGCCGTCGCCCGTACTGGAAATCTCCGAAGCCGAGGTGGCCGACGCGCGAAGGCTGCGCGACGCGCTGTTCCGGGTGGTAACCGCCCACACGCGCGGCGAGCCACACCCGCCCGGCGACCTGGAGGCCATCAACGAGGCGGCCGCCTGTCCGGCCCTGGCGCCCGCCATCACGCCGGCTGGGAAGCGGCAGTGGGCCGGGACCCCCAGCGGCACGCATCTGGTGGCCACCGTCGCCCGGGACGCCGTCGAGCTGCTGACCGGACCCTTCGCGCACCGCATCCGCACCTGCGCCGCCGAGGACTGCCACCTCGTCTACGTCGACACCTCACGCCCCGGCCGCCGCCGCTGGTGCTCCATGGAGCACTGCGGCAACCGCCACAAGGTAAGGGCGCTGCGCGCCCGCCAGTCCGAGGAAGGATGACCACAATGCCCACTGGACTCACCAAGGACGCCGGCTGGCAGATCGGCGTGTCCCGCACGCTGCCCCACCCCGCGTCCGTCGTCTGGGACTTCATCAGCAGCCCTGACGGGCTCGCCCTCTGGCTCGGGCCCGGCACAGTCCTCACCCCGGAACGCGGTGCCCCCTACCGGACGGCCGCAGGAGAGACGGGTGAGGTGCGCGGATACCGCGCGGCCGACCGTATCCGCGTCACTCACGGCACCACCACGGTCCAGGTCGCCCTCGCCCCCGCCGCCGACGGGGCCCGGACGATGCTCCGCTTCCACCAGGAGCACCTGGCGAGCGCCGAACAGCGCGAACAACAGCGGGCGCACTGGCAGCACATCATGGACGAGGTCGCTGCAGCCCTCGACCAGCAGTAACAACGGCGCTGCGACACCAGATCTGGCGGCGAGTCGGTCCATGAGCGTGCATGCCACCCGCAGTTCGCCTGGGAGAAGAAGCCACCCCTCGTGACGATGGCGGTTGTGAACTTCGGTTGGCGCAAGCCAACCGAAGTCCCCCTGAGGCTGTGCCGACAACGATGAACCTCAACGACACTCCCGCACGGCTCCGACTCGACCGTGCCTTGGACTGCTTGGCCGTCACCTTCCGCGGTATGACCGCCCGCGCCGACGAGAACCAGTGTGACTGCCACTGGGGCAGGACGAAGAGCTTGCGCAGCTGAAGGTCCCGGACGTGGCGCGGACGTCTCTCGGCAACGGGTGAAACGAGGGCCACGGACGGCGGATGAAAAGTGAGCCACTCTGCGATCTCTTGATCATCCTGACTTCACTGGTTCTGAAG
>NZ_JBHWKX010000127.1:0-11511 GCF_042730885.1 Streptomyces sp. NPDC059909
TCGGGCGACGGCAGCAGCTTCACCTGCACCACGACCTTCACGCCAACAACCTAAGCGTCACCACTGACAACAGCCGAAAGCACAGGTCACGACGGTTATGCAGGGAACTCCGCCGCTTCGCGGCTCCGCGCCAAGGACCCATTCCTCCCCGCCCTGAAGGACGGGGCCTCCTGGGAGAAATCAGGTGAACTCGGCCGTATCGGCAAGGCGGTTCAGGCCGAAGAGCCGGTGGTGCGGCTGGTGCTGGAGTGTGCGTACGCGGCCGGGCTGCTGGCGTACGAGGGCCGGAACCTGCTCGTCACCGATGCCTACGACGACTGGGCGGTGCGGGAACCCGCCGACCGGTACGGCGAGCTGCTCCGGGCCTGGTGGCTGCTCGGCTCCACGCCCTCCGCTGCACGGAACGACGAGGGCAAGGCCCTGCCGGCCGTGGCGCGGAAGGCACCCTGCTCCGGCTGTCTGGTCGCCCGTCAGGGACTGCTGACCGCCGCGGCCGGCCTTCCCGGCTCACATGGCGTACGGAATACGGCCGCCCTGGGCGCGCTCGTGGCCTGGTACCGGCCGTTCGCCCATGAACTTCCGCAGGACAGCACACCGTTCGCCGCACTGATCCACGAGGCCGGGCTGCTGGGCGTCCTCGCCCGCGGCGCCCTGTCCCCTTTCGGGACAGCACTGCTGGACGACGACCTCGCGCTGCTGGACCGGCGTGCCGCGAACCTGCTGCCGGGCGCCTCCGGAAAGGTCCGCATGGGGGCTGATCTCACCGCGGTGGTGACCGGCACCCCCACGGCCCGGCTCGCCGCCCTCCTGGACTCGCTCGCCGACCGGGAGGCCCACGGCACGGCCTCCGTCTGGCGCTTCGGCCCGGCGTCGCTGCGCCGCGCGCTGGACGCGGGCCGCACACCGGCCGACGTCGAGGCGGACCTCGCGGACGTCTCGGACGGCCCGCTGCCCCAGGCCCTCACGTATCTGATCGCCGACACCGCACGCCGGCACGGGCAGCTCCGTCTCGCCCCCGCAGCATGTGTGATCCACAGCGACGACACAGCGTTGCTCGCCGAGATCGCCGTCCACCGGGGGCTCGCGCCCCTGGGCCTGCGCTCGCTGGCCCCGACCGTGCTGCTCTGTCGCACCCCGCTGCCCAAGGCCCTCGATGCCCTGCGCAAAGAGGGGTACGCACCCGTGGCCGAGGCGGACGACGGCTCGGTCCGCATCGAACGCCCCGAGCAGCTCCGCGCCACGCAGCCCCTCCCCCGCCCGCGAAAGGCCACCCACCCCGTCGCCCCGGCCTCCGACCTCCCCGACCGCCTGCTCCTGGCCCCGGACCGCGAACCGCACCCCGCCCCGGACCGCGGCATCCCCTTCGGCAGCGACACCGAGGAAATCCTCGCGGGCTGCGCGAAGGCACTCACCCTCACGGACATCCGGCAGCTCGCCCACGCCATCCACGAGGGTGAACCCATCACGATCGAGTACATCGCAGCCTCGGGCAGCCGCACCGTCCGTACGGTGAGCGGCATGGACTTCGACCCGCCCCATCTCTACGCGTACTGCCATCTGCGCGAGGACGAGCGGGTCTTCACCCTCTCCGGCATCCAGGCGGTCCTGCCCGCGTAGCCGGGCGCCCCGGGCCCGCTCTCGGCGCTCGAGCGCTCGGCTCAGGCCCGGCGAGGTCGAGTCGATGCAGTACCGCTGCCGGCGCCACCGCATCTCCGCCTCGGGCCCTGGCGCGGGCCGGGCTCACAGGAACTCACAGCTCGCGCCCACGCCCCTCTCAGCTCCGCTGCCTAGCGTCCCTGCTCATGACAGAAACACAGGGACAGGGACAGGCACAGGGACCGGCTCACAAGCGGAACATGTCGCGGCGCCGGGTACTCCTGGCGGGCGGGGCGGCAGTCGCGGCCGCCGGGATCGGCGCTGTGGCCGTGACGACGGCCTCCGCAGGAGAGGACAGCAAGCGCGCCGAAGCCACCGGTGAGGCGTGCTACAAGCTCACGTCGGAGACGACCGAGGGCCCGTACTACATCGACGCCGACAAGATCCGCAAGGACATCACCGAGGGCAAGGAGGGCATCCCGCTCACCCTCCGGCTCAAGGTGATCGACGCCGAGACCTGCAAGCCGCTGCGCAATGCGGCCGTTGACATCTGGCATTGCGATGCGCTCGGCATCTATTCGGGTTACGAGAGTCTCAGTACGGGTGGAGGCGGCGGTGGCGGCACACCTCCCGAGGGCACGCCGACCGGCGAACCCCCCACCGGCGCACCGACCGGTACCCCGACCGGTGCGCCCCCGTCCGGCGGCCCCGGCGGAGGCGGCGGGATGCACGAGGAGCCCACCGACGACAAACGCTACCTGCGCGGCACCCAGCTCACCGACCGCGGCGGCTTCGTCGAGTTCCGGACGATCTTCCCTGGCTGGTACCGCGGCCGTACCGTGCACATCCACACCAAGGTGCACGTGGGCGGCACGCTCACGTACTCCGGCTACGAAGGCGGGCACACCTGCCACACCGGCCAGTTCTTCTTCGACGAGGAGTCGGTCCTGGCCTCCGCCGAGGTCGCCCCGTACAGCACCAGCACGACCGAGCGCACGAAGCTCCAGGACGACACCATCTACGACCAGAGCGGGGTCACGGGCGGTCTGCTGAAGCTGAAGTACCGCAAGGGGCACATCGACCGGGGTGTCGTCGGCACGATCACCATGGGCGTCGAGCCGGACGCGACCCACGACGGCACGGACGCCGGCGTCCAGCCCGGCGCATCGGCTCCGGCCGCCTGAGCCGCGCCGTACGGCATACGGACGCGCCGTACGACATGCCGTGCGACATACGGAAGGGCCGGAAGCCGTTCGCTTCCGGGCCCTTCCCTGTCTCAGCCCTCGTCCGGCGTCAGCCGCAGCGAGATCGAGTTGATGCAGTACCGCTGGTCCGTCGGGGTCGCGTACCCCTCGCCCTCGAAGACGTGCCCGAGGTGCGAGCCGCACCTGGCGCACCGCACCTCCGTGCGGATCATGCCGTGGGAGCTGTCCACGAGGAGTTCGACCGCGTCCGTGTCCTTCGGGTCGTAGAAGGACGGCCAGCCGCAGTGCGAATCGAACTTCTCGTTCGAGGTGAAGAGCTCGGCGCTGCAGGCCCGACAGGAGTAGACACCCTTGGTCTTGGTGTCCGTGTACTCACCGCGGAACGCGGGCTCGGTGCCGGCCTGGCGCAGGACCTGGTATTCCGCCGGTGTCAGCTCCGCGCGCCACTGCTCGTCCGGCTTGTCGATGTCGTACGCCATGCTCGCTCTCCCTCGGTTCGATCAGCGGGACATGCGGGCCAGGATCTCCGGTCCGAGATCCGTCACGTCGCCCGCGCCCATGGTGAGAACCAGATCGCCGGGTGCGGCCATTCCCGCGATCACGTCCGGGACGGTCGCCTTGTCGTGGACGGGAGTCACCCGGGCCCCGGCCGCGTCGGCGGCCTCGGTGATGAGGGCGCTGGTGACACCCGGGATCGGGTCCTCGCGGGCCGGGTAGATGTCGAGGACCACGGAGGCGTCGGCGAGGGCGAGGGCCTGGCCCATCTCGGTGCCGAGCTCCTGGGTGCGGGAGAAGAGGTGGGGCTGGAAGACGACCAGCAGCCGCCGGTCGCCCGCCGCGGCCCGCATGGCCTCCAGGTCGGCGGTCATCTCGGTGGGGTGGTGCGCGTACGAGTCGATGACCTGGACGCCCGACGCCTCGCCCTTGAGCTGGAGGCGGCGGCCGACGCCGGTGTACGCGGTGAGGGCGCGGGCCAGGTCGGCGGGGTCGATGCCCATGCGGACGCCGGCGGCGAGGGCGGCGGCGGCGTTGTGGGCGTAGTGGCGGCCGGGGACCGAGACGGTGAAGGTGAGCTCGCCGCGGTCCGGGAGGGCGACGGTGACCTCGCTGGTCATGCCGTTCGGGGTGATCCGGAGGATCCGGACGTCGGAGTCCGCGGACTCGCCGACGCGGACGACGGTCAGGTCCTCGCGGGCGGAGACGCGGGACGCCAGTTCCCGGGCGCCCGCGTGCTCGCCGACGACGAGGGTGCCGCCGGCCGGGATCTTGGCGACGAACGCCTGGAACGACTCGTAGATCTCGTCCATCGACGCGTAGTTGGCGTGGTGGTCGAGCTCGACGTTGAGGACGATCGCGACGTCGGGGTCGTACTTCTGGAAGCTGCGGTCGCTCTCGTCGGCCTCGGCGACGAAGATGCCGCCCTCGCCGTGGCGGGCGTTGGTCCCCGGCCCGGCGAGGTCGCCGCCGATCGCGTACGACGGGTCGAGGCCCAGTTCGCCGAGTGCGACGGCGAGCATCGACGTCGTCGTGGTCTTGCCGTGCGTGCCGGCGACGGCGATCGTGCGCGCGCTCCGCATGAGCGCCGCGAGCGCGTCGGAGCGGTGCACGACGGGCACGCCGAGCTCGGCGGCGCGGGCCAGTTCCGGGTTGTCGGCGCGGATCGCGCTGGAGACGACAACACAGGAGGCATCGTCCGCGAGGTGCTCGGGGGCGTGTCCGATGTGAACGGTCACACCGAGCGCCCGCAGCGACTCCGCGGTGGCTGACTCCTTGGCGTCACTGCCCGCGACCTTGGCGCCCCGCTGGGCGAGGATCTTCGCGATCCCGGACATTCCGGCGCCGCCGATACCGATGAAGTGCGGCCGTTCCATGGCGTGGGGGATGCCGGATGCCATGTGTGTGTCTCCCAGGGTGCGAGGTGCGGGGTGCGACGTCGTGCTCGTACGAAGCCCCCAGCCTAATTCCTTGCTCATGGCCCAGTGGATCCCGAGGGGTCGTGCCACGTTCACGGCGGACCACGGGGCGGGACCACCGGGGTGACAGCGCCCGGGTGGACGCCTGCGCGCCTACTCGCTGTGCGCGAAGAGCTTGAGCACCGGTACGCCGACCTTGTGCCGCGCACGGGAGGCCCAGTCCCGGTGGAAGAACTCCTCCACGTAGTGGGGCGCGGTGAGCACGATGACCTCGTCGGCGCCGGACTCCTCGACGACCGACTTCATCTTGTCGAGCGGGTGGTCCTCGACGACCTGGCCGACGGCCTCCGCCCCGGCCGCCCGCAGGACGGTCAGCGAGTGCTCCAGGGCGAGCTCCGCGGGCTTCCTGGCGTCCTCTCCCTCGGGCTCCTCGCCCTCGCGGACGGCTTCCTTCAGCTCTCCCATCGCGACGTCGTCGATGGCGCGCAGCAGGAGATCCGCCTGGTCTCCGCGCGGCTGCATGAGCACGATGAACGAGATCGGTTCGTCGCCGTGCAAGGTCGTGACGAATTCCACGTCGACGGACGTGAGGGGCTTCTCGATCATCAATACGCTTGTGAACACGTCAGGAGCCCTTCTGCGGAACCATCCTTCCCCGTGCTCGCACGGGGTCCGAGAGTAATAGTGCCCGCCGGAAGCTAACCGGAGCGACAAATTCCGCGGATTGTCAGATCCGTCGAATCCGTCAGGTCCGACGGTAGCGGGTGAACAGGAACCCGGCCTCTTCCAGCAGCGATGCCAGCGCGAAGCGCTCGGGGACCGCCCTCGACGGGCCTCCCGCGATCCGCTGCGCGTCCCCCGCGGTGAGGGTCGGAGACACGGTCAGGCACAGCTCGTCCAGCACCCCGGCCGCGATGAACTGGCCGAGCAGCCTCGGCCCGCCCTCGGTGAGCAGCCGCCGCAGGCCCCGGTCCGCCAGGGCCCGTACGGCGCGGGCAGGGTCGACGCCCACCCCGTCGCCCGCGATCACCACCTCCGCGCCCGCCTTCTCGGCCGCGGACACCCGGTCCGGGGCGGCCGCCGCGCCGGTCAGGACCAGGGTCGGCACCAGTGGGGAGGTGAAGAGCGGGAGGGTGAAGTCCAGCTCGAGACTCGCGCTGACCACGGCGATGGCCGGGGCGGGGCCCTGCCCGGCGGCGGCCCGGCGCTCCGCGAAGGCGTCCCGCGCGCGGGCCGGACGGTAGCCCTCCTGGCGCACCGTCTCCGCCCCGACGACCACCGCGTCGGCCAGCGCCCGCAGGGTGCCGAAGATCCGCATGTCCATGTCGGAGGAGAGCGGCTGCGAGCGGCCCTCGTGCTGGGCCGCCCCGTCCAGGGACGAGACCATGTTGGCGCGCAGCCACACCTGGTCCCCGGCGGGATAGGCGTAGGCGTCGGCCAGCTCGTCCAGCCCCCACTCGCGATCATGGGTGTCGGCTGTCGGGTCGGTCACAGGGAACAGGCGTCGCATACCGTGCAGTCTGGCACGGCCCGTAGAGTTGGGGACCGTGTCGACCAGTCCCATAACCGAAGCGGTCCCGCTGTCCCTGTGCGCCCGCGAGCCCCATGTCCCCGCCGACCGTCTGGTCGCCGAGATGGTGCCGCCGCCGCGCTTCGACTCCGTCCGCTTCGACACGTACGTCCCCGATCCGCAGCAGCCCAGCCAGACCGAGGCGGTCACCGTGCTGAGCACTTTCGCCGCGGGCCTGGGCGGTGCGCACGCGACCGGGAGCGGCAGGCGCCGCTGGTTCGCGAAGAAGCCCGCGGCCCCGGCCGCGCCGCGCGGGATCTACCTGGACGGCGGCTACGGCGTCGGCAAGACCCATCTGCTGGCCTCGCTCTGGCACGCGACGCCCGCCGAGCCGGCCCTCAAGGCGTTCGGCACCTTCGTGGAGCTGACGAACCTGGTCGGCGCGCTCGGCTTCCAGCAGACGGTGAAGACGCTGAGCGGACACCGGCTCCTGTGCATCGACGAGTTCGAGCTCGACGACCCGGGCGACACCGTTCTGGTCTCGACGCTGCTCGGCAAGCTCGTGGACGCGGGCGTGGCGCTGGCGGCCACGTCCAACACGCTGCCCGGGAAGCTCGGCGAGGGCCGGTTCGCGGCCGTCGACTTCCTCCGCGAGATCCAGGGCCTGTCGGCGCACTTCCGCCCCGTGCGCATCGACGGCGAGGACTACCGCCACCGCGGGCTGCCCGAGGCCCCGCCGCCGTACGCGGACGAGCAGGTCACGAAGGCCGCGTACGCCACCGAAGGCGCGTCGCTCGACGGCTTCCCGCAGCTGCTGGAGCATCTCGCGCGGGTCCACCCGAGCCGCTACGGGGCGCTGACCGACGGTCTGCGCGCCGTCTGTCTCACCGATGTGCAGCCTGTGCCGGACCAGTCGACGGCGCTGCGGCTGGTCGTCCTCGCCGACCGGCTGTACGACCGTGAGATCCCGGTGCTCGCCTCGGGTCTCCCCTTCGACCGGCTGTTCAGTGAAGAGATGTTGAAGGGCGGGTACCGGAAGAAGTACTTCCGGGCCATCTCTCGGCTGACTGCGCTCGCCCGGGACGCGAAGGGCCTCGTGGACCAGTAGGTTGGGGCCGGTTGGGACCGATTCACGTTCATTGGGAAGGGATCCATCATGGCCACCACGCGTACGGCGCACACCGTCTGGGAAGGCGAGCTGCTCAAGGGCTCGGGCGTCGTCACCTTCGACTCCTCCGGAATCCCGAGCCAGCCCGTCTCCTGGCCGTCGCGCGCCGAGCAGGCGAACGGCAAGACCAGCCCCGAGGAGCTGATCGCCGGCGCCCACTCCAGCTGCTTCTCCATGGCCCTCTCCCACGGCCTCACCGGTGCGGGCACCCCGCCCACCCGGCTCGAGACCAAGGCCGATGTCACGTTCCAGCCGGGTGAGGGCATCACCGGTATCCACCTGACGGTCACCGGTGAGGTCCCCGGCCTCGACGAGGACGGCTTCCAGGCCGCCGCCGAGGAGGCCAAGAAGAACTGCCCGGTGAGCCAGGCGCTCACGGGTACGACGATCACGCTGACGGCCAAGCTGGCGTAACCCCGGGCCCGACCGGGACACGTGGCCCGCGTGCGGCACGCATGCGGGCCACATCTGTGTCTGCGTCCGCCCCGCTCATCGCTCGCGGGGGCACCCGTTCCGGCGGAGGATCGTGGCATCGGTCCGGTACGGGAAGGGGCGTGCGGTGACGGAGAACGGGTCGAGGCACGGGACGGACAACGGGGCGAAGAGCGGGACGGACAACGGGTCGAAGAGCGGCCGGAAGCAGGACGAGCCGCCCGGCCCGCTCCGAGGCCTGCTCCGCGTGCCGCCGGGCGAGAAGATCGACCTGTCGTCGTACGACGCCAGAGCCGCCACGGGCGGTCCCGACGACAAGGCCGCCGGCCTCGCCGCGACGGCCGCCACCGGTGAGCGCCTCGCCGGCCTGCAGGAGCGGCTGTACGCGGCGAGCGCGGCCGGCGACCGCCGCCGGCTGCTGCTCGTGCTCCAGGGCATGGACACGAGCGGCAAGGGCGGCACGGTCAAGCACGTGATCGGGTCCCTCAACCCGGCCGGCTGCCGGATCAGAGCCTTCAAGGCGCCGACCCCCGAGGAACAGGACCATCCCTTCCTCTGGCGGATCATGCGGGAGCTGCCGCGCTCCGGCGAGATCGGCATCTTCGACCGCTCGCACTACGAGGACGTGCTCATCGCCCGGGTGCGCGATCTCGTGCCGCGCGAGCGGATCCGCCGCCGCTACGACCAGATCAACCGGTTCGAGCGGTCCCTCGTCGAGGACGACATCACGGTGGTCAAGGTCTTTCTGCACATCTCGTACGAGGAACAGCGCGAGCGTCTGCTGGCGCGGCTCGACAACCCGGAGAAGCACTGGAAGTTCAACGAGGGCGACATCGAGGAACGGGTCCTGTGGCCCGCCTACCAGAAGGCGTACGAGCTGGCGCTGCGGCGGTGCTCGACGGCCGCCGCGCCCTGGTACGTCGTACCGGCCGACCGCAAGTGGTACCGGAACTGGGCGGTGAGCAGGCTGCTGCTGGAACATCTGGAAGCGCTGGATCCGCAGTACCCGAAAGGCGACTTCGACGTGGCGGAGTGCAGGAAGCGGCTCGTGGAAGGCGCTTAGCAGCTCCCGCTGATATGCCGGCTCCACCGCGAACGAGATTCCTGTGGGATTCACCTTTTCCTTGCAGTCGATGTCCGTCAATGCCACAGCGCGGTCCCCCGGGATTGTCCAATAGCATTCCGAACCAGGGGGTGCGTTGCGGCATATGGAAACTCAATCCCCTCACGGTGAAGTCGGCTGACCCGCGCCTTCACAGAGATTGCCACCTCCGATCACAGGCAGCTACCTTGTTCGAGCTCTGTCAAAACAGGCACCTCACGTGAAGGAGTACCGTGCTCCGAATTCACTTCTCCGGCCCCGATCTCGGCCGGACCCGCCTGACCACCGAGCCGGATCCCCTGTGGGAGACAGCGGCGTCATTGCACCGCTTGCAGACCAGGCGCGGCCGGGGGACCTATGCCGCCTGGCTTCGCTGCGCCTGCGAAAAGCTGAGTCGTCCCGAACTGGCGCGCACAGTGCGGAATTTGCTGCTGCCACTATTTCCGCGAGCCGCCTACTTTCCCGACTTCCTCACACCCGCCACCGCGAGCGAGGGTCTCGCCGCGGGCCTTGAAGCCGTCCGCGCCACCCCGGCCGTGCGGGTGGCGGCCGAACTCCGTCAGCTGGCCGAGGTGGTGCCCGCCACCCCGCGCGGGCTGGCCCGTCTCGCCGACCCGGAGCAGAGGAACGAGCTGACGGCGGGGCTGAGGGCGTACTACGACGCGGTCATCGCGCCGTACGAGGAGGCCATTCACACCCGCATCGAGGCCGAGCGGGTCTTCCGTACCCGTTCCCTGCTGGGAAGGGGTGTCGAGGACATGCTGTCCGGCCTGGGGCCGGGGTTTCGCTGGCGCAGCCCCGTCCTCGAGTGCGACCATCCTGTCGACGCGGACGTGCACCTGGGCGGCAGGGGGCTGCGATTGGTCCCCTCGTACTTCTGCTGGGGTGCGCCGGTCGTGCTGGCGGACCCCGAACTGCCGCCCGTGCTGGTCTACACCATGCACCACGGGCAGGTGGCCGGCGCTCCCGGCGTCGCCGACGACGCGGTCCCGCTGACCACGCTGCTGGGCCGGACCCGCGCACTCGTTCTACGCGCGTCGGCGACGGGGGCCACAGGAAGTGAACTCGCCCGCGCCCTGGGCATATCCCCCGGCACCGTCACCTTTCACACCCAGGCGTTACGCGACTCGCAGCTGATCGCCAGCGTCCGCTACGCGACCACTGTGCTGCACACCCTCACGCCGCTGGGCTCGGCCCTGCTCGCCGCCAACGCGACCCGGAAGGCCAGGACCAGCGGCAGCGGTCGCCGGGACTAGGAGGTGTCCTGCCGCCGGGGCCGGGAGGTGTCCTGCCGCCGGGGCCGGGAGGTGTCCTGCCGCCGGGGCTGGGAGGTGTCCTGTGGATCGGATCATGCTCGCCGAGCCGGTCCGATCCACAGCGGTGAGACCCGAGGACACGGGCCGGGCCGAGGACGCCCTCATGCCGCCGACGGGCTCCGCCGGGCCGCCCGTGGGGTGTCGGCGACCGCCGCGCTGTCGTTGATGCCCAGCTTGCGGCGAGCCCGCTGATAGAAGGTGGTCATGCCCAGACGCACCACGTGGGCGGCAGAGCGGTGGGCCGTCATGGTGAGGCGGTCGCCCTGGTGCAGATAGCCGTGCACCTCGCCGTCGACCTCCACGGCGAGCCGACCCGTGGCCGGCAGCAGCTCGAGCATCACCTGTTCGTCGGCGGGCAGGACCAGGGCCCTGTCGAAGGTGGAGTGTGCGCTGGCGGGCACGACGAGAACGGCTTCCACCCTCGGGGACATGATCGGGCCGCCGGCCGAGAAGCTGTAGGCGGTCGACCCCGTAGAGGTTGCGACGATCACGGCGTCGGAGGCGAAGCGGACGAATTCCTCACCCTGTACGGCGACGGCGATGGCGGCCAGACCTTCGCCGGGCACACGCACCAGGGCGATGTCGTTGAAGGCGAGGCACTCGTGTCCGGACGGCAGACAGGTGCTCACGGCCAGACGGGGTTCGGTGGTGTACTCCCGCCGGTCGATCTGGCTCAGCGCCAGCGGGAGGTCCTCGGCGTCGACCTCGGCCAGGAAGCCGAGACGGCCCAGGTTCACCCCGAGTACAGGGGTGGCCGACCCCGCCAGCAGACGCATGGAGCGGAGCATGGTGCCGTCACCGCCGAGGCTGACGACGAGGTCGGCGCGGTTGACGAGCTCGTCCTCGTCCACGGCGACGGCACTGCAGGCGATGCGTCCCACCTCGTCGGGGAGACCCAGTACCCCTGCCTGGCGCTCCCGCGCCCACGCGACGATGGTCTCGATCGTCGGTCCCGGGTTTCGCCTGGGGTGCAGCACCAGTCCGACGGATCCGATCATGCCCATGTGCCCCTCCTCGAGGTGACATCCCCATGGCGCCCTTGGACGGCGGCGTGGAACTCCTGATGGGGATCCGGGCCGGGTTATGCCTCCATGGTCGCTCATTCCCGTTCCCGGAGTGACGGCTCGGTTGCGGGACCACGGCGTCCGGGCCGCGGGGGCCCGCAGGTGTTCGCGGCGTCATAGGTCTGGCGGGCGGAGCCATGCTGGAGCTGCGGCGGCAGGGGCGGCGCGCGGAACACGGGCGGCGGCCCCGGGCATCCGCTGATGC
>NZ_JBHWKX010000128.1:0-11425 GCF_042730885.1 Streptomyces sp. NPDC059909
CGGGCGTGGCCGGTGAGCCAGTCGGCCGCGCCGCCGATGCCCTGCAGGACGGTGCCGTCCGCCGGGACGCTGCCGCCGCGCTCGCCGACGGACACGACGCGTCCACGGGCGTCCAGGACGACCTGGGTGCCCGCGCCCTGGGGGAGCGGGGCGCGGAACGCGGGCGTGAACTTCACCAGGTCGTCGGCGATCGTGCAGGTCGTGTCGTGGCGCGGACGGTCGGTGGGTACGCCGCCGGGGCGGCCGCAGTTGCGGACCTTGCCGGGAACGCGGTTGATGCCCCGCACCGCGTACGAAGCGGCCCCCACCCGTACGGTGACGTTGGTCGACAGGTCGGCGATCAGCGGGCGCCTGCCGCCGTCCGCGAGGATCAGCGCGGCGCGCGAACCGACCGCCATGGACTCCAGCCTGCCGTCCACGGCGGAAATGCCGGCCACCGTGCCCTGGACACCGTCCACGTCCGACGTGATGAAGAAACCGCCGTTGACGCCGACGAGCGAGCCGAGCCTTGCCGAGACCACGGAGGTGCGCTCACGGTCGGCGACGTTGCCGCCGTTGCTCGTCTCCACCGTGCCGCGGAAGCGTGCCGGGTCGATGGCGTGCCTGCAGAACGGGCGCGCGGCGGGCACGGCGCTTCTGTCAGTCGGCCGCGCTGTGAGGTTCGGCCAGCAAATCGTCGATCACCTGGCATCGAATCTCAGGGAAGGCTTCTGCGATCGCCTCACGCATCGATGAGAGGGCTTCGGGATCAACGCCCTTGCACCGCTCGCGGGTAGCGGCATCCGGCCAGCGTGCGTACGCCACCCACGTACCGTCATCGGTTTGATGCAGGCGTGACCCATAGCTGCCGCAGCGCTTATGGATCTCCTCTGTCATGCGGTGCCAACTCGACACGAACTGCTGCTCTTTGCCCTGATGTAGCCGCCAACGGTAGATCACCGCGAACATGACATACCTCCTCCATCACTCCGGGCAACCAGTGCTGCGCGCGGAAACCGAACCAGGCGTTCCTGCCCAATGATCATTTCCTGATCGCGGCTGAACTGTACCTCGCGGGCGTTGGTGCGATCTTTGGCCGGCGGCCTGCCTGGGTCTCCAATATCTGCTCCTGCACCGCCGCATGCGGGCCAGCCTGGTCACGGAGGTCGGTGGAGTCTCAATGGCCGAGGCAAGCCCTGTCGGCGCCGTCGGTCAGATCTTCTGGAAGTGGTGATCCAAGTCTCTCACGTGCTGCGTCTCCGCCTCCCAGGTTTCTGACCTGCTGCGATCACTCGGCCAGTTGTCATCTTCTGTCAACGTCGGCTGGCCTCGGACGGCCCAGAGACGGCCCCAAAAACTGACTGATCAGGGTATGGGTGTCCTGACGTGTCCGAGCCCGCTCAGGCCAACGGTTCTTCAGTCGGATCACTCGCGCGACTCGGAGGGCTCGCGTCTCTCCCGGTGGTGGACCGGCTCCCGCCAGCGAACCCGAGGAGGTAGACGAGCAACATCACTCCGCAGATCGCTACGTCCTGAGCAAGCCGGTGACCTTCGAGATACGGCCACACGGCAGCCCTGCCGGAAATGAAGATCACCACTGTCAGCCAGAGGCCGTACATCCTGCCCCTGCCGCGTTTCTCGGTCATCGCTGCCCCCTCCGAGCACCGGCACTGTAGCGCGGTCGGTGGATCTCAATGACTCAGTCAACCGCCGCAGCGTGGGTTCTGGTGCGCTAGAGATCTTTAATGGTGCGGGTTACGTCGGGCTGTGACGGCTGCTGTGGTCCGCGCCAACGGTGAGCCGTCGCTCTGACTGCCACACCACGGGCCCGTTCCCGGCGCTTTTGGCCGGGAACGGGCCCGCCCGCACGCCCGGAACTTCGCCTTACGCCTGGCTCTTGCCCGGCAACGCGCGGCCGTCCACGAGCACGCGGGCCTGCCGGGCCCGTCGCATCGACCGGCCCGACACCGTACGGGGCACCCTCCGGCGTCTTCTGGACCGCGCCCGACCTCGAGCCCTGATCAGAAGTACATCCCCAGCCTCGCGCACGCCCAAGACGGGTAGCCCCTCCCAGGCGCAGCGCGTTCTCTCCGTAGCCTCCGGGCATTGGGTGACGCTGCCGGACTTGGGGAGCGGCCAGGCACCGCTTGGTTGCGGCACTAGCCATCCCTCCCGTCAAGGTGCAGCTCATCGCGCCACATCGAGCGGACGCGACGACCCCGGCTCAGGACGCCGGGCTCACCGCAGTCGCCTGCAGTGCACACGGCGCACACCCGAGAGGATCCCAGCACATGCCCATGTCTCCCCTTGCCTGGAACACGAACTCCGCGGATCGAGGAGGCCTTCGCTGGCACCTGTGGCCGGCGAGACGCCCTGTCACCCGACCCGGTGGTCCCAGCAGCACCCGCCGCCAGTCACGACTCTGTTTGGTCCGGCGGCCGTCGTTCGGGCTGTTCACGAGTACCCCAGACCTCGTGCGATGCGACGTCCCGAGGTCATGTCCCTTGTAGTGGTGTAACCGTGCCGGATTGATCTTCGGCTGGATAGATCTTGTCCATGCTGCCTTCGGGGAGGTAGCGGCGGGGGAAGGCGATCCATTCGTCGTGCATCTCGATGAGGACGGCGGTGGTGAGGCGTTCGAGGGCGTCGGGGTTGGGGAAGATCTGGACGACGTCGATGCGGCGCTTGATCTCCCGGTTGACGCGTTCCAGAGGGTTGGTCGACTGGATCTTCTTCCAATGTCGCTCGGGGAAGTCCGCGAAGGCGGTGAGGTCGACCTTTGCTTCCAGGAGCATCGTCCTCACCTTGGCGAACTGTCGGCCGAGCATGTCGGCGACGGTGTCGAGCTGGGCGCGGACGGCGTCGGCGGTGGGCTGGGCGAAGATCGTGCGGATGGTTGCGGCCACCATCTCCGCGGCGTCCTTGGGGATCACCGCGAAGACATTGCGCAGGAAATGAACGCGACAGCGCTGGTAGGCGGCGCCGAGCATGACCTTGCGGACGGCTTTGACCAGGCCGGAGTGGTGGTCGGCGATGACCAGGCGGACCCCGGTCAGACCCCGCTCGCGCAGCGAGCGCAGGAACTCGCTCCAGAACACCTCGGTCTCGCTGTCGCCGACCATCAGCCCGAGCACTTCGCGTCCGCCGTCCTCGGTGATGCCGGTGGCGATGACCACGGCCTGGGAGACGATCTGATGGTTCACCCGGGCCTTGCAGTAGGTGGCGTCCAGGTAGATGTAGGGAAAGCGGATGTGGTCCAGGGGCCGGGTGCGGAACACGCTCAGCTCCACGTCGAGATCGCCGCAGATCCTGGAGACCTCGCTCTTGGAGATCCCGGTGTCCCCTCCCAGGGCCTTGACCAGGTCGTCCACGCTGCGGGTGGACACGCCCTGCACGTACGCCTCCATGATGACGGCGTAGAGGGCCTGATCGATGCGGCGCCGGCGTTCCAGCAGGCTGGGGAAGAAGCTGCCGGTGCGGACCTTGGGGATCGCCAGGTCCAGGTCCCCGGCCTGCGTGGTCAGCACCTTCGCCCGGTGCCCGTTGCGCATCGTCGTGCGAGTCTCGGTGTGCTCTCCAGGCTCCGCGCCGATGTGGGCGGTGGCCTCTGCCTCGATGAGTTCCTGCAGGATCCGCTGCGCCAGGACCCTGATCAACTCGATTCCGTCCGCCGTACGCAGTGACTCCATCAGCCGGAGTAAGTCATGCTGGGACAAGGCCATCGCGTCACCTCTCGCTTCAACGAGCATCGCTACTCGGAGAGTTGCGCGATGGCCGCCCCATGACCAGGGCCTATGCAGAGATCGCTGCTACACCACGTGATGGGACACCATCCGTCCCGAAGATCACTTCCCAGGTCGCGAGTGATCGTTTCCCAACTGCGAGGGGATCAGTGGCCGCGTATGCGGGTGGACGTCTTGCCAAATGCTCTCGGGGCAGCGCGAGTACTCAGCGGCGACAAGCAGAGCGCTTGAGCCGACGGGCTCCGCCAACTCAAGCGCTCAAATGCTTCGCCTTCCACTGCACCGGCTCGTCGTGGAGGTTGCCCTGGTTCGGCTTCGCTTACTGCACGTCGATGAAGTCACCGGCGGCGTTGGCCGCCGGGGTTGTCGAGGTGCCTGCGAAGGAGTAGCGGTAGTACCCGTCAGCCGAGGCCGTCACTGTGGTCTTGAGGGTGCCGGTGCTGCTGGTCGTGACGGTCTTGACCGTGGTGTAAGTCGCACTCGACTTGGCGCGGAACTGCAGCTTGACCGGCTGGCCCGAGTAGCCCGCGTACTGGTGGGTGTCCCAGTTCGCGCGCGAGAGCTTCCCGGTGACCGTGACGGGCTGGCCCTTCTTCACAGGCTCTGGCGTGGCGTTGACGGTGAGCTGGGAGGCACGCTGCACCTTGACTGTGGTGAAGGAGTCGTCCACGGTCTGCACCCGGTTTTTGGAGAAGGCAGAAGCGGAGACGTGCCAGGTGCCCGCGAAGGAGTTGGTTACCTCATTGGTCAAGGCCCTGGGATTGGCGATGACCTGGAAGGGGATCGTGCAGGTGGTCGTGGTGGAGCTGGAGGCGGTGCACTTGAGATCGCCTGCCCTGGCGATCCGGCCCTTCGCATCGTTGTAGGAACCGCTGCCGTACCAGAGAGTGAGCCCTGTCTCGATGACCCCAGAGGGGTCCGAGGCGGTCACCGTCGCGGTGAAATTCGTGGCGGTGGTCGGGCCCACCACGATGTTCTTGCCACCGTTGACGACCACCTTAGTGATCGTCGGGCCTGCGACAGCCTGCGCTCCGGGGGCTGTGAGAGCGCCCAGAGTCAGAGCACCGCAGGTCGTCACGACGGCCGCAGTGACACGTATACGCATGTGTTTCCTCATGTGGAGAAGAGGGTCAGCGGTGAGGATGCCTTCACGCTGGACCGAGTGAGTTCGGGAGTCTCGTGATTCGCGTGATCAGACGGACGGCGGAGAGGAATGGTTGTACCCCGCCCTGCCCGCCGCTCTCGACCACCTCTACGCCCTGACGCACCTCTGACTCTTCCGGCCACCAGGGACACCCCGGCAGACGCCGCCACCCGCGATTTCGTGGGAGCCGATCCGGCAGGACGGGCCCTGCAGTGCCTGCTGGAACGGTCACCGGCGTGCGCCGCTGCGCCCATGACGCGGTCATCGAACGGTGGAATCGGCACGCCCGTACCGCGCTGGCCTGGGGCCGTTGACATTCCCTGCGCGCCCCGAACTGGTCAGCCCCTGGCCGGCCCGTCGATGGCCTGTCGTGCGGCTCAGCGTTACACCGCCATACGCTGGTCATCACCAGGAACAGCCGGGAGGTGCGACATGCCGCGCGTCATATGGTCAGGAGCGATCAGCTTTGGACTTGTGACTTCTCTGAACTGGGCATGCGCTTTCGGATCACTCTCGCGGGCGTGCGATAGGTTGCCCGCCGTGCCTGGACTCGGATCCGTCGCCTGGCCGCCTGCCCCGATAAGAACCGAACGGCTCGTGCTCCGTGAGTCCGAGGCCCGGGACCGTGCGGCGTTCATCGAGCTGTTTGCTTTGCCAGAGGTGCGCACCTACCTCGGTGGCCCTCTACCGCGTGATGAGCTCGAACGCACAGTGCCTGAGGTGCCGGGGCGGCGCCCTGGTCTTTTCGTGATCGATCTCAACGGAACGATGATCGGCACGGTCTCGCTCGATCGGTGCGACGCAGAGCGTCCGGGGCATGTCCTTCCGGATGCCGGGGAGGCTGAGCTCGGATACATGTTCCTGCCGCAGGCGTGGGGATGCGGGTTCGCCGCCGAGGCATGCGCAGCGGCACTCGGCTGGTTCGCCGACGCGCTTCCCAGCGAGTCGGTGGTGCTCTGCACCCAGACCGCCAACGACCGCTCGATGCGCCTCGCGGAGAGGATGGGGTTCACTGAGGTGACGCGGTTCGAGGAGTACGGCGCCGAGCAGTGGTTCGGCGTGTGGTCCTCGGTCACGCAGTCCGGTTGAGCTACGGGCTGTCCCGGAAGCGTGCCCTGCAGGCCGCCCCGCATGTCGTCGGGCTTGCACCGCCATACTCTGTGGTCATCCGACTGGGGTGTGGAGGCGTGTCCTGCCGCGGCCTGTGTGGAGCGGGGCGATCTCGTTCGGTCTCGTGACCTCTCCGAACTACTTGGGTTGTCCCGTGATCAGGTGACGGGACGGTCAGTCCCTGGGGGAGGGGGTCGGTATGGGGCCGGAGAACGGCTGTGAACGGCGCGGGTGTTAGCTTTCTTCCCGTGGTGGAACACCAGGACGAGACCAGGGCGGCCTACGACGGGATCGTCGAGCTCTATGCGTCGCTGTTCGCTGATCGGCTGGAGACGCAGCCGTTCGCGCGGGCCATGGTCGGCACCTTCGCCGAGCTGGTGCGCGGGACGGGGAACGTGCGGGCAGCCGATGTCGGGTGCGGGCCCGGGCATCTGACGGCCATGCTGCACGACTTGGGGCTGGACGCCTTCGGGCTCGACCTCTCTCCGGCCATGGTCGACCACGCCCGGCGGGCCCATCCGGCGCTGCGGTTCGACGAGGCGCGAATGGAGGCCCTGCCGGTCGAGGACGGCGCGCTCGGCGGAGTGCTCGCTCACTACTCGATGATCCATACCCCGCCTGGGGAATTGCCCGCGTTGCTCTCCGAGCAGGTGCGTGTCCTGGCACCAGGGGGCCTGCTCCTGGTCTCGTTCTTCGCGACCGAGGGACCGGAGCCGATCCGCTTCGATCACAAGGTGACGCCCGCCTATAGCTGGCCGGTGGACCGGTTCGCCGAGTTGCTGGCCGGGGCCGGGCTCGTCACGGTCGCTCGGCTGCTCCACGACCCGGCCTCCGAGCGGGGCTTCCTCGATGCTCACTTGCTGGCCCGCCGGCAGCTACCTGCGGCCGGCCGTTCAGCGAGTCCTGGGTCGGCCGCGGAATCGATGATGCGGTCTCGTCCCAGTCGTCGAACGTCTTGCCCGGGGGGAACCCGGCCCGCTTGCGGCGCGTACGAAGGTTCGCGGCGTCCCGGCCGGAGGTGAGATGCCACAGGCGGTGCGCAAGTGCTGCCGAAGCGAAATGGCGCTGCCGATTGCGGCCCGATGGGTGATGTGATCGATCGACAGTTCACTGGTCTCGGTTGGTTGTTGTGCCATCTCCAGGCGTGGACGGTCAGCCACTGGGGGACCACGTCGGCCCGTCATGGTTCAGGTGCTGGCGATCCGCCTCTGTCGTGACGGCAGCGGTTGACCTTCGTCAGCGTGACGGTGCGACACCGGCCGGCCAGACCACAGCGTCCCAGTCTAGGTGGTGGCCGTAGACCTCTTCGGTGTACCTGCTGCTGGCCGCGGCCTTGAGGATGAGCGGCATGACGTTGTCGAGGAACAGGCGGTCCAGCGGGCCTGCCGCCTTGCTGTTGTTGATACGGGCGGCCTGTTTGATGATCTTCTCGACCCTCGGGCGGCGCAGGTCGACGAATGTGGTGAAGGCCTCCGCATGTGAGGGTGTGTCGCGCAGGCAGCGGGCCAGAGTGACGGCGTCCTCGATGGCCAGCGAGGCGCCCTGGCCGGAGCTCGGCGAGGGGGCGTGCGCGGCGTCACCGAGGACGATCATCCGGCCGCGATGCCAGGCGGGCAGGCGCCTGAGCAGGTGGACAGGGCTGGCCTTCATGATGTTGTCGCTGCTGGTGGCTTCGATGATGCGCGTCGCCGGTCCCGCGTCATCCGTGAAGGCCTCGACGAGTGTGCGCCTCCACTTCTCGCTGCCGATGCGCTCGACTTCGCCGCGGGCAGGTTCGTCCGCACGCGGTAAGTTGGCGAACCACCAGACCTCGCCGTCGGGGGCGACGGCGTAGCCGAAGAATGCACGCCGACCGAAGATCATCGTGTAGGAGCCCGGGTCGGCGTCGACGGTGACGTCACGGGTGTAGCCGCCGAGGCTGATCAGGCCCGCGTAGGAGGGGGCGGGCGCCTTGGGGTCGACCGCCTCGCGGACGGCCGAGTGCACGCCGTCGCAGCCGATCAGCAGGTCTGCGGTGGCAGTGGTGCCGTCGGCGAAGGTCGCGCGGACAGCTTCTCCCGTGTCTTCGGCGCTGACCAGGCGTTTGCCGTGGTGCACGGCGATGTCCCTGCGTACCGCTTCCTGGTACAGAGCGCGGTAGAGGCCCGCCCGCCTGATGGTCCTGGACGGTGTTCCTGCCGCGGAGCTGATCCTCGAGGCACCGAGCCGCTTGCCCTTGCTGCTGTACAGGGTGATCTGCGGTGTGGCGATGCCGGTGTGGGTGATCTGCTGGTCGGCACCGATCGCCGTGAGCGCGTCGATGCCGTTGGAACCCAAGGTAAGGAACACGCCCGCGCCGTCGGCTCCCTCGGCGTGCGCCTCGTAGACGACGGCGTCGATGCCGGCTTTCTGCAGTGCCATGGCGGTTGCCGGACCGGCAATCCCGCCACCGATCACCAGCGCTGTGCGGCTCATGATGGTCCTGCCTCTCCTTGCCGGTGGAATGCGGCCCACATCGGGCCCCAGTCGTTGTCGATCTGCTCGATGAACCGGGTGACGAAGGCGTGGTCGGCGTCGAGGAGTGCCAGGCGGTACTCCTCCTCGACCAGGAACAGCGGGTGGATACCCGCCGCCACGGTGTCGTCGATCAGCTTGCGGATCTCGGCCTGCTGCGCGGCCAGGCGCTGTCGGCGTTCGGTGAGCAACTCGACCACCTCGCTGGGGTCAAGCGCGGCGATCAGTGCGAGCGCCGCCACGAATCGGGGGTATTCGTGGGCGGGTTCGGCGACCAGTTCCCGCAGCCAGTCATCCATTTCGAGGCGTCCCTGGTCGGTGAGCGCGTAGACGGTCCGTTCGGGACGCTGCCCCTGCCGGACCGTTTCCTGCTCGACGATGAAACCGGCCTTGGCAAGCTGCTGGAAGACCATGTACAGCGACCCGTGGCTGAACTTGATGCTCCGCGCGTCGCCGTGGTCGCGCATGGCCCGCGAGAGCTCGTACGGGTGCATCGGCCGCTGGCTGAGGTACGACAGCACCGCCAGCCCCAGCAGGTTGCCGACCGCCCGCCCGGCCATATCCCTCTCCCTTCGTCAGCAACTACTATCCATCTTCGAATAGTCAGTATCAACTATTCGAGCCGAGCAAATTGTCTTTCCTCAGGATCAGTTGGCGTGAGCCTCGGGGCGGTCGATGAATGGCCGCCGATCGATCAGCGTCTTGATCCTCGCCTGGGTCCACCGCTGATCCGGCCACCCGTGCGAGAGCGGACCGCACTCCAACTCCCGCTCCGAGCACTCCATCTGGGCCGGCCCCAGCCTCGGCCGTCCCGGCGAGCCCTTCCGACAGGACCCCGGCCTCGCCCTGCTCGCGCCAGGACTTCCGCCACCGCTCCTCCGACCGCTCCGACACCCCTAACGCGGCGCCGATGTCCTTGTTCTTCTCCCCGCGCTCGAAGCGTTCTACGGCCTGAAGGCGACCATCGGAGGGGGCGTGCCGGCGCAAGACTCGTGGGCGGGGCAATCGCGATCCTGGGGCCCACTCTTGCGATCGTGGGGGTCGCTCTTCTGGTCCACCGGTAGAAGCTTGGGTTCAAGGACGATGCCCCCGCACGTCACCGAGGAGCCAAGGGCTCCGCTTGACCCCCTGGCGCGCATCTATCCAACCCGTGAGTAGCTCTCCCATACTTGCTCGGCCGAGCAAGTCGGCATGAACGCCACAGGGAGGGGATCGACGATGCGCAGCATGGTCGCGCGACGGATGGCCAAGGCCACAACGCTTCTGGCGGCGACAGCCGGGTTGGTCGTCTTTTCGCCGGCATCGCAGGCAAACGCGGGGGAATGCAGCCTCGGGTTCCTGTGCGGCTACGTCCAGAACAAGCTGCCGAGTTCGTACACGATGAAGATCGCGCAACTCGGCATGGGTACGGAGACGTGCCGGACCGAAGAGGGGACCTTCACCTGCAAGACCTACTGGCTGCCCAGCGGTAAGACGAGCAAGGACATCGGCGTCAAGGACGCCGATGCGCTGACCGTCGAGAACGCGGCGTGGACCACCAACAACAACCGCACATGGTTCGCCGCGGGCGCCTGGGAGAAGATTTCGAACGTCGAGTCGCGCCTCTGCGTGGTAGAGGGCGGGCATCCGGCCTGTTACCAGAACTGACGGTTCCAACGCCTGGCCGGGGCGGTCGTCTGCCACCGCCCGGCCGGGCGCGGCCGAAGACAAATTGTCTTCCCCGGCCCGGCACCCCCACGCACCGCTGCGCCCCCGCAACCAGGAACCGGGGGCGCCGCGTGTGGTGTTGTGCGGGGGGACTCTACCGACCCGCACCGGTCGCAGCCATCAATTCGCTTCCCCACTGCTCGCGCTGGACTTCGTGTTCCGGCCGCCGCCGACCGCGCATGCGGCCTGGGCCCTGGCCGATGACGAAACGCGGCGAGTGCTGGAACTGTGCCACCAGATCGTCCGGGACAAGTCGCCGGCATGGGTGGAAGAATCGGTGGCGCAGGTGCGCTGGGGGAGCGGCGGGCGCCACCGTGCCCCGATACGCGACGGTCTGGTCGACGCCGTGTTCCGCCACTACGAATCCCGGTCCGGCCAGCCCCTGCTGCACGACCACGCGCTGGTGTCCATCAAGGTGCGGCGACCGGACGGCCAATGGGGCAACCTGTCTGCCGACAGCATCTTCGAGCGCGTCGTCGCCGCGGGCACCCTCTACACCACCCTGACGTTCATGGAGGAGGTCTCCGAGCGGCTCGGCGTGGCGTGGGAGCCGCGTGAGGTGACGCCCGGCAAGCGGCCGGTCATGGAGATCGCTGGGATAGACCACCGGCTGATCGACTGGCAGTCCACCCGCCGTCAGCAGATCGTGGACGCGTTACCTGGCATCGTGGCGCAGTACGAGAACCGACAAGGCCACCCGCCGGGCGAGCGGGCCTATGCGCTGGCCCGCCAGGCCGACGACACCCGCCCGCCCAAGCCGCCCGCCAGTTCACTGTCCGAGCTGCGCGCGCGATGGCGGGCATCAGCAATCCGCGCGGTAGGCACCGATGTCGTCGACCAGCTCATGGAGCGGCGGCGGCCGCCGTGTGGGACCGGGTGCAGTCCGCCGTCGACGTCGTCCTGGCCGCGGTCGACACCGTCGCCGTGGTGTACGTGATGCGAGGTGCGTTCCAGCACCGACATCTCCTCGCCGAAGCCCCGTCGGCACCTCGGCTACGTTCTGCGCGGCAGCCGGCACGTACCCGGCCTGGACGAACAGATCGCCCAGGCCGCCGTTGATGGCTACAACCGCCCCGTCGGCCGGGCACTCACCGCCGACTTCCGCTCCCTGTACCCGCACGAGGCAGAAGGCCAGGCCGAGGTGCGGCCGCTGACTTAGCCTTGATCCACCGATCTGATGGCTGTGGATGACTCTTCGGGAAACAAGGAAGTGCCTTGTGACCTGCGATGATGGGAGTTCTTGAGGCTT
>NZ_JBHWKX010000129.1:0-11333 GCF_042730885.1 Streptomyces sp. NPDC059909
ACGCGGGCGACCAGCGCACCCAAAACCGTTCGGGATGCGCGCAGTGACTGGCAGTGGGTCCAAGACACACTCCTGCTCACTGATTAGGAACGGTAGGGCTGAAGGCGTGTTGCGCGGGCATGCCTGGCGGGTTCACTGCCGGCTGCGGCGGAAGGGGTCGTGAGAGGCGCGGCCGGCCGCAGCCGCCTCGACCCCTGGTGCGTCAGGCGAGCACGCGGCCGAGGAAGTCGCGGATGTGCTGGGTGATGGTCTCGAGGTGGCTCTCCAGGGCGAAGTGCCCGGACTCGAGCAGGTGGATCTCGGCGTCGGGCAGGTCTGTACTGAACGCCTCCGCGCCCGCGGGGCCGAAGATCTCGTCATTGGCGCCCCAGACAGCCAGCAGCGGGACCTGGGAGTCGCGGAAGTACTGGTGGACCTGCGGGTAGAGGTCCACGTTGCTGGGGTAGTCGCGGAAGAGCTTGAGCTGAATCTCGTCGTTACCGGGCCGGTCCAGCAGCGCCTGGTCGTGGACCCAGTTGTCGGGGCTGACGAGGCTGGGGTCGGGAACTCCGTTTACGTACTGCCAGCGGGTGATCTCGACGGTCAGGGCGCCGCGCATGGGGGCTTCGGTGTCCGGTCCGGGCGCCTGGGCGTAGGCGAGTACGCCGTCCCAGAAGGGCTTGACGAAGCCCTCGACGTAGGCGTTGCCGTTCTGGGTGATGATCGCGGTGATGCGATCCGGGGCCTGGAGTGCGAGGCGCCAGCCGATGGGGGCGCCGTAGTCCTGCACGTACATCGCGAACCGGTCGATGCCCAGGTGCTGCAGCAGGTCGGAGGTGACCTGGGTGAGGGCCTCGAAGGTGTAGGGGAAGTCCTGCAGGGCGGGCATCGCCGACTGTCCGAACCCGATGTGGTCGGGGGCGATGACGTGGTATCGGTCGGCGAGCGCCGGGATCAGGTGGCGGAACATGTGCGAGCTGGTCGGGAAGCCGTGGAGCAGTACCACGGCGGGTGCCTGAGGGTCGCCGGCCTCCCGGTAGAAGACCTCGAGGCCGTGGACGGTGGCCGTGCGGTGGTGGACTGCGGGAGCCATTTCTCTAACCCATCTAATGAACTTGAATGGTTGCGAAGCCAGTCGACCATATCGGACCTAACCTGTCAAGACATGTTTACCAGTTAGCCTGGCAGGAGTCGTGGCGGATGCCTCCATGTCTGGGCAGGATGGGTTCACCGCTGGTCAGGAGGCTGGACGGGGCGGGAGCCGATGGGTGGCTCACCTCAAGCCTCCGTTCGAGATCACGTCCGCCGGCCTTCCCGGGCTTCCCGGGCTTCCCGGGCTTGGCGGGTCGAGCGGCCTGAGGCGCGACGCCGGTCGCCAACGGGGTCGTCCAGGACCAGCTGGCGGAGCCGGAAGCGGCCGGGGCCTGGTAGCGGGCGCACGGCGGCAGCGGCACCGCGGACGAGCACAGACCTCCTGCAGGCGCGCGACGCTCTTCAGAGCGTGGTGCGCGGCCACCGGCCGGCCACGTCACTGGCTCCGGTCCTCAAGGGCGTCCCGTGTCCGCGTGTCTCCCCCGACGGAGTGTCCTGGGAGCTTGACGCCCCCAAGGAGCGCCGAATGGCAGTGGAGGCGGTCATGGCCTGGAGCGCGGTGCAGGAGACGATGCCCGGGCAGCTGCGGCCCTGTGCCAACCCGGAGTGCCGGCGGTTCCTCCTTGACCGCAGCAAGACCAACAAGGCCCGCCGGTGCTCGGTGGCCGTTTGCGGCAACAGGACGAAGGCCAGGCGCCACTACCAGCGCACTCGCAGCGGCGCAGCCGAGTAGTACCTCGCCCCGCCCTGAGGCGGGTGGCGGGGCCCGGCCCTCCGCGGCAGGGCCTTCCCCCGACCGTGCCCCGGCGGCGGTGTTGCCCTTGGGTAGCCCCCTGCCGCAGGTCGGCGACGAAGCCGGCGGACCAGCGCGTCGGAGGGAACCATCGTGATGGCGAGAATGTCGCGGTGCACACGCGTTCGAGACGGTGCACCACAGCCTCGGGCCGTCCCGCCGGCGCGGTCACCGGCACGCTCGTCACCCCCCCGTGCCGGCCCCTGCGGGCTGGGCGGCAGTCCGTGGACTGAGCCTCCTCAGAACGACGGTCAGGGCCGCCTGTTGGGCCGCGACGAACTCATCGACCCACACTGCACGACGCGGAAATCAGGGCTGGCCCCATAGTCCACATCGACATGGAAATTCAGCCGCTCGGTGCAGAAGGCCGATGAGCCGTCGACATCGTTCGCGGGCAAGATGACGACCTCGAGCTTCTACTCCATGTGAGCATTCTCGTGCAGCACGGCGCCACCCCGCCGCCAGCGCAATCATGCACACTGCGAATGAGCAGCCGAGGGAAAGACGAATGGATACCGTCTCCGGCACGCCTCTCGCTCATTCGAAAAATCCCAGCAAACGCCTCAAAAAGATTCATGATCACGGATCACGGCGGCACCGGCAAAAGAACTAGATGAATGAGTCCAAGGGATGGCCTGCGGGCGTAGGACGAGGGCGTCCAATGTCAGTGTGTGAAGACAGACCTGGACACCCTCGCAACGGCACTCTATGCCCGGATCGACGACGAGTTGAAGGCTTCGCCATGGTTGGCTCCGTATCGGCCCGCCGTCGGGATCGCACCCACGCTCAGTGACGCCGAACTGGTCACCCTCGCGGTCATGTCAGCGCTGCTCGGTTACACCTCCGAGCGGCGCTGGCTTCGCCGCGTCGGGCGGGACTTCGGCCACCTCTTTCCCTACGTGCCCCAGCAGTCCGGCTACAGCAAGCGGCTGCGCGCCGCGTCCTCGCTGCTCACCAGCATGATTCGGATCCTCGCCCGGGACACCTCGCTGTGGAACGATGACGTGTGGCTGGTCGACTCCACCCCGGTCGGCTGCGGATGCTCGCGGGAGACGGCCAAGCGCTCGGACCTGGCGGGCTGGGCCGAGTACGGCTACTGCGCGTCACACTCACGGTACTTCTGGGGACTGCGGCTGCACTTGGTGTGCACGCTCGGCGGGCTGCCGATCCTGTTCGCACTTACCGGTGCGAAGGCCGACGAGCGGGAGACACTGCGCGACATGCTCGACACCGCACCCGACGTCGAAGCCGCCCACCCCGGCCAGACGATCATCGGGGACAAGAACTACTACGGCCGCGAGTTCGAGCGTGACCTTGCGGAGCGTCACCTGCAGTTGCTGCGGCCGGCCCGCAAGGGAGAAGCCGAGCGGGCCGGGGCGCACCTGTTCAGGCCGCTGCGGCAGGTCATCGAGTCGATCAACCAGACCTTCAAGGGACAGCTCGACCTGGAACGACATGGCGGCAAGAGCCCAGCAGGGGTGGCGGCCCGGGTCTTGTGCCGGATCCTCGCGCTCACGGCAGCGATCTGGCACAACGACAAGACAGGGCAGCCGATCAAGCGGTCACTGACCGCCTACGATTCCTAATCTCTTTGTCAAGCGGCGTTCGTGACGGGGGGTATGGATTCGTAGCACCGTCCGTCGCGCAACAGGGCCCACAGGACGTTGACCCGGCGTCGGGCGAGGGCGAGGACGGCCTGGGTGTGCCGCTTGCCTTCGGCGCGTTTGCGGTCGTAGAAGCGGCGGGATTCGTCACAGCAGCGGATGCTGATCAGCGCGGAGGTATAGAAGACGCGCTGGAGTCGCCGACTGTACCGTCTGGGTCGGTGCAGATTGCCGCTGATCTTGCCCGAGTCGCGTGGAGCCGGTGCGACGCCGGCGAACCCGGCGAGGCGGTCCGGGCTGTCGAAGGCCGTCATGTCGCCGCCGGTGGCGGCGAGGAACTCGGCGCCGAGCAGGGGTCCGATGCCGGGCATGCTCGCGATCACCTCGGCGTGTTTGTGCTCGCGAAACCGGGCCTCGATGAGCTTGTCGGTCTCGGCGATCTGCTCGTTGAGGCGCATCACCTCCTTGGCGAGCGTGTGCACGAGCTGGGCCGTCGGCCTTTCCCCGGTCACGCTGGTGTGCTGGCTCTCGGCTGCCGCCAGGGCCGTCTCGGCGAGTTGGGCAGCACCGCGGACCTTGCGGTTGCGCAGCCAGGTCTCCAGCCGCCGGGCACCTGTCCTGCGGATGGCGGCTGGGGTCTGGTAGCCGGTCAGCAGGATCAACGGGCCGGTATTCGTGAGGTCCAGAGCCCGGTCCAGAGCGGGAAAGATGCTGGTGAGGTGATTGTGGAGCCGGTTGATCACGCGGGTGCGGTCGTCGGCGAGGTCGCGGCGATGGCCGGTGTGGACCTTGATCTCGGCGACGAGTTCGTCGCCGGGCCGCAAGGGTTGCAGGTCCCGGCGGATCCGGGCCTGGTCGGCGATGATCGCGGCGTCCTTGGCGTCGGTCTTGCCTTCGCCCCGGTAGCCCTCGGAGGCGCGGCTGACGGCTCGGCCGGGGATGTAGAGCGTGTGCTGGCCGTGGTTGAGCAGCAGATCGATCAGCAGGGCGGCGCCGCCGTCGGCCAGGTCGATGCCCCAGGTGACCTCATCGCCCAGGGCGAGCACGTCGGCCAGGAGCTTCAGCAACTCCGTCTCGTCGTTGGCCACTCGCCGCGACAGCAGCCGCTTGCCGGTGTCGTCGATCACCACGCAGTGGTGATGGGTCCTGCCGGCATCGATGCCGGCCCAGATCGCTGTCACGCGCTCTCCACGGGTCGTTTGCTTACCTGCACCACAGACGACCTCGCTGGCGAGTCCCTACTCAGCGATCGGATCGCAATTCCTAATCAGCAGCCGAGTCGTCGGGGGGTGTCGGGCGGCGAATCGTAAGAAGCCACGGACGGCAGACCACTGAAAGCCACACCCGACACCCCTGGGTGAGCCAACCCTACGAATGGCTCGCTCATCCCGATCAACAAGGTAGGGATCACTGACCGCAACGGCACCCCTTGGACTCATTCATCTAGTATCAAGCACAGCGCACAGATCACGATCACAGCGCCAGGAGGGGCTGCTCCCGGTCGGCCACCCACGCAGGAGAACCGCAATGGCGATGCTGCTGTCCGTCAACGTAGGGATGCCCAAGGACGTCCCCTGGCAAGGCAGGACCGTCCACACCGGCGCGTGGAAGGCACCCGCGCACGGCCCCCGGATGGTGCGGCAACTCAACATCGACGGAGACGGGCAAGGAGACCTGGCCGGGCACGGCGGCGAGATGCGCGCCGTCCTCGTCTACCAACTGCAGTCCTACCAGCACTGGCAGAAGCAGCTCGGCCGCGACGACCTGACCTTCGGCATCTTCGGGGAGAACTTCACCGTCGACGGCCTGCCCGACGACGAAGTGTGCATCGGCGACCGGTACCGCATCGGCGAAGCCGAATTCGAAGTCACCCAGCCTCGCGTCACCTGCTACCGCGTCGGCATGCGCCTGGGCGAACCCGCCCTGGCCTCCCTCCTGGTCGCCCACCACCGCCCCGGCTTCTATCTGCGCGTCATCAACGAGGGCCATGTCGAAGCCGGAAACGAGATCACCCTCACCCGCAAGGGACCGGAAGAACTCAGCGTCGCCGAAATCGACGCGCTGCTCTACCTCCCCGACCGCGACCCCGCCAAGTTGCACAAAGCACTCAACATCCCCGCCCTCAGCCCCGGCTGGCAGCAGTCCTTCCGCGAACTCGCAGGCGCCCAGCAGCCCGAACAGGAACCGGGGTGGCCCGGCTTCAAGGCTTTGCGTGTCACCCGCATCGTCCCCGAGACTCCCAGAGTCACATCGATCTACCTCGACGCCCCCGACAGCACACCGCTCCCCAAGCCCCGGGCCGGCCAGTACCTGTCCATCCGCCTCGCCGTGGGAAACGCCACCCCCGTCGTGCGGAGCTACTCCTTGTCCTCCGCGCCCGGAGCCGACACCTACCGCATCAGCGTGAAGCACGAGCCGCACGGGCACATCAGCAGCTACCTCCACGCCGGCCTCCACACCGGGGATCTCGTGGACATCGCGAGCCCCCGCGGGACCTTCGTCCTGGAAGAAGGCACAGGCCCTGTCGTCCTCATCTCCGCAGGAATCGGCGCCACCCCCGTGCTGGCCATGCTCCACCAACTCGCTGCCGCGCGTGACCCGCGCCCCGTGTGGTGGATCCACACCGCCCATGACCGCGCACAGCACGCCTTCGCGGACGAGGCCCACGAGCTCCTGGCGCAGCTCCCCGATGCCCACGAGCACATCTACTACACCGCAGCCGACGAACCCGCCTCGCATCCTGACAAGCCCCACATCAGCTACGGCCGCCCGACCGCCCGCTCACTGACGGCCACGGGCATTCCCCTGGACGCCGACGCCTATCTCTGCGGACCGCCCGCCTTCATGGACGACCTCGGCGGCTACCTGCTCGATCACGGCTTGAGCCCCGACCGGATCCACAGGGAACTGTTCAGCGCGCTTCCCGCCATCAACCCCGGCATCGCGCCCACGGCCGCGGTCCGGCCACACCCACCCGCTGGTCCCACGGGCACCGGCCCCCTCGTCACCTTCGCCCGCAGCGGTATCACCACCCGCTGGTCACCAGCCCGCGCATCACTCCTCGACCTCGCCGAAGCCTGCGACATCCCCACACGCTGGTCCTGCCGCACGGGCGTCTGCCACACCTGCATCACCCCCCTTGTCTCGGGCGACATCACCTACACCACCCAGCCCCTCGAAGCCCCCGAGCCCGGAACCGTCCTCGTCTGCTGCAGCCAGCCAACCACCGAAGTCGTCCTCGACCTCTAGCTGAAGGCCGCCCCGGGGGACGACCCGAGGCGTGATGGCGGTAACCGGGGGCTGCTGCAATCACGACGGCGGCCTCACGCTGCGGGATCTACGCGCAGCAGGATCTTGCCTCCCCGCGGGACGTGAGCCACCGCGGCCTCGGATGTCATCCAGGGAGTACACCGACTCAACGGGCACAGTCGGTTTGCCCGCAGCGACGAGGGAAGCCCCCAGCCCTGGCGGGCCCATACGGTGGTGTTCTGCTGGTCACTCGATGGCTGTTGCTCTCTGGTGATAGGCGGTCTCGGCGTGTAGCGTCTGGGGTAGATGTCGTGGTTCGCAGTACCTGCCCGCGCTCCGGCGTGGGCGTTTTGCTGTGCAGTGCCTGAGGACCAGGGCGATCACCTCCGGGTCCGCGCGGTGCGGATCCGTTGTCGACTGAGAGGCACCGGCATGGCCAGCGGAACCGTCAAGTGGTTCAACTCTGAAAAGGGCTTCGGCTTCATCGCGCAGGACGGCGGTGGCCCCGACGTCTTCGCGCACTACTCCAACATCAACTCCACGGGCTTCCGTGAGCTCCAGGAAGGCCAGGCCGTCACCTTCGACATCACCCAGGGCCAGAAGGGCCCGCAGGCGGAGAACATCACCCCCGCCTGACCCGGCACCAGTCACGTCCAGGCCCCCGGAGCACACGCTCCGGGGGGCCTGGCCGCACCCGCCCCACGGTCGAGGGGGCGGCCCTGCCCGGTCCCGCCGACGCACCAGCCGTCACGGACGTGCAGGCTTCCTTACTGGTGTAGCCGCGGCGGGGCTACGCGTCGGCTTCCTTCAGGCGGGTCATCTCGGCGGCGTGTTCGCTGATCCGCTTGCTGATGGCGCCGGTGGTGTAGAGCACGGCCCCGGTGACGGCGAACGGCACGGAACCGCCGAGTACGGCGAGCAGTTCGGGCCAGTCGCGTTCGGCCACGCACGAGCTGCCCTTCGCGGCCGCCTCGTTCGCGTCCGCGCGGTCGGTGAAGAACGGCGAGTCGCAGTTCACGGGATCGCTGTAGCCGTCGTCGAACTGGTACGGCGTGAACAGCAGGACGGCGAACCACACCCACAGGAGTCCGGTAACGGCGAGGAGTACCGTCCCCCAGAGCTTGGTTCGCCCGGCCCGTTCGCGGAAGTCGAGGTCGTACACCAGATGCAGTTGCGTCATGGCGTGCGAATCTACTGGGTGGGCTCGACCCTGCCTGCCCGGGCCCCGGCAGTGACCCGGGCGCAGCCCGTGACGACGCCCCAGGGGCCGTCCCCCAGCCGCCAGCGGCCGGCCCCGCGCTGTGCCTGACTGCTCGATCGCCCCGACGAGCCCGCCGGCTTGTTCGTCGATGCGGTCGGCACGTTCGGCGACCGACTTGGCGAAGGCGGGGATCGAGGCGGGGTCGGTCGATACATCCGCACTGCACGCTCACGTAGCTCCCCGGGGACACTGGACAACCGACGAAATGCGGCTCCAGAGGTGACGAAATGACGAGCCCGTCGTTCTCACGCCTTCTTCTCGCTCGGCCGCCTCCAGGCGATCCAACTGCGTCTCGGCCGATTCCCGGCTGCGGACCAGCTTCCACGTCTCGACACCGCGACCCACCACGGTCCCGATGCCGACGAGGAAGACCACCACCCGCCATGGCAGCCACCACCGCTCACTGCCGAACGCGTACCCCGTCATGACCCCCCCAGCAGTGGCCAGCCGACCCTTTGTCTCAGACGCGTACGTTCTGCTCGACTCCCGCCCAGTCGATGCTGTGCCAGTCGAGATGTCCGCCCTGGGGTCCGTTCGCACTGGAAGCCCGAGCAGGCTTGGATAACTCCGACTGCACGTTCCTCTTTCGCGTCTAACTTGCCCGCCAGGTTCTGGCTTCTTCACTCGGGCTACTGCAAAGGCTCACCTGGCCCACGTGGGCACCCTTTCGGGTCGGGTCACCGGGACCCGCATCCGGAAAATGCGGCTCCCGAGGCGATGGAATGCGGCGAGCCGCCCGTCTGCGGTCGCGGGGCGAGCCTTAGCGACCGTTCTTCGTTTTCGAGCGCCACCGGCGGCCGAGGAAGATGACGGCAGTACCGGCGGCCACCGACACAGCGGCTATGCCGCCGAGGGCGAACGTCTGCGTGGTCGGCCGCCCGGAGCCGGTGTTCGCGAGGGTTGGGCCGGAAGGATCGGTGGCGGTCGTCGCCGTGGTGGCGCTGGCCTTGGCTGCCTGTTCGATCAGGCGGGCGACCGCGCCCGGCTGGGAGACCGAGACGGCGTGGGACGCATTGAACTCGACGGTGTGTGCGTGGGCGCGCTGGGCCATGAAGCGCTGCGCGGCAGGGGGGATGTTGCGGTCCTCGGTGGTGATCAGAGTCCAGGAGGGGATGGTCTTCCAGGCGGCCGTGGTGGCCTTCTCCTCCAGGGCCGAGGCGGCCACGGGGCGCTGGGTGGCGGCCATCAGGTCGGTGACTGACCGGGGCACGTCGGCGGCGAACTGGTCGTGGAACTTGTCGGCCTTGATGTACTGGTCGGTGCCGGTGCCACCGCCGGGAAGGGGGAAGGGCACGGAGTTGAGGGTGGGGCCGAGAGTGCTCCCGGGGAACTTGTTGGACAGTTCCAGGGAGCTTTCCCCCGCCGCGGGGGCGAAGGCGGCGATGTAGACCAGCGCCTTGACGTGGGCGTCACCGACGGCAGCTTCGCTGATCACGGAGCCGCCGTAGGAGTGGCCGACGAGCACGACCGGTCCGTCCACGCTCTTCAGCACGCTGTGGATGTACTCGGCGTCACTGGCCAGCCCGCGTAGCGGGTTGGCGGGAGCGATGACCGGATACCCCGCCTGCTGCAGGCGCTTGACCACTCCGTTCCAGCTGGAACCGTCGGCGAAGGCGCCGTGCACCAGCACGATGGTGGGCTTCCCGCCGCCTGCGCCACCATCCGCTGAAGCCGGTGCCGTCGAGACCGCGCACAGGGCAGCGACGGCGAAGCCAGCCGCCGCCCTGTGGAGACGCCGTGTGTGGCGTCGTATGCCATGGACCGCACTCATTCTGTTTTCACCTTCCGTCAGGCGCTACGGCAATCAGCTTTACGCGTCCGGGGCGCCGAGCCAGCTCATCCAGTGCAATCGGGTGAAATCGGTACGGCAGTCGGTGTAACCGCTTCTGCGAGAGGCGTGGCGGGCGCTCGAATCACACAAGCGGAGCAATGCGTGTGTGGCCTGCCGCTGTTCTGTGTTGTCACTCTGGTGGGTGTTGCCTGGCACAGCACAGGCGCGGCCGGACGAGGCTTTCCACCAGGGCTTCGGCGTAGTCGCGTGATGTCCGGTTCGTGATCACGTGAGGCCGAGTAGGGCGAGCGGGCGTTTCGGGTCGCTGGGGTCAGCACGGCGCAGGCGGCCAGCGCCGGCACATAGACCAGGCCGTGGCGCACACCGCGGGGCTTGCGCGGATCGGGGACAGCGGCCAACCGGGTCAGCAGCCCAGGCAGTTCATGTGCCGCGGCATCAGGCTGGTCACGGAGTTGGTCAAGGACGGGCGGGATCGGAGAGGATACGGCGGCAGGCACGGACTTCCGTAGGGATCACTGGACTCGACACCCACATGATCTTGGAAGCTCGTGCCTGTCCTGCACCCGGGCCACCGCCGGCACACATCGGGAAAACCCGCTCAAGCCGCGACTACGCCGAAGCCCTGGGTCGTGAGCCTGTTCAAATGCCAACCAAACAACAGACACCAACGGTGGTATTTCTTCGACATGCGCGACGGCCGGTCAGTAAAGGTAATGAGGCCTGAGATTGGTCAATGGGCGACGGGGTGCATGGATGTCGCGCACATGATCTTGGCCCACCGTGCAGAAGTCTTGCTGACTAAGTGCTGGAACGGATTCAACCAGCAGTGGGCGTTCGTACGAGCTCAATTGACTCTGGCCCCGCCATGTGGACCGGCGGCGTGATCAAGACCGCCAAGGAGGAGGAGCGGAGGCTGAGGAGGGTGACCGCGGAGTTCCGACGGCGGGAGCGGGAGCGCCAGTCCCAGGACGAGGCCCGACAAGTGCAGGAGCTCCCCGCCGAGCAGACATACTCACGGCTCCCAGCCAATTCCCGCGCCGGAATTCGATGAGGCGAGTTCCGACCTGCAGCTGACTTGTGCGGGATCCTTGAGGGAGCTGCGGGTGCCCCGCTTGCCGATGGAGGGCGCCCTGCGCCCGACCGTTGCGCGGCCGACTTCTTCGATGGTGAGGGGCTCCGCGTCCCTCAGGCTCTGCCTTGTTCGGCAGGCGGGCCGTCGATCGCCAGTTGAGCATCGGCTGTCCGGGGCGCCCATGCGGTTGGCGGACAGCCGATCGCACTCAGTCGTCGCTGCGCTTTACGGTGTTGAAGGAGCCGGTGAGGCTGTCGACATCGAAGTGGAGATGCTCGGTTCCCGGCGGCACGACGTCGTCTGTGCACTTCAGAAACGCCTTAACAGCTCGCTTCGGTGCCTCGAGCAGGGCGTGGCCCTCCGGGCTGCTCAGCTCGATGCAGACGACCCCTCGGCAATGAGTGGTGTGCATCGTGAAGTAGCAGGTCACGGGCCTGGTGTGATTCCGTGCCCGGGTGCTCGTGCTGGTCGCGCGCGGCAGTCTGCCGTGT
>NZ_JBHWKX010000130.1:0-1417 GCF_042730885.1 Streptomyces sp. NPDC059909
CACCAGCCCGCCGGCCCCCATCAGGGGATGGGGGGTCCGCGCCCGGCGCCGGAGCGCCGCGGCGTGCCCCATGGAGGCGGAGCCGATCACGCTCTCGGCCCATCCGCTTGCGCAGTAGCCCGTTGAGGCATGCGCGGGGCCTCTCCGGTCGGTGGAACACGGGTTCACGATTCGAACGACTGATCACCGCGTATGAGCTGCATGATTCCGCACAGCTCGATGCCCGCTTTGCCCCGATATGATGCAGTCTGTGATCACGCCCGGACAGCTGCGGCGCCGTCGTACTCCGTACGGCGGCCGATGGGAAGCTGCCCGGCTGTCACCGGTCATCCTCACTCTCCTCATCGCCGCCCTGGCGTTCTCCACACCAAGAGAGATCGCCTTCAGCCGCCTCCTCCCCGCCGCACCCGCCCTCGCCGCCGCCATGTGGCCTGTGCTCCCCACGATCCTGCTGGGCATCTTCTGCCTGCTGGTCATGATCGGCCTCAGCCTCGTCTACACCGACCTGGGGACGCCCTACACAGCGGCCGCGATCATCGCGGTCACCTTGGCGGCCGCATACGCAAGCCACGTCCGGATCCAGCGGGAGGAGGCGCTCTTCCACGTCCGGCTCGTCGCCGACACGGCCCAGAAAGTGCTGCTCCGCCCCCTGCCGCGCAGCATCGCAAACGTGGAGATCGAGTCCCTGTACCTGGCGGCCCAGGAGCAGGCCCGGATCGGCGGCGACTTCTACGAGGCGGCCGACACACCGTACGGGCTCCGGCTGCTCATCGGCGACGTACGCGGCAAGGGCCTGACCGCGGTGGGGGCGGCCTCAGCGGTGATCAGCAGCTTCAGGGAGGCGGCGTACGACGAGCCCGACCTGAGGGGCATCATCCACCGGCTGGAGACCAGCATCAGCCGCCACAGCGCCGCGTTCCCCGCCCAGGACCGGCCGGAGCGCTTTGCCACGGCTCTCGTCGTCGAGATCCCGTTCGGCAGGGGCCACGTCAGACTCCTCAACTGCGGGCACCCCCCACCGCTGCTCGTGCACGCCGGGGAGATCCGTGCCCTGGAGCCCACCACCCCCTCTCCGCCCCTCAACCTCGCCACGCTCATCGGAGACCACTACTGCGTCGACACCTTCGCCTTCGCCCCGGGGGACCAGCTGTTGCTCTACACCGACGGGGTGACGGAGACCCGGGACCGCGCGGGCGACTTCTTTCCGCTGCCGGACTGGATGCGGCTGCAAGCCCCGGCGCCACCCCGCGAGCTGCTCGACCGGCTTCACCGGGACCTGCTCCACTACAGCGGCGGCCGGCTCGACGACGACATCGCGGCCCTCGCCCTGCGGAGCCCGAACACGACGGGCGCGGTAGCCCGGGACCGCAGCCCTCCCGACTGAGCGAGGACGGAGCGGAGGGCCGTGGCGGACATG
>NZ_JBHWKX010000130.1:1427-11015 GCF_042730885.1 Streptomyces sp. NPDC059909
CGCCTCGCTCCGGGGGAGACAAAAAGAAAGGGGGCGGGGCAGCGGGGGCCCACCCCCCCCAAGAGGGGGGGGGGAGGGGGGGGGGTCCTGGGCCGCCCTTCCCCCCCCCCCCCCTCCGGTGTTCAAGATCATCTCGTGCCCCGCCTGGGCTAACCCTGGGTCACTCCCATTGAGCGCCAGCGGGGCGCCGGCACTGGTGCTGGTCGCGGTCGCCGGGGTGGTGACGCTGTGCAATTTTGTTCAGGCGCCGCGTCCGATGACGGTGATCGGCGTGCAGCGGGCACCACGCGCATCTCTGCCCGGACCTGCCGCCCGTGTGCTGGTTCAGCAGTTCGATGCGGAGGAGATGCGTACGGCATCGGCGTATCGAAGGGGTTCGTCGTTGACGAATGAGTAACTGCTGTTGTTCTCCACGCAGATGACCTTGCCATCGGTCATGTGGACGTACGCCACATCGTCGTTGCGGGTGTTGACCACATAGTCACTGCCCCAGGCCGAGCCGGTGAACCACTGCCATCCGCTGGTGACGACCTGATACTTGCCAGTGATCTTGGCGGCAGGATTGCTCAGCTCGTCGGTGTTGTAGAAGCAGACGTACGGATAGGGACACGTCGGCGCTGCAGCGACAGGCTGGGCCAGGGTGATGGTGCCGACGACACCGAGAAATCCGAGTATGGCCGCGATGCATGTGCGTGGGCTCATCGTCATCAGACGCTCCTTGTCAGAAGAACCAGCAGTCGTCACCACTCGCCGGCCGCCGCTGCGGCATGTCGCGAGTGATCCGGCCGTAACTCTTGTCGGCGTGAGCGGGGTTGTTCATGCAGCGGTCCTGCACCTTGGTCAAGACGTTCGGTTCACAAGTCCTCATCGGGTGCGGAATTCGAAATGCGCCCGCTGGAATTGAGGCACTGAAATCAGGACGGGGTGAAACGAGCGTGCATGCGGAACGGGACGCCGCTGGACAACTCTAGCGGTGGGTCGGTCCAACAGACCTGGGTCCGCCTGGAAATTGAGGCACAAAAGAACGAACAAGACGCGGTTTGCTGAACTATGCAAGAGCGTGAGGCTCCACAGTTGTGGGGTCCGTTCCGCCTCGGACGCAATGGTGACGGCCTGCCAGGTCGCCGTCAAGATACTGATCGCCGTCAGCGTCACGGCCTTCCAGAGCGACCATGCCAGGGGCCGCATCTTCGACCACACGGAGGTAGGCGATACTCCGGTCCCGCCGGCAAGTGGTGTTCTCGCGTGCGAGGATCGTGGCGTGGGAAGCCCTGATTCCTCGTTCCGCCGCCTCCTCATCGAGTCGCTGACGTTGCTGGCAGCTGGTGCCGCAGCGCAGGTGGCCTGGCTGGACGAGCATGACGTGGTGGCGGACGAGATTGCCTTGGACTTCGATCACGCCTTCCGTATGGCCGAGCACCTGGTTGCTGCTCGTAGCCACAGGAATGACTGTATTGATGCGTCGCGAGCGGCGACGGATGGGTACCGGCCTCGAAGCGCGGCACATCGAGTCAGCGGCTACGAGTGGGATCCGTGATGCCCGGCGCAAGGCTCACGCCTCTCAGCATTTCAGCGACGTGACTGGTATCAGCGCTCTGCGGGACCGTGACTCGCACTATTGGCGTCCCGACGCGCCGGTGCGCCGTAGGAGAGTGTCGATGGCGGCGGTCCCGTCGTCGCGGGTGCCGGGGATGGTTTCGTAGGGGGATTGCCGGGTGGCTGTCACAGGAGCCGACGACCCAGATGCGAGAGACGCAGGTCAGCGGCGTATCCGTCGCTCTGCGCGCGTAGGCGGGGTCACGAGTGCGTTGGGCGCCGTGCCGATCGTCGCGTAGGGGTTCGCCGCACGTTTTGCGTGGTGGATCGTCGTGCCGTTCGCCGTCCTGTGCGGCGCTGCCGGGGCGTGGTGAGGCGCCCGGATCGGCCGGGTGGACGGCATCCGCAATGAAGCCACTCGAGCCGGACGAGATCCTGCTGAGCGCCTACAGGGTGCGCCCTCCCCCCGAGGTCCCGCCCCACCAAGCCGCACGACGCCTCCCGCTTCGAGCTTCGGGTGACGAACCGCGGGCTTCAGCTCTGGGAACACGCCGCGCAGCTCTGGAGCCACCCCTGGCGGGCGCTGCGCCTGACGACCGACGGCGACCTGGTGCTCGTGCACCACGAAGAGCAAGTGGTCGCACGGCTGTTGGTGGAGACGCCGGGGGCTCACCGGACGAGTTGCTGCTTGCCGCGGACCGGTTGCGTGCGGCCTCGCGCCGCGGCTGACGACATCACATGGCCGCGCGTCACCACCGCGATTCCATTACGCGTTTCGTCACGCTGCGAGGGCGGTGTCCGGGTCAAGCCCTCGAGTGCCGCCCACGCCCACGCCAGCGCCATGGCCGGCACCGGCTCCGGCCCGGCGGCGGGTACGCGGGAAGCCGACCCGGCCTCGCGGGCGGAAGGCGCCCCGAGCGGGTGCTCGGGAGTGGCGGGCGCGGCGCGGGGACGGCAGATAGCGCCAGGGAATACAGTCACCGACCCGGCCGGTCAAATTGTCCCCTTGTGGCGGCAATCACAGAATTGAGCCTTGCCTGCGGCACATGAGCCTCGGATCCTAAGGGAGCGGAATATTCCCGTTCCCCCCGATGAACCGCAATTGCTTCGGGATCATCATCCGCGGAATCATGTGAAAGGGCGGCGTCATGCGGCTTTCCATTCTCCCCATGAAGACGGCCTCAAAGGTCGTCCGGCGCCTCGCCGGCGGCGCTGCCACGGCCGCCGTACTGGTCACAGCGACTGCTGCCATCGCACCCACTCCTGCGGCCGCAGCTCCCGCGAGCAGCACGCGTGTTGACGGATGGATCAAGCACGCATTGCAGGTGATGGAGGCAAAGGGAATTCCCGGGAGTTACGACGGGATCTACCGTAATCTGATGCGCGAGTCGAGTGGCGACCCCTACGCCATCAATCTCTGGGACTCCAACGCAAAAGCGGGTATTCCCTCGAAAGGCCTCATGCAGGTCATTGACCCCACATTTCGGACATTCCACGTCGATGGCACGTCTTGGGACATTTACAACCCAATCTCGAACATCGCCGCCGCGTGCAACTACGCCGCCCAACGCTATGGGTCCATCGACAACGTGAACGGCCCCTACTGACCGGACCAGCCACCGCGATCCTGTTGATGGGGCGGTAGGGGGCCGCACCCGACGGCGGCCGCCGCGCACCGCCCCCACGGCCGCATGCCGGAGCGCGGGCTCTTCACACCGTCCGTGACCGTGAGGACTGCCTGCGCAGGGTCGCCTCCAGCAGGGCGATGTCGTCAGCGCCCTTGGCCCGCCCGGTACGCCGCCCGGGGCGCGATGACCGAGGCCAGGCATCCTTCCCCCTCCCGCACGGCCCGCACGTACCGCTCGGGCCGGCAGCCCCAGGCCGAGCAGAAACCGGCGGTGGAAGACGCCAAAGACGGCGCCGACGGGGAGGCGTGTCCGACGGGCTACAGCTGGCAACCCGCAAAGGGCGCCCCAGACGCACTCGCCGCCAATGCCCTGAACATGAAGCGCCCCCTTCCTGTCCCTCACGGGGTCGGCAGGGGGCGCCTTCGTGCGTCCAGGGTCAGGCTCCGCGACGGGCTCTGACCGCGTCCGTGTACAGCTCGCGCGTCAGGTCTTCCACGCCGACACCCAGCTCGAAGAGCACTGCGAACCGAAGGCTCGCGTCCGCATGCGTCGGGCGCGATTCGCGGCGCCGGGAAACGTGCAGGTCAGGCGGGCAATGCAGGGGCAGTGCGCGACTGTCCGCACCGGACTTCACGGCCGCGCCCTTACCCCTCCAGGCCCTCAAGGCCGTCGTCTCCTGACGTTGACAGCCCGCCCGCCTTCGTGGGTAATGGCCCAAACGATCACTACGTCGATGCCTGATCCATCCGCGCGAGGGGCTCCTCCATGACCTATGACGTCACCGCCGTCCGTGCCCAGTTCCCCGCCCTCGAAGCCGGCTTCGCCCACTTCGACGGGCCCGGCGGCACACAGACGCCCCGGCCCGTCATCGATGCCATCGCCGACGCACTCGCCAACCCGCTGTCCAACCGGGGCAGCGGCACCCTGGGTGAGCGCAATGCCGAGAGCCTCGTCACCGGCGCCCGGCGGGCCCTCGCGGACCTGCTGGGCGCGCAGCCATCCGGGATCGTCTTCGGGCGCAGCGCCACGCAGCTGGCGTACGACTTCTCCCGTACCCTCGCCAAGACCTGGTCGCCCGGCGATGAGGTCGTCGTCAGCCGCCTCGACCACGACGCCAACATCCGCCCGTGGGTCCAGGCCGCGGCGAGCGCCGGGGCGGTCGTGCGGTGGGCGGACTTCGACCCCGCCACCGGGGAGCTCACGCCCGACGACATACGAGCCGTGCTCAGCGAGCGCACGCGGCTGGTCGCGGTGACTGCCGCGTCCAATCTCATCGGGACCCGGCCGGCCGTCCCGGAGATCGCCCGGCTCGCCCACCGGTTCGGCGCGCTGCTCTACGTCGACGGGGTGCACTACACGGCCCATGACCTCGTCGATGTCGACCGGCTCGGCGCGGACTTCTTCGCCTGCTCCCCCTACAAGTTCCTCGGCCCGCACATCGGCGTCCTCGCCGGCCGGCCCGAGCTCCTGGAGACCCTGGAGCCGGACAAGCTGCTGCCGTCGACCAACGCGGTGCCGGAGCGCTTCGAGTACGGCACCCTGCCCTACGAGGCGCTCGCGGGCACGATCGCGGCCGTCGACTTCCTGGCGGGCCTCGGCCCGCGGCGCGACGGCACCCGCAGGCAGCGTCTGGCGTCCGCATTCGCGGCGCTCGAGCATCACGAGCACGTGCTGCGCCTGCGGATCGAGCAAGGCCTGAAGGAACTCGAAGCGATCACCGTGCACTCACGCGCCTCCGAACGCACCCCCACCCTGCTGCTGACCATCGACGGCCGCAGCACGCCGGACGCCTACCGGTACCTCGCCGAGCGCGGCATCGTCGCGCCGTCGGGCTCCTTCTACGCGCTGGAGGCTTCGCGCCGGCTGGGTCTGGGCGACGCCGGCGGACTCCGTGTCGGCCTCGCCCCGTACAACGACACCGACGACGTCGACCACCTCCTCGAAGGGCTCGCCGACTACCTGCGGACACCCCCGGCCCACTGACCCCGCACCCTCACCTCCGAGTCGATCGCCGGTTGCCGCCGTCCTGCCGGCGGCAACCATCGTCGACTTACCCGGGGAAACACCTTTCCCCGCGGCAATTGCTGCTTCACCATGGGCACTTGTTTCCGCGCAGTAACACCGGCGTGTTTCCGGCGGGCAGATGGGTCGGCCGCCACGCCGTACTGAACGAGGAGTCACGAGGGTGCCAGAGCTCCACCAGGTCGGTCCGGACCCCGCGGACGCGAAGTCGGACTGCACTGCCCTGTCGGACGGGGAGATCACCGAACGCATCCGCGCCGGTGCCCCGCGCGCCCTTCCCGCCACGCAGGAGCTCAAGCGCCGCCATCTGCCCGCGGTTATGACCTATGCCCGGCTCTGCGGACGCAACCAGGTCGCCGGGAACCAGCTGGCGCTGCAGGCCTTCGACCTCGCCGCCCAGGAGACCTGCCGGGGCATCGAGCCCCGGGGCAACTGGCGTCACCATTTGCTGATGCTCGTTCAGAGGGTGGGGCTCACCTGGGCCGCCGGCAGCCGCCGGGACCGGCTCGCGCCCGACTTCGCCGCATGGGTCGACGACATCGCCGACGTTCCCGCGCCGGGTCTGCCCGGGCCCCGCCGCCTCCGGCTCGAGGCGGCGTCCCCCATGCTCACCGGCTTCTACCGGCTGCCGCAGCTGACGCGGGGTGTCCTTTGGTACGCGGTGGTGGACGAGGAGCCGGACGCCGCGGTCGCCGCTTTCCTCGGCATGCGGACGAGCCTCGTGCCCGAGCTGCGGATCAAGGCTCAGGACGCGATGCGTCAGGCCTATATCCAGGCGTACCTGGAGCGCGGCGAGGACAAGAAGTGCCTGGGGTTCCGCCGGATCATCGAAGCGGCGGCGCGGCCGGGAGACCGTCGGCACAGCGAGGATCTGAGGCTCCATCTGGCGGAGTGCCAACGCTGCACGCGGCTGGTCGCGGAGCTGGCGCGGATGGCGGACGGCCCCAGGACCGTGTTCGCCGAGGGTCTGCTCGGCTGGGGCGGAGCGGCGTACGCGGCACACGATCCGGTCCACGTCCGGTTCGGCGCCGGATCGTCCCGGCCGGACCGCCTCGAGCAGCCCGACCGGCCGGTGCGGCACGACCGGCCCAACCGGCCCGACCCGCACAGCCCGCTCGACCGGTCGGACTGGTCGCACTGGTCGGACGTCCCCGACGGGCCGAAGCCCATGGCCGGGGTGCCGGGGACCACCGCCTCCGCCATGTCACGGATTCCGCGGCGGATGTCGTTGCCCGTCGTTCTCGTCGCGGTGGCGGTCGTCGGCGCCGTCGTCGCCGGCACCGTACTGGCCACCGCCTCCGAGGATGCCCGCCCTGCCGCGGACCGTACGGAGGAGCCACCGGTCCAGGCGGCCTGGCCCACAGTGTCCGTGCCCCTGCCCACCCCGTCGGCCGGTCCCAGCCGCAAGCCGTCGAAGCAGCCGTCCCGCTCGCCGAGCCCCGCGGCGTCGGCCTCCGCCTCCCGTCGTCCGGCGCCCGCTCCCTCGAAGCCCGCGCCGCCCCGGCCCAGGCCGATCGTCCCGGGAGGGGGCTACGTCCAGGTCGTCAACGCTGCCTCGGGGCTGTGCCTGGACATCGAGGACGGCGTGATGGAGAACCGTACCGACGTCATCACGGCACGGTGCAGTGCTGCCCCGACCCAGCTGTGGAGCCTCGATTCCCTCGGCCTTCTGCGCAGCGGCGCGGATCCCGACTACTGCCTGGACTCGCGCGGTGCCACCGACCGCGGCGCGGGCATCTGGTCGTGCGCCTCCGTGGAGGGAAGAAACGGCATGAATCTGCGGTTCACCGTGGACGGATCGGGAGCGATTCGCCCCAGGATTGCGCCGGACTTCGCCCTCGAGCCGCTGGGGGACGACGAGGGCGCTTCCCTCAGCTTCTCCTGGGCGGATGGGGACGGCGATCAGCGCTGGACCGCCGGCACCGTCCCGGAGGACTGAGGACAGGGCTGCCGGGCCGCCCGGTCGACGGACGGCGGGCGCCGTTCCACCCATGTGCGAAGCCCCCGGATCGCCCCTCACGTGTGATCCCACGCATAGGAGCCACGTCACATCCTAAGGGCGGTAGTAGCGCCGAGGCCCTCCCTTCCGCAGGACAGAGCCGCGCATCAGATGATTCCGGACATTTCTCTGTAGCGGGGTAGTACGTCACATCATTGCGCTGCCGGGCCGGCGCCCCTAACCATGGCTGACGTTCCGGGGCACGACGTGACGTACCGGGTGGATCCCGCCCACTTCATTCGCTCTCCGGACACCCCGCGGAGTTCCGCTCCGCACGCCGCACCGAGACGCGCAGAGTTTCCGGTCGGCCGCCCTTGTCCCCGAGGAAAGCAGCCTCAGCATGACCGCTCGTACGCAGACCATCACCAGCCGCATCGCCCGCCTCCGCAAGTTCTCCGTCGCCGGCATCGCCACCGCGGGTGCCGCGGCCGCCGCAATCACGCTGGCCCCCTCCCCCGCGCACGCCGCCGAGCCGGCCTCCGCGAGCGCCTCGACCGCCAAGGCGTCGGCGGCCGACTCCTCGACGGCGGAGAAGCCCAAGAAGGTCTACGCCGACAACCTGGACGGCTGGATCAAGGAGGCGCTGGACATCATGAAGGCCAAGGGCATCCCCGGCAGCTACGAGGGTCTGCACCGCAACATCATGCGCGAGTCCAGCGGTAACCCGAACGCCCAGAACAACTGGGACGTCAACGCGCAGAACGGCACGCCGTCCAAGGGCCTGCTCCAGGTCATCCAGCCGACCTTCGAGGCCTACCACGTCGCCGGCACCGCGCACGACCTGACCGACCCCGTCGCCAACATCACCGCGGCCGCCAACTACGCTGCTGACCGCTACGGGTCCATCGACAACGTCAACTCGGCCTACTGAGCCCGGTCACAGGGCAGTCGAACCTCCAACCGTCCGACGAGAGAGTCGAGTTGTCGCCGAAGCGCGGGGGGCGTTGCTTCGGCGGTGGCGCAGTACCGTCCGGACGAACCCAGGGCGCAACCCCCTTGGTCCCTGGGTCCGCGGGTGCAGCCGGCCGGCGCTGGTGATCTCACCGCCGGCCGCCCTCAGATTTGGTCTACTCACGGGTAGCGAATCTATTGCGGCGTGATGAACGGAGCCCTACCGTCGGGTCACTGCGCGCCCCCGGGATCTCCGGCACGGGTCGGTGAGCCGCCGACCGGAGTCGGGACCGGGACGCATGCTTGCCCCCACACAGGAGGTTCCATGCCCCCCACCCGCGACGGGTTCCGAAGCAGACTCCCCCTTCTCTCGCTCGCCGCAGCCGTGGGCCTGACGGTAGCCGGTGTCCCGTCGTCCGCCTCGGCCTCGAGCCCGCCTGCCTCCCCGCCCACCGCAAGGCCGGCCACAAGCCCGGCCACAAGCAGCGACGCCGGCGGCGACTACCTCGTCGGGCGGGGCATCTCCGATGTCACCGGCGAAGCCGCCGAGACCGGCATGATGGGCTACTCCAGCTTCGACCAGAAGACGTCCGGCATCCACCAACGCCTGCGGTCGCGCGCGTTCGTCCTCGTCGACCGCTCGAGCGGCAAGCGTGTGGTGTACGTCAACGCCGACCTCGCGATGATCTTCCAGTCCGTGCAACAGGGCGTCATTTCCCGGCTCCAGGCCCGCTACGACGATCTCTACGGCGACGAGAACGTACTGCTGTCCGCCACCCACACCCACTCCGGGCCCGGCGGCTACTCGCACCACCTCGCCTACAACCTCTCCGTCCTCGGCTTCCAGAACGGTACGTACCGCGCGATCGTCGACGGCATCGTCGAGTCGGTCGTCAAGGCCCACGAGGACCTCAAGCCGGGCACCATCAGCCTCGGCACGGGCACGCTCACGAACGCCAGCGTGAACCGTTCCCGCACGGCCTTCGACCGCAACCCCGCCGCCGACCGGGCCGCGTTCCCCGGAGCGATCGACCCGGCCATGACGGTGCTGCGTTTCCGGCAGGGCGACCGGGACGCCGGCGCGATCAGCTGGTTCGCCACCCACAGCACCTCGGTCACCAACAAGAACACGCTCATCAGCCCCGACAACAAGGGCTATGCCGCCTACACCTGGGAGCACGACCACGAGGGTGTGCGGTATCTCGACGACACGCCCGGGTTCGTCGCCGCGTTCCCCAACACCAATGCCGGCGACATGTCCCCGAACCTCAATCTCAAGCCGGGGTCCGGCCCCACCGAGGACGAGTTCGAGAACGCCCGCATCATCGGGGAGCGGCAGTTCACCAAGGCCCGCGAGATCTACCGCAACGCCGCCACCCCTGTCGCGGGCGGCATCGACGCGCGCCTCGCGTACGTCGACGTGACTCCTCCCCCGGATAAATCCGGGGGCTTCTCCTGTCGGTGGCTCAGGCCACGTCGGGAAGGACCAGCCCGGCCCTGAGTACGACGTTC
>NZ_JBHWKX010000131.1:0-10994 GCF_042730885.1 Streptomyces sp. NPDC059909
AGATCCTCAAATCCCTCGCCGACTACCTCACCAAGGTCACTCCGCCAGCCACCGAAAACTAGCAAAAGATTTAGTAACGCAATTTCGGGCGCAGGGCACTAGCACCACTAGCGCCCGGAAGTGGGAGTCACCCCAGCTCACGCACGCCTTTTTGGCCTGGTGAGTCAGCAGACTTCCCCTCGTCTACTTCCCTTCTCTATGTCTGGGTGTTGATGGGGTGTGGTGGTGGGTGCGGTGTGGGCGGTCGGCTTCGGGGAATCGGTCTGGCGCTGCGCTGGCTTGTCTGGGTTGTGGCGGCCAGTGCCGACACTGTTGTGTCGCGTTTGATCGCCCAGACGGTGGCCGACAGGCCGAAGCCACCTCGTAGGCGAAGAGCGCGGGGAGAGCGAGCCGCAGCGAGGCGGCGCGGATGAGGAAGGTGACCGCGGCTGCCGAAGGTGATCCGCGCCCTGGCACTGCGCGCCTGACGAGGCAGACGCCCGGGTTGACAATCTGATGGACCGTCAATAGACGTAGATCCATGGGCAGAGTGGGCGCGCGCATCGCGGTCTGCTGGTCCTCGTGGCCACGGCCCTGTGCCCGGGCGGCACGCCGGCGGGCGCCTCACGCGTGCACGGCTCGCTCCGGTTCGACGAGCAGGCCGCCGCATCGTTCACCGTCCAGGACGGCCGCTTCATCGACGGGCTCGGCCGAGAGGTCGTCCTCCGCGGATACAACGTCTCCGGCGAGACCAAGCTCGAGGAGAACGGAGGGCTGCCCTTCGCCTCCGTCGCCGACGCCGAGAAATTCGCGACCGCCCTGCGCGCTCTCGATGGCGGGAACGCCGTGCGCTTCCTGCTGTCGTGGGCGCACGCCGAACCCGTACGCGGCCAGGTCGACCATGCCTATCTGGCCGCCGTAACCGCGCAGATGCAGGCCTTCCTCCGGGCCGGCATCCGGGTCTACCCGGACTTCCACCAGGATCTGTTCTCCCGGCACCTGTTCCATTGAAGACAGTTGGTACACGGGAGACGGAGCCCCCAAGTGTGTGGTTGATGCGGGCGGTTACCCGCGGGAGTTCTGCGGGATCTGTCTGTTCTGGGGGCAGAACATCACGCAGAACCAGGCCGTGACGAAGGCGGCCCATGACTTCTGGCACCAAGGGCGGAGTCCAGGAGGCGTTTCTGGCGACGGCGCAGACCACCATGGCGTACGTCGCCGAGCACCTCACCGCGGCCGAGTTCGCGGGCGTCGTCGGCTTCGACCCGTACAACGAGCCGCACGCTGGCACGTACGACTCCGGCCAGACCAGCCGCACCTGGGAACGGGACGTTCTCTGGCCCTTCTACGAGAAGTTCCGCGCCCGCATGGACGCGGCAGGATGGCGCGACAAGCCGGCGTTCGTCTTCTGGAACGCCAATGTCGACTTCCAGCGCCAGGAGAGCGGCCTCCTCGACGGTCTTGGCATTGCCCTGCAGGCTGAAGCCCTCCTCGCGCAGCACGTCGGCGACGGTGTCGGCGGATATCCGATGGCCCTGGCGGGTGAGATCGGCGGCCAGGTGACGGGTGGACTTCGTCGTCCACCGCAACGGCGACATCGGATCGCCCCGCACATCAGGCTCGACCAGAGCCAGCAGCGCCGGACGCAGTCCCGGGTCCAGATCGACCGTCCGCTTGCGGCCCCCGCCGGCCCGACGTACGCGCCCCAATGGGGCCTCACCGCAGTCCAGTTCATCCACGCCCAGCGAAACCGCGGCCTCCCGGACGCCAGCAGCACGGGCGACCAGCCTGATCCCGCCGTGGCCGATCGACCGGGCCTCCGCCCCCAGCAGCAGACGTCGCTGCCGCTCATCCAGATGCGGCAGGACCGCATCGAACTTGGCTGCCAATGAAGCCTGCTGCTCGTCCCGTCCGCCCGTACCACACCAACGACCACTAGACCCGGAAGCTACGGGTTAATGATCTGCGAACCCTAACTTCGATCATTGCTTCAACCGCATGATCGGCCAGCTCTACCACTGCCTCCAGAACGGCAAGCTGTTCGACGAGACCACGGCCTTCCCAACCGCTCTCGCCGCCGCCGCTTGACATGTTGAGTGCCTGAGGTGTCCTACCTTCTGGTGCGGGTTGATCGGGCCAGTCGTAAGGTCCTGTCGCCCGAGAGACTCCGGGTGTGGCTGGTGAGGTGTTGCCGCTCGTGGCTGTCCAGACTTGGCCGCCCGGTGTCTCGCCGACGGCCAGGCCGCTCATTGGGATTTGCGATCAGAATCGCTGCGTAGGACACCGCTGGCGAGGCCGTCAGAACCAAAGAAGGTAACGACGTCGTCAGGGGAACGATGAGCCGGATCTGGGCCGGGATCGATGCAGGCCTGGCCAACATGGGACCGTTGATCCTGCTGACTGGCTACCAGACCCCCGGATCGATCCGCCGGCTCGGCGCCAGCCGCCTCGAGAAGTGGCTGCGCGGACGCGGAGCCCGCTGGTCAGCCGCGCTCGCCCGCACCGCGGTGGAAGCCGCTGGCCGTCAGCACACTGCAATTCCCGGCGAGCAGGCGGCCGCCCGGCTGGTCGAGGCTCTCGCGCTGGAGCTGCTCGACCTCGATCGTAAGATCGCCGAGATCGACGAAGACATCGCGAAGGCCTTCCAGGCCCACCCGTATGCACAGATTGTGACGAGCATGCCCGGCATCGGGCCTCTACTCGGTGCCGAGTTCCTCGCAGCCACCAGCGGCGACATGGGCCTGTTCGGCAGCGCAGACCGGCTCGCGACCTATGCGGGACTGGCCCCCACCCCGCACGACTCCGGACGCGTCAGCGGGAACCTGCACCGCCCAACCCGCTACCACCGCGGGCTCCAACGTGTCTTCTACATGTCCGCCATGAGCAGCATCCACTTCTGCCCGGAATCCCGCCGCTTTTACCAGCGCAAACGAGCCGAAGGGAAGCGCCACACCCAGGCAGTCCTCGCCCTGGCCCGGCGACGCGTCAACGTCCTCTGGGCTCTACTCCGAGACGGACGCCGCTTCGAACCCGCACAACCCGCAGCAAGCTCAGCTTGACAAGTCCATTGGGAAGTCTACACGAGCGAGCGCGCGGGGGCATGACCGGGCCGGCCGCGGGTGGCACGCGGTATTCCCGCGACCGCCTCGCGGCGCGGTGTTTCTGCTTTTCGGACATCGGCGTGCGCTCCAGGGCAACTGTTCGACGGCGTGTTCGGACAGCGTTGACGGAGTCGACGCAGGAGCGATTACGGAGGGTGGAGGACGTCCGGTCTCGTCCTGGTCGTGGCCCGGTCTCGTCGCGAACAGCCTCTGATGCGGGAACAGCAGTGAGGGCTCGCCAGACGGGTTCCGGCGGGCCCTCACTGCTGGTGGTGCCTACTTGAGGAGGTAGGCCTTGATCACGGTCTGCTTGAAGGAGTTGCCCGCGGCGTCCTTCACGTACGTGCGCAGCGAGACCGAACCGCCCGAGGAGCGGTGCGGGTGGTCCACGGTCACGGTCCGCTTCATACCGGAGCCCGTGACCTTGGCCGTCTGCCAGGTCTTGCCCTCGTCGTAGGAGACCTCGGTGGTGAAGGTACGGATCGACGACTCGGTGGCGCCGAGCGCTCGCTGGATCAGGACCGGAATGTCGAACTTGCGTCCGTCATCGGCTCGGTTCCACTCGTCCAGCTCCGGCGCCATGCGCACCGCGTACAGCGGCAGCGCCTTGCGTTCCAACGTGGTCTGCGACCGGAACCGCCATTCCGCCCGCAGGTCCGTGGAGACGGAGCTGACGGGAGAGAGGTCGCGCTTCTGCTGGAACGTCAAGTGGTAGTCGGCCGGGGTGGCGTCGGTCGGTACTGCCGCATAGCCCCAGTAGTACGGGACCAATTCGCCGTTGCGTCGCAGCTCGTACTCGGGCTTGCTGCCGGTCGACGTTCCCGCCACCAGGTCGAGGTTGCCGTTGGCGGCGTCCTGGATGGCGAACCACATGTCGTCGCCCTCACGGTAGGTGTCCATGCCCTCGGGCGAGAAGCCCATGGCCTGCACGCCCTGGTTCCAGCGCTCCTCGACCTCGACGCCAGCCTTGTAGCCGTGCAGGGTGCCGAGGTAGCTCTGTCCGCGCGGGCTGTCCGGGTCGAAGATGTTCCACTGGTCGAAGGCAGTCTGCCAGCGCAGGCCGTCGGCCGCCGAGAAGTAGTCGACCCGCCGGTTCGGAACCGGAAGCCCGTCCATTCTGTGTGAGGTGAAACGAACGTTGTCGACGTGCATGTAGATGAAGCGGTATGCGGTGGTTCCCGGTGCGGTGGCGGCGAACGTGGTGGTCACCTTTGCCAGCTCCGACGTGCGGGGCTGGTAGGACGGGTCCGCCGGGATGCCGCCGTGTACCGGCCGGGTGAGGTAGTAGACCGAGGACGGGTTCGCACCGGCGGCGGCAGGCTCAGCCCAGATGCTGCTGACCAGGTAGGTGAACTTCGAGTCCTTGACCTTCGCGGTCGGCGCCGCGTACAGGCCCTCGATGCGGTCGCCGCCGATCGCGCCGGGCATGTTGACGGTAAACAGGTTGTCGGACAGGCCGATGGTGCCGAACTCGTTGGAAATCATCCGGGCCGAGCGGCTCGGGGCCGAGATCGTGACGGGCTTGGCCTTCCGGGCGTCGATGGCGGCGTCCCGGTCGGTGGTCATCACGACCTCCGGCACACCGACCACGGTGCCCTCGGTGTACGCCTCGTCGAAGAGGAAGCCGCCCACGGAGAAGGTCTTGCCCTTGGGCAGCCTCAGCACGGTGCTGCTCTTGCCGTGCAGCTCCACCTCGTAGGACTGGCGGTCGTTCGAGTTGACGATCAGATAGGCATGGTCGGGAGCTTCGCCCGAGCGGTCCTTCACACTGAGGCGAAGGTCATAGGCCGGCTGCTCGACGTCCATACCGAACGGGGTGCGCACCGAGACCGACTTGTCCGCGGCGGAGGCGATGACCACACCGCTGTACGCCGCGTAGACCGTGGCGATCTCCGGGGTGGCGGTGACGGTGACGTCCGCGGTTCCGTGCGCGGGCACGGTGACCTCGTCGGCGCTGAGACGGAACAGGCCCTCCGGCGCGGGCTTCTTCGCCTGATAGGTCGCGTTGAGCGCGAGGTCGAGGGTGACCGGCTCGCTGCCCGGGTTGCGGTACGTGAGCGTCTTGGTCACCGGCGGTCGCTCGCCGTCGGTCCAGCGGATCTGGCCGAAGGACAGTGCGGTGGTCTCGGCGGTGACCTGCTGGCCGACCGCCCGGGCGACGTCGACGCGCCCGGCGCCCTGGTAGTAGGCGCCGCGTTCGAAGCCGCCGGTCGTGGTCTGCATCAACTGCCGCTTGACCTGCTCCGGGGTCCAGTCGGGGTGCTGCTGGAACAGGATGGCGGCGGCACCGGCGACGTGCGGCGTGGCCATCGACGTGCCGGACATGCCGATGTAACCGTCCTCGGCGGTGGTACCGCCCGCCCTGGCGGCGACGACGCCTACGCCGGGGGCGACGAGGTCGGGCTTGAGGCCGGAGTCGCCCACCCGGGGACCGAGCGCGGTGAAGAAGGCGAGCTCGTCGTTGATCTGGGTGGCGCCGACGGCCAGCGCGCGGTCGGCGGAGGCGGGCGAGTTGACCTTGCCGGGGCCGTTGTTGCCGGCCGCGGCCACGACCAGGGCACCGTGCTCACGGGTGACGGTCTCGACCATGGCCTCGATGACGTCGGTGTCCGGGGTGTCGGTGTCGCCCAGGCTGAGGCTGATCACCTTGGCGCCCTGCTCGGCCGCCCAGGCCATGGCCTCGACGATGTCGGAGTTGTCGCACCAGCCGTCCGAGGTGCAGACCTTGCCCGACAGGATCTTCGCACCGGGCGCCACGCCCTTGTACGTGCCGCCGGAGGCCGCGCCGGAACCCGCGACGGTCGAGGTCACATGGGTGCCGTGGCCGTTGGAGTCATCGGTGTTCGGCTCGGTGGTGAAGTTGGCCGCTTCGACGACGAGGCCCTTGAGGTCAGGGTGGTTCGGGTCGTAACCGGTGTCGAGGACCGCGACCTTGACCCCGTCGCCCTTGTAGCCCTTCTCCCAGGCCTGCGGCGCTCCGATGTGCGCCACCGTCCGGTCGAGCTGGACCTTGGAGCGGCCGTCGAGCCACACCCGCTGGATACCGGCCCCGAAGGACTTGGCGCCCATCTTGGCGGGGGCGATGCTCTTCCAGAACTCCGCGGCGTCGTCGCGGTGTTCGCTCAGGGTCGCGAAGGGGGTCCCGGAGATGGTGCGGACCTTGTCGGCGCCGGCCGTTGTCAGCCGGCGTTCGGCGGAGGCCGCCGCACCCGCGTACTCGACGATCAGCGGCAGGCTCGCCCGGTCCGCGTACTTCTCCTCGACCAGGGCTGAGATGTTGAACAGGGCCTTGTCGAGGCGGTCCGCCGTCAGCAGCGGAAGCGCGTCGACGGGGATGACCGTCCACTCGCCACGGTCCTGACGCTTCAAGAACTTGATGTGCTCGCGGCCCTCGGCAGGTTCCACCGAGACGCTCTCGCGGCCAGTCGGGTCCTTCTCCACAGTGACGCGATCACCCGTGATCAGGGTGACGTGCTGCCGAGTGAATCGGGGCTTTTCGGCGCCCTTGCCCTCAGTCGTCGAGTCGGTCTGATTGGCGGTCCGGTCGGCGTCGTGGGCCATACCGGGAGTGGCGGTCATCCCTGCCAGCAGCGCTGCGAGAGCGGCTACCGCCACATACTGCGGCCGGGATCTGTGGACCCTCGGCCGCCACCTGTTGGTCACATGTCTCATGGGGGGCCAGCGTGGCGTCATCGAGGGTGCAGGTCAGCACCTTCCACGTGTCCAACCGGCGACAAGTCACCTCTACGACAGAGGCGATAGGCGAACGAACGACTCCGAATGGTGACGAACCCGATGGTGAGCCCGTAGGGCAGAAGTCCGCCGGATGGATCCCGGCGGGCCGAGCACTGGTCCTGACGTTTGGTGAGGTAGGCTTTTATCACGGTCTGCTGGAAGGAGTTGTCCGCGGCGTCCTTCACGTACGCCCGCCTTTGGCCCGGTTCCACTCGTCCAGATCCGGCGCCGCGCGCACCGCAGCGGCAGGCGGCACTAGTGAAAGCCCGTCAGGGCCCTCGGCGGGGCGGGGGGCTGGCGTTCTCTCGCAGGGAATCCCCACCTCCCGTCGGGGGCCGATGAGTTATGCGGCAATCCGGCCCGGCTCGGTCAGTCAGGCGGCGGCGAGGGCGGTGAAGCGGCCAGCAGGGGTGCGGTGCAGCCGGCCCCGGCCCGCCAGACGCCGCCCGTGACGGTCACCTTGTCGCCGTTGATCAACGTGATGGTCCGGGGAACGCCGGCGTCCTTGCGGGCCGCCACGCCCGCCGGGATCGCGGTGTCCGCCGCGGGGCCGGTCGGAGCGGCGGAGGCGTGACCACGCCGAGCGACGGCAGCAGCGCCAGGGCTATGCCGAGTGCTGTCACCCTTCGGCCGCGTATGGGTGAGCCCCGAGCCCGCTGTGCACTCCTCACCGGGTGCAAAGCGGGCCCGACCGCGTTCCCCGCGACACGGGATCGCCACCGAGGCGGCACGAGAACTCATTGCCTGGCTCCAGGAGGCGCGCCGACGTCCTTGCCTCGGCCGGCGGCCGCCGGATCGCGCTGGAGGCACAGCTCGCGCCCATCAACTAAGAACGATGGGCACCGCTGACGAAGAGGGGCACCCTGGCGGCAGTATCGGCGACGGCGTGAAGGAGGGTCGTGCCGGCGAGTACCAGCATGGAGAGTGGCGGACCCGCCCATCGCGTCAGGCCTTTCTGCAGGTCCGGGTCCACTTCGATTGTCACGCTGACGTATCTGCTGTGCAGCGTGGTGACCTTCGAGGACCGGCCGGCGCTATCCCCACCTCGCTCCAATGCCGCGCGGTATCTGGCCTTACGCTCCTGCATGCCGCTTCCTAACGCTTGATGAGTTCCTCGGCAAGGTCCATGTACGCCGAGCCTTTTGCTCGGACCGGACTTCCGAACGACTGCGCGTACAGGTCGAGCCGTGCAATCTGGGTCCCCAACACCACGAAGCCCCACTCGGTGAGCGCCTCACGAGCGTCGGCGTCGGGGCCGGTACGCGTGGCATCGGGACGATTGGTGCGATTCAGCAGGACTACGGCCCGGGCCGGCTCGGCGCGCAGGGACTGCACCTCGTCCATCTCGGACCGGATGGGTGCCATCCGGTCCAGTTCGATGGGAGCGGGGGTCACCGGGATGATCCACTCGCTCGCGTACCTCATGATGCTGCGGGCGATGCGAGGATGGTCCTCCAACTGCGGCGCGTCGAACACCACGGCCTGCCTACTGCCCAGGAAGTCGTTCACACGACGGTGCACGTCTCCCACCGGCAAGGCGATGACAGGAAACGGAAAGCCGTCCGCCAACTCGCTCCAGCGCAGCGCTGAGGAGGCTGGATCGCAGTCGACCAGGAGCGGCGGGTAGCCCGACTCATAAAGGGCGTGTGCCAGCCATACAGCACTGGTCGTCTTGCCGACTCCGGGCTTGAGATTCACAAAGGCACAGCTCAGCGGCACGGGGAGTACCCTAGCGGGCCTGATCTCGGGCTTGGGTCCGACTCGAGCACGAAGCTCTGCCGTTCACTCGCAAGCAGTCAGAACCGACGTGCCGGACGTGGCCCGCTCCAGCTACTACGAGTGGCGGGCCGGCCGCGAGGCCCTCATCACCCACCTACACGTCCAACGCCTTTGTTAGGGCCTCCTATACCTGGCCGCCGCCGTTCCCACTCGGCATCGCTCAGATCCCCCGCCCCAAGCCCGCATCACCGACCCGGACGCGAACTAGTCACATGATCGACCCCGAGCCGGTGCTCGGTCGGGGCTACTCCTGTAGTGGTCCGATGACGGACTGGCCGATCTGCCCGGCCGGCCAGGAGGCGTGCCGCTCCTCGGACCCGTCGCCGTTCGTGCAGCGAACGTGGACGAGCACAGTGTGGTCATCAGTGCGATCGTCGAGTTCTTTGGTGCGGCAGTTGAACAGCAGTCAACTTCTCGGCCGTGAACGCAATGCCGCGTAGTTAGGGCTTGCCGATCAATAACTCGCCGTCTTGATCTCCGGTGAGGGGGTGATTCCTGCCGCTGTCGCGAAAGTGCGGAGGTCGTCGAGGGTGTCGAGGCGGGCGTCGGTGGGGTGGATGGTGTGTCCGGCTGCGGCGAGGAGTTGACGGATGTCGCGGATGCGCCGGTTGACGGTTTCGGGGGTGACGGTGAAGAGGCGGGCGACGGCGACCTGCGGAAGCCCGTGCCGGTAATGGAGGAGAGCGGCCAGGAGCCGGTCGGCGAGGGTGAGGACGGGGCGACGGCCGGTGCCCGGAGCCACCAGGCGGGGTCGGTGACCACGCCGTTTGGTCAGGTCCGTCTCCCGCTGCTCCTCGTGGAGGGCGGTGAGCGTGGTGATCAGCGCGTCCCACTCGGCGGGCGGTAGACCGGTCAGGGCCGGGTGGCAGAGCCAGGCGAGGTCGGGACTGGGCTGGTCGAACGGCTCCGGGGCGTCACTGACCTGCGCGTATGGCTCCGGGCGGAGGCTGTAGTTCCAGTCCCCGTGCCAGTTGTGGCGGTCCAGGGGCAGAGCCTGCATCTGCCGGTCGCCGACGCGGACTCCGGTCTCGTAGGCGGCGGTGTCGAGCTCGGCACGGACGTTCAGTCCGGTGCGGGTGGTGGTCGCAGCGATGCTGTTCACGATGACCTCGTGGCTGGTGAGCGGCCTGCCGCGCCAGTTCATCGTGATGTGGGAGAACAGCCGGTGCTCGATTCTGTTCCATTTCGATGTACCCGGAGGAAAGTGACACACAGTGATCTCCAGGCCCGTCTCCACGGCCAGGGCGGCCAGTTCGGCCTTCCAGGCGCGGGTGCGGTAGCCATTGTAGCCACCCGCGTCCGCGGTGATCAGCAGACGTCGGGAGCGTGGGTAAGCGACCCGTCCGACCGTGTGCCACCAGCGGCGGATGGAGGCCACGGCGAAGGCGGCGGTGTCGTGGTCACAGCCCACGCTGACCCAGCCGGTATCCGCCGCCAAGTCGTAGATCCCGTACGGGATCGCCTTGCCCAGATCGGCGTCGGGAAAGTCATGAGTGCGGACCCGGGCCGGATCACCCTCGCGGCGCCATTCGCGCCCGGCGTTCTTGTAGTTGCCGACGAGCTCCTTCTTCTTGGTGTCCACGCTGATCACCGGGTCCCCGGCGACCTGGAAGTCCTTGGCCTGGTCGTTGATGTAGCGGAACTGCCCGTCCCGGTCGGGATGTTGGGCCCCTTCGACGGTCTTGGCGTTGCCCTGGAGGCTGAAGCCCTCCTCCCGCAGCACGGCCGCCACGGTGTCCGCCGAGACCTGGTGGCCCTGCCAAGTCAGCTCGGCGGCCAGATGCCGGGTCGACTTCGTCGTCCAGCGCAGCGGGGACATCGGATCGCCCCGCTCATCCGGCTCGACCAGCGCCAGCAGGGCCGGCCGCAGCCCCGGATCCAGGTCCGTCACGCGCTTGCGGCCCCCGCCCGCCCGGCGGACCCGCCCCAACGGCGCGTCGCCGGATTCCAGTTCAGCCACCCCGCGCGACACAGTTCCCTCCCGCATCCCGGCAGCACGGGCCACCAGGCGGATCCCGCCATGCCCCAAGTACCGGGCTTCCGCTCCCACGGCCAGCCGGCGTTGACGCTCATCCAAGTGCGGGAACAGCGCCTGGAACTTCGCTGCCAGTGCCGCCTCGGTCCCCTCCGAAATCCCCATACCACGACAACGAAGCACGATCACGGAAGCGACGCCTTGTTCTCCGGCAAGCCCTTAACTTCGTGGCATTGGATGCTGGATGCGGTGTTCTATCTGGTCGACAACGGCATCAAGTGGCGGGCGATGCCCGCAGATTTCCCGGCGTGGGACCAGGTGTATGCCTTCTGTGCGCCGTGAGGCGCTTCGCTGTATCCCCGACTCACTCGGGAGGAACTTGGAGGAATGTTTCTGGGTCGCCTGACTTACCTGGAGGCGAAAGC
>NZ_JBHWKX010000132.1:0-10990 GCF_042730885.1 Streptomyces sp. NPDC059909
CCCCGGCGCGACGACACCCCGTTACAACAAAAGCGATCAAAAAGGACACCGAGAAGACCAAGGGGCGCAAGAAGAAGGGTTAAATCTCAAGCTGAGATCCGCTGATGAAACCCGCAGCAGTTGACAACCCCAGAGCAGTAAAAAACCCTCGGCGAGATCATGGAGATCGTCGCCGAGGGTCTTCAGCCGAACGAAGCGGGTGCGGAGCTCACTCAGGGAGCCTGGGCCCGGGATGCGCGTCCACGATCAGGGGGACCCGGTGCCTCAGTGAGCGATCACCGGCACCGCCACCTCGTCCTCGACGCTCTCGCTGCTCGCGTGGCCGGCGTTGACCAGGGTCACGACGATCAGCGCGGCGAGCACCAGCATGCCGACGGCGAACCAGATGGCGTTGGTGTAGCCGTGCACCGCGCCCTGCAGCTGAACCAGCTGCTGCTGCGGCTTCGTCGTGGCGCCGGTGATGTGGTCCTTGACGTACGCGGTCGTCGCGGAGGTGGCGATCGTGTTCAGCAGGGCCGTGCCGATCGCGCCGCCCACCTGCTGCGAGGTGTTGACCATCGCGGAGGCGACACCGGCGTCCCGGGGCTCGATGCCCAGGGTAGCCAGGGACATGGCGGGATTGAACGTCGTACCCATGCCGAGACCGAGCAGCACCAGCGCCGGCAGGACGGTCGAAGCGTACGACGAGCCGGTCTCCAGCTGCGTCAGCAGGAACATGCCGGCCGCGGCCACCAGGAAGCCGGGGCCCATCAGGAACCGGGCCGGGACGCGGGTCATCAGACGCGTGCCGATCTGGGTCGAGCCGACCATCATGCCCGCGACCATCGGCAGGAAGGCGAACCCGCTCTTGATCGGCGAGTAGCCCTTCACGACCTGCAGGTAGTAGGTCAGGAACAGGAAGCTGCCGAACATCGCGATGACCGCGATGCCGAGGGAGAGGTAGACGCCGCCGCGGTTGCGGTCGGTGACCACGCGCAGGGGCAGCAGCGGGGCCTTGACCTTTGCCTCGGTGAGGACGAATGCGAGCAGCAGGGCCACCGACGCGACGAACAGGGAGATGGTCGTGGTGTCGCTCCAGCCATCGGACTCGGCGCGGGTGAAGCCGTAGACCAGCGAGACCAGGCCCAGGGTGGACAGGACGACACCGGGGATGTCGAGCGGGGAGCGGTTGCGGCCGCCCTCGGGCTCACGGACGACGAAGTAGGCGCCGGCCGCCGCGACGATCGCGAACGGGATGTTGACGAAGAACGTCCAGCGCCAGTCCAGGTACTCGGTGAGCACACCGCCGAGGATGAAGCCGACGGCGCCGCCGCCACCGGCGATCGCGCCGTAAATGCCGAACGCCTTGGCGCGCTCCTTGGCGTCCGTGAACATCACGGCGAGCAGGGAGAGCGCGGCGGGGGCGAGCAGGGCGCCGAAGACGCCCTGGAGGGCGCGGGCGCCGAACATCGTCGCGCCGTTGGTCGCCGCGCCGCCGAGCGCGGAGGCGGCGGCGAAGCCGATCAGGCCTATGACGAAGGCGCGCTTGCGGCCCCACAGGTCGGCCACCCGGCCGCCGAACAGGAGCAGACCGCCGAAGGCCAGGGCGTAGGCCGTGACGACCCACTGCCGGTTGCCGTCGGAGATGCCCAGGTCCTGCTGGGCGGAGGGCAGGGCGATGTTCACGATGGTGGCGTCGAGGACGACCATCAGCTGGGCGAGCGCGATGAAGACGAGCGCTTTCCAGCGGTTGGCGTGCGCGTCGCCGGGAGCCTTGGAGGCTGTTCGAGGCATGGAGCTATCCACTTCGGGACTTCGTAAGGAAAAGGAAAGAGGCTGGCTGAAGGTGACTGAGGGCGTGAGGGAACGGCTCGTCCACGTCGACGGCCGACGGCTTCGTCGCGAGTGAAGACCCCGGCACGGCCCCGAACCCATCGGCCGGGTCGGGTCGGGTCACATCGGTGCTCGCGCGGTGCTCGTCTGGCCTGAACCGGTCGGTCCGGTCAGGTCTGGCTCGGTGCAGGTCAGGCTTGGCGCAGGTCCTCCATGGTCACGGCCACCCCCGGCAGGACGGATCGGGCCGGAGCCCGCGGCCCGTCCAGGAACAGCTGAAGATGACGGTGCACGAAGCGGTCGACGCTCAAGCAGGCCGTGCCGGCCGGGGGCCGGCTGAGCTGGGCCACGGCGACCAGCAGGTCACCGACGCCGACATCGGTGCGCAGGAGACCGGCCGCCTTGGCCCGGTCCATGAGCTCCCCGACGATCCGCTCGGCTCGTTCCCGAAGGGCCTCCAGGTCGGGGTGATGCTCGTCGAAGGTGCTGGAGACCATCGGGCACAGGACACTGATCCGCTCGTCGGCAACGTGCGCGAAGCACTCCAGCATCGCCGCTCTCCGCGAGGACCTCCTCCGCCGCCCGCACCGTGCGATCCATGACCGAACTGCGGAAAATCCACGGCAGTCACGCAGGACGCCCCTTCACTTGAACTTTCATGTCACACCCTAGGGCAACGACACATGAAGATTCAAGTCTGAGCTCCGATGCACGAACGTTCACGCCAGACAGACTCGATACATGCGGTGAACAGCCTTCGCACTCGAACGATCAGCCCCGCTGGCTGACCCCGGCGGAGCTGGCCGCCGGCATCGGTGAAACGCAACTGGGGGCCGGGATGCGGGCGGCCTGGCTTCTGGACGTGCAGGAACTCGCTCTCGGCAACGAGGACGTGACGGTTTCCGACTATTCCGGGTTGGTGGCGGCTGGCACGCGCCACAAGACGCGGATGCCGACGCTGAAGGCCTCCGATCCGGATGCCGCATGGCGTGCGGCCGCGCTCTTGCACACCATCGTCCGCCTGGAGCCACTGCCGCATCGCAACAGCCTGTTCGCGGCCATCGTCGCTGCCCAGTACATGGACCAGTCCGGTGAAGGCATCGACCCTCCCTACGGGGCACTGCCTGATCTCGTCCGGAAGATCCGCGAGACCCGCCTGAGTGTCTATGCCGTCGCTGACCAGCTGCGCGCCTGGAGAGTCTGACCCGTCGGGCCCACGACACAGATGGAACCCGAGGGCGCCGCGGGGAGCTGTGCACGCGGGGCCGCACGCGGGCCTCGATGTCCGGGTGGGCGGCGCACTGCTGCGCATGGCAGCGGCAGGAGGCGCTGGAGCGGAGCGTGGCCGCCTTGGCGTACGCGCGCATGGCTCGCTGTATCCGCTGTATCCGTAGCCGTTGTCCAGCACGGGTGGACCACATGGGGTGGGCGCGAACCGGGCCAGGCCCTCGACGGCGGCCAGGCCGTTCTCCCCCGCCGTCAAGCGCAACGAGGGGACGACGCCCAGCCGTGGCGGCCGGGGACGGTCCAGAACCACACCGAGGGCACCCCGTCCGCTGCCATGCGCTGCGTCCGAACTCGTATGTGGCCCGGGGTGATGGGCGTCAGCTGTGCCTCCAGCGCAATCCGGCGGCCGCCGGCTGAGGCAAGGACGTCGGCGCGCCAGGCACGGCCGGGGCCGCTCACCTCCAGGTCGGCTGTCCACCCCGCGGCCCGGGCGGCGGTCGCCAGTTCCAGTTTTCCGAGTGCAGACGCATTCGGAACGCTTCTGAGCAGTAGCTTTGCGTCACGGAGGCGTCAACGACTTTCCTCAGGCAGGTCCTTCCGGGCTCGCGGACGTTGAGTTGCAGGAGTGTTGAAGGGGCGAGAGTGTCCGGTGATCGGCTTGACGCGGAGTGGGTGCGAGACAGGGCTTCGGCGTAGTCGGGTGGCGTCCGTTTTGTGCTCAAGCGAGGCCGACTTCGACAAGATCAAGACGGTTCGCGCAACCGCCATGCCATGGGAGGGGGCGGCGGCGCCCCGTCACGGTGCGAACCCGCCGCCCCACCCTCCGCCCCAACCCTTGCTTTACCTATCGAGATTCGATAGATTCCCATCGTAACTCGATGGAAGGATGGGTCGTGGGGAAGCTGACAGTGCGTGCGCTGCGCGCCGTGCTCGCGGTGGTGCTCGCCGGCACCGTGTTCGTACAGGCATTGATGGTGTGGGCGTTGGCCACCGACCCGGAGGACGGGTCGCTCCCGCTGACCCCGCTGCGCGTGATCACGATCCTGGGCATGGTGTCGGCCCAGGTGGCCCTGGTATGCGTATGGCGGCTGGTGACGATGGTGCGACGCGGAACCGTGTTCTCCCACGCCGCCTTCCGGTACGTGGACGTCGTGATCGGCGCGATCGTGGCGGCTGCCCTGTTGTGGTTCACGGTCACAGTCCTCAATGCGCCGGGCCAGCGGGCCGACCCGGGCGTCACCGTCATCATGGGCGGAGTTGGCCTGGCCATCCTCGGGGTCGCACTCATCGTGCTCGTGCTGCGGATGCTGCTCGCCCAGGCCGTCGCGCGCGACGTCGAAGCGGCGCAGATGCGGGCCGAGTTGGACGAGGTGATCTGATGCCGATCGCCGTCGACATCGACGTGATGCTGGCCAGGCGGAAGATGTCCGTGGGCGAGCTCGCGGACCGCGTAGGGATCACGCCCGCCAACCTGGCGGTACTCAAGAACGGCCGCGCCAAGGCGGTGCGCTTCGCGACGCTCGCCGCGCTCTGCGAGGTGCTCAAGTGCCAGCCGGGCGACCTGCTGCGCTGGGAGGCCGAGGACGCCGCGGGCGGATGACGTGCCCCAGGGCCGACGTGAAAACGCCTGGCACCACTGGACCCGTGACACGACACGTGGACCGCATGGACGTGGATCGCCGATCACCCGCAGCACCGTCCCGACCCCGTTGGGCAGATTCAGGTTGACCCGCACCGCACCGTAATCCTGGACTCTCGTTCGGGCTCGGCAACCCGTCCAGGAAGCGATTCGGTCGAACCACTTCCTGGACGGGTGAGACGTGTGACGGACGAACTTGACCCCCGAGGGAGGGGTTGGCCGGCGGATGGGTCACCGGGTGACTCCCGGCTCTGAGAAGTCGTCACCGCAGTTCCCCATGAACTCGCCATGGATCAGGCCCGAATGGGACGGCGACACTCGCGTCTACACGGCGAACGGTGAGCTCAGCTTCTGGTGAGGGCGGCGGCAGAAAACACTGCTCCCTGCCACCTGGGGTGAGAGATTCGCCTACGACGTGACACGGAAGTAGCCATAGAGGCAAACCCGTTCCGAGCCCTTCACCAGGCACACGTCGAGGGTGTACTGATTGTCTTCGCCGAGGTCGCCGGTCTGCCACGGGGTCGTGTAGGGGGACGGGTGTCCCTGCGTGGAAGCCTCGCGGATCAGCCACCCCGGCGCCGAGACGGACCCCTTGACGCCCCACCCGTCGGCGCGTCGTCATTCGCCCGCAACGCGTCTCCGGGGTCGTTCCCCACCGGGTCCGCGTTCCAGTTCACGTATCCGGCGTAGTTGCCGTCGGCGTAGAGGTAGACGACCACCGATTTCCCCGACTGGTACCAGCTCGACTGGTAGGTGAGCCGGGGCGCTGCCGCTGCGGTGCCCGCACCAGTTCCGAGGGAGACACCGACCATCACGGCGGTCGCCGCCAGCAGGGTGGCTATCCGCTTCCTCCAGTTGGTCATTCAAAGCCCTTCCGCATCAGAGCGATCAAAGTAGGTCGTGACCTTAGACCCCCATGGCCACCATGCCGACACGCGCGCTCGCAGGAGGTACTGGCCCTCTCCGCGCACGAGCATGGTCACAACCCGACGGCTGGACGGCTCCGCCATCCTCATGGGGAAACGTGACTGTGGGGGTGGAAAATTACGTGACGCCCAACCCGCGCGGCATGGGGAAATACTTGATCGTCGACAGCGTCTCGATGGCCACCGGTGCCCCGCGGACGAGCGCCGGACGCGTCGGTGAGACGGCTCGTTCCTAAGCGACCGTGAGCACGATCTTGCCCTGGATGTGCCCCCGGGCGACGCGCTCGTGCGCCGCCCGGGCATCCGCGAGCGGGAACGTGCTGTCGATCGCGACGCGAATCTTCCCCGCGTCAACCAAGCTCTCCAGTTCGGCGAGCTGCGCGCCGCTCGAGCGGACCGACACGGCCGTGACCGTGACACCCAGCTCCGCGTTCTCCTCGTCGTCGAACTGGCCGAAGTACACCGGGTAGAGGGACCCGCCGCGCTTGAGGGTGCGCAGGAAGCGCCTGCTGTTGGGACCCCCGACGGCGTCCAGGACCAGGTCGACGTCACGAACGACCTCCTCGGGCCGCTCCTTGGTGTAGTCGATGAACTCGTCGGCGCCGAGCTCGCGCAGGAACGCCTCGTGGGCGCCGGAGGCCACGGCGATGACGCGGGCCCCCTTCCACTTGGCCAGCTGGAGAGCGAGGTGCCCCACGCCACCGGCAGCGCCGTTGATGAGCACCGTGCTCTCGCTGTCGAGTGCCATCGGGCGGTGCTGGGCCTCTTGGAACGGCGAGGGATGATCGTGCCCGAGCTCGATCAAGAACTGCCACGCCGTCAACCCCGACATGACCAGGGCGGCGGCGTGCACGTGGTCGATGCCAGCCAGCTTGCGGGCGAGGTCGGACGCCGGCGCGGTGACGTACTCGGCGTACGCGCTGCTCTGGAGAACGGTGGGGAAGCGCAGAAGGCCGATCACCTCATCTCCAACCGCGAAGCCGTTGACGTCGGCGGCGACGGCTTCCACGACGCCTGAGACGTCGGTCCCCGGAATCAGGGGGAGATGGAACTGGGGCCTGATCTCGGGGGGTATGTCGGGCATCCCCTCGCGCGCGTACCGGTCAGGAGGGTTGACGCCGACCGCGTGCACGCGCACGAGCACCTCACCCGGCCCCGGCTCGGGAACCGGCACCTCCTCATGACGCAGCACCTCAGGGCCGCCGAACTCGTGCAGCCGGATCGCTCTCATGGTCTGTTTTGGCACAGCTCTCTCCTGCGTCTCTCGCGGGGTAAACTAAGTGAACCAATGGTCCGTTTTACCGGACCACTGGTCCGAATATATGGACCACTGATCCGGATAGTCAAGAGGGACAGATGCGGGCCGACGCCAGGAAGAACCGCGACCACCTGCTCGCAGTAGCGGGCACCGCCATCACCGAGCAAGGCGTCGACGTGTCACTGCGCGACATCGCGCGCAGGGCCAATGTCGGGCTCGCGACGCTGCTGCGTCACTTCCCGACGCGCGAGGCGCTGCTCGATGCCCTGCTCCGCACGAACTTCGACGAACTGACGGCAAAGGCAGGCGAGCTCGAGACATCGAGCTCGCCCGAAGACGCTCTTGTTACGTGGCTACGCGACTGCGTCGCGTGGACAACCGAGTATCGGGGCGTGACCGTTCTGATGGCAGCCGCCATCGACGACACCGAATCCGCATTGCACGCTTCGTGCGTCACCCTGCGCGCAGCCGGTGCGCGGCTCCTCACCCGTGCCCAGGCCGCGGGCATGGCGCGCAGTGATATCGATGGCGCCGATTTGTTCGCGCTGGTAGCGGCGCTCGCTTGGCTCGGCGATCAACCCTCGCTCGCGCCACGCGCCGATCGGCTCTTCGAGGTTGTCGCGAGCGCGATTCTGACAACTACAAGGAGCAGCTATGCCGAGGAGGAACGTCGCCCTCGGGCCTGCAGATGAACCGTCTCGCTTGCGGACCAGCGAAACTCGGCCGCGCGCCCCCCGGGAGCGGACCGCGACCGCCGCGAAGCGGCTGAACGTAGACCTCCGAATGGCGGCGAGAGGAGACGACGCGCGCAGGGGGCCACGGGCTTGAGCGCCACCGAGAACGGACGCCGTGCTTGCTGCGGTTGTTGTCGGCACCGACCTGTTGGCCTGCGTCAGCCCGGCCAACATCGACGACCGGGACGGCGCCGAAGTCCTGCTCTGCCAAGCAGCCGACGTGTTCCCACGCCTGCAGCACATCTGGGCCGGTCAGGGCTACCGCGGCGCCGAGTTCTATGCCGGGTTCCTGCGGGCCACGGGCATCACCGTGCAGACCACGAACGCCGGAGCATCGCCCGTGCGGTCCCCTCCTGCACCGTCGTCCAGCATCGTTGGGTGGTAAGAGCGGACGTTCGCCTGGCTGGGACGATGCCGACGCCTGTCCAAGGACTACGAATACCTCCGCGTCAACTCGGAGAACCTGGGGTCATTGATCGGAATATGCCGTGGAAGAGGCAAGGCATCTCCTTGCCTCGTTAGCGGTCCCCGCGGCAAGTTTCAACGGGGGTGATACGGGGGCGCGTCGCGAGCCGTCAGGGCGAGCCGCGTGGGGGCACCCGACACACCTCCGACACCGTCTGTGCCGCTGGCGCCCTTCTATGGAATCCGCCGCAGGTCAGAAAGTTATGCGGTGTGATTGACGCAATCTCCCGCCCGCGCCGCCCATCAGGCGAAGCGCCTGGTGCGGTACGGGCGGACCGCGGAGGCGTCGGCCAAGGCCGGCACCTCGTCCGCCGCGACGGGCGAGACGGTGACGCGGAGCAAATGCGGCATTGCGGCCGGTCCATGTGAATCCTGTATGGCGGCCCATGAGGGGGCGGCGGTAGACCGTCTGACATCAACCCTTTTCCCGGTGGACTTCGAACTGACGGTCAGACAGCCCCTCGGGACTGCTCGCGGAACCTGCATGTACCGAGGTGTCCAGGTCACCGATCCGACCGGCGAGGGTGCGCAAGGCTTCGGCAGACGGGGAGCCGGGTTGGGCCATACTCACGAACAACCACTGGTCCGGGTCCCCGGGAAAGATAAGGGTCTCATAGTTCAGGGTGACTTCGCCGAGCAGGGGGTGCCGGTAGTGTCTGGTGCCGTGGGAGAACTCCTCCACATCGTGCGCGGCCCACCATCGGTGAAAGTCTTCGTCCGCGGCCGACAGCTGATCAATTAGCTCGGTCAGTTGCGGATCGTTCGGATGCCGACCCGCATACAGGTGCAAACCTGTGACAATCATGTGGGCGGCCATGTCCCAGTCAATAAATAGCTCACGCGCCGCAGGGTCGAGAAATATAAATCGCGCCATATTGCGCTCGCGGGCCGGCATGGCATCGAAATCGACATATATCGCGCGAGCCATTCGATTAAGGGCAAGGACGTCCATGCGGCCGTCCAGGATCATGGCAGGGACATCCCGAAGAACCTCAAGCAGCGCGTACGCACCCGGCCGCACTCGCCGCGGAACGGCGGGCCGGCTCACTCTGGCCACGGACTGCGGTCTGGCCAGGTGGAACAGATGCGCACGCTCGGCATCATCCAGCCGCAGAGCCCGGGCTACGGCCTCCAACACCGCTTCCGAGGCGTTGGCCACCCGTCCGCGTTCCAGACGGATGTAGTAGTCCGCGCTCAATCCGGCCGAGAGCGCAACCTCCTCACGGCGGAGTCCCGGAACACGGCGACTCGCCCCCGGCGTGACCCCGGCCTGCTCGGGAGTCACCCGGGCGCGCCGCGAGCGCAGAAAATCGCTCAGCTCTTTGTTGTCACCTGAACCGGACGATGCTTTGGCCATATATTGAGGCTAGCCCTCGACGCGCCATCCCGGCAAACGCACAGTGGAATAATGCGGCCGCATAAGCCACTCCCCGTCAGCGAGGAAGAGAGCTTTTAGAGCAGCCACCCGGCAAAAGCAAAGTGGAGTCGCTCCGCTTACCGCCAGACCAGCGAGTGACGTCGACTAAACAGACGCTTTCCGAATATAGTCTTGGCGATTAAAAAGCGGATTCGGGATCGCCTCAATACCCTGATGCGTTGTTGCGAAAGTGGGCCGTCAAGGAAGTTCTGGGGAAGCAGGTGCCCATGCGCCCGGCACCGGCTCGCCTTCCACGTCAATCCGGCTGCGGTACCTGCCAATACCCCATCCACGCGGGATGTGATCATGCTCCCGGGACATGCGGAAATGCGTCGGCTGAGGCTGCGTGTACCGTCACGGCCGCACAGGCGGTCTGGCGGCCGCTGCCGCGGGCTGCCCACACCGGCCACGCCCGTTGGGCCCACAGACCATCTCCGGTCAGGGCCCAAGTGGCGGGCGCGCATGTCCTCGCCGACGGCGGGGCCGGCGGTGGAGCCGAATGCCTTGCTGTCGTCCAGGCGTCGGCCCGTGGCCGCGTCGACGGTGTTTTCGCCGTTTCCGCCTCGACGAGGATCAAGCTGCGTTGTCCCGAAGCCTGCATTGGCGGTTACTCAGCGACAGGGAAAGGGGGCCTGCCAGTACCTGGACCAGTAGGCCATGGTCGAGTTAGGCCTGCTTGACCGCCCCCAGGTGCCTTTCCGGCTGGTTCTCTGGATTGCAGGTCAGCACAAGGCCCGCAGGACACGCAGGCCTCGCCGACCTCGCCGACCTCGCCGACCTCGCCGACCTCGCCGACCTAGGCGAAACCCCGTTCGACGGTCTGGTGACGCATTGGGCGTAATCCACCGACGTCAAGAACCAAGGACATCCCCATGAATCTGAAGCTCGAAATGATCGTGCTGCCCGTCTCCGACATCGACCGGGCCAAGGCCTTCTACGAGAAGGTCGGATTCCGCCTGGACGTCGACTACACGGCCAACGAGGACTTCCGGGTCGTGCACTTCACGCCGCCCGGCTCCGAGTGCTCGATCATCTTCGGCAAGGGGATGACCCCCATCGCACCCGGCTCCATCCAGGGCCTGTACCTCATCGTCTCCGACATCGAGAAGGCCCTCGCGGAGCTCACCGGCCGCGGCATCCAGGTCAGCGAGATCTTCCACGACGCAGGCGGCCTCTTCCACGGCCACGAGGGCGGGGACGTCACCCACCGCGGCCCCGGCCAGGAGCGGCTGGCCGGCCTGCACCCCGAGCGCGCCTCCTACGGCTCCTACGCCACCTTCAGCGACCCGGACGGCAACGGCTGGGTACTCCAGGAGGTCTCGCAGCGCCTCCCCGGCCGCTGACAACCCCACAAGCCACCGTCCACGGGCTGCAACGGGCCGTGTCCGGCCCGGATGACAGCCGGTCCGGCCCAGCGGTTCTCGCGGTCCGGGCCGAAGGCCGGCACCGGACCGCCGGGCGAGCGCAAGGGTGGGTGCTCTCCGCCGCCCGGCGGTCCGGCTGCCACAGGGC
>NZ_JBHWKX010000133.1:0-10689 GCF_042730885.1 Streptomyces sp. NPDC059909
GAACAGGCTCACCCGCGCTAAGGCCAGCCGACGTCGACCGGACAGCACACCCAGTTTTCCCCAAGATCACGCCGCCCCGAAAGGGCCCCAGATGCCTTGGGGAAGTGATGGGCGGGTGTGTAGGGCACCGCATGCAGCGGGTAGTAGACGCGTTCGTCGGCCCACAGTGTGGTCACCGTGACCACACCGTTGTCGGTCTTGCCCAGCCGGCCCAGCCACTGCCGTCCCACATGCGCAGTCGCTTTGCCGTCCTTACGGTCGCCGGAATCATCGACCACCAGCACCCCGCCCGGATGCGGCGCGGTCGCCGGATCGGCCAGCAGCATCTCCAGGCGGCGGGCATTGACCTGCTCGTGGTCCCAGCGGGACTCCGACAGGAAGAACTGCAGACGCTGCACCGCAGCATCCTGGGCCCCGGCCACCGGCTCCGCCCCGGCCAGGCAGGTCAGCGTCTTGTTCCGATCCCGCGGCAGCAGCAACCCGGTCAGGTACTCACGGAAGCCCCGCCGCTGCGCGAGCGAGCGGAACAGATCATCGAACCGGGCCGCGAACCCCTCCAACGGCCCCGGAGCAGGCGGACAAGGACGCCTCGCGGTCACCACCACGACCACCCCCGAACAGCGTCAACTACCCTTGTTCACCGGCCTACTGCGACATCAACCCCACGTCAACAAACCACCGCTAGGAGTACCTCGACGTCGAGGAAGTACTGGAAGCAGATGGCGATGCCTTCGTCGCGGGCGGCCGTGGTGTCGTGCATCTGTCCGGGCCACAGGGCATCGGTCCATAACGTGCGGCGTTGCCCGTCGGCGACGACGGTGGCCTTCATCGTTGTTCTCTTCTTCATGCCGGAGACACCGAATGGAATGACGGCATGCGAGATACGCCCGGTACTGCCACCGCACTCCGATATGCGGCAGGTCCCGACCACCGTCCCCCGCGCGACGCGGCGCCCGCACGATCGCCTCGGCTTTGGTTCTGCGGCATGGCCTCGTGCAAGATCCCCTCCAGGACCACCGCGACGCCGGCCTCGATTCTCTGAAGCACCGGATGTCCTCGCGGCCGATCCGACGCCGGTCGTGGGCGGAGTTGCCGTGCTTCCCCGCCCACGAGGGTGGTTATCGTCCGGCCTGCAAGGCTGCCCAGGTCTGCGGGCCGACGTCGCCGTCGACGCCGAGGCTGCGGGTGGTCTGGTAGTCGCGCACGGCTTGTTCGGTGTTGGGGCCGAAGTCGCCGTCGATGCCCACGGTGCGGCCGAGTGCCGCGGTCAGTGCTCGCTGCAGTCGGCTGACGTCCGCGCCGGTCGACCCGTTCTGCAGCGCCGGTGTCGAGCCGTACGACAGCAGGGCCGTCCAGGTCCTGGGGCCGATGTCACCGTCGGCCGTGAGGCCCCGGGCGGACTGGAAGGCCTTCGTCGCCGTTTCGGTGTTGGGCCCGAAGTCGCCGTCCGGTTCTCCCGGATTGTGTCCGGCGGCGATCAGCCGGCATTGCGCCGCCTTGACCAGACTGCCGGTGGATCCCTGCTGGATGAGGGGGTACGCAGTGAAGTCGAGGTTGACGCCGCTGCAGGTGGGCGCTGGTGTGCCGCCGCAGTTGTTGCTGGTGACGTTCCGCCAGGTCTGGCCGTTGGCCTGGCCGTACTCGACGCCGTTGAACCAGGGGCGGATCCGTTCGGAGGTGGAGTTGCCCCAGGTGGCGGATCCGTTGTTGTCGGCGTCGTAGGCGAGCTCGAAGTGCAGGTGCGGGTGGTTGTTCGAGGTAGGCCCCGTCCTGCCGACCCGGCCGATCAGCTGGCCGCGCTGCACCGTCTGGCCGACGCTGACATCGCGGCTCTGCAGGTGCAGGTATGTGGTGAAGTAGCGCTGCCCGTGGTTGATCTGGATCACGTTGCCGGCGTTGGAGTGGTAGAAGGACTGCCGGACCGTGCCGGAGGCCGGAGCCAGCACCGGTGCTCCTTCGGTGCCGACCTGGTTGGGCTCGCGGACCATGTCGAGCGCGGGTGCGTGTGCCCAGGTGTCGAGTCGCCACTGCTGGCCGCAGGTGAAGGGCAGTTGGAAGGCGATGGGCGGGGCCGCCGCGGCGGCCGGCGCCGCGGCCTGCCAGGGCAGGACGACGAGGGCGGCAACAGCCACGAGCAGTCTGCCGAGCAGCCCTGGGCTGAGCGTGCGGATGAGGAATATCAACGTGTCTCCTTCTTTGGTGCCGAGTTCATGCGTGTCTGGGGCGGGGTGTGCGGGCGGCGATGGGACGGCAGGTGCCCTTCCCCTGTGGCTGGGCGCTGCGGGACGGCCGCGTTCGGTCGCGGTGTGTCGCCCGCATGGCGGTCACGATGAGGGCCGAGGTGGGGGCAGCCATGTACGGCCCTCATCGTGAGCTCGCCGGCGGGGGAGCGACCGGTGCGCTGAGCGTGCCCTGCGTCGGTATAGCCCGGGTATTTCCGAAGGTCACCCGGCCGCCCTGGGCGGTGGTGCCAGGCACGGACCGCTTACAGGGGAGCACGCCGCGCCGGCGGCGTGCCCGGGTCAGGGCAGCGGGCAGAGCGCGCCGGTGTCCTGGCCGGGGAGGTGGCGGTCGAGTTGCGCCGCGGTGGGCGGTGGGGCGGTGGCTCGGCAGATGCGCCGGATGGCTTCGGTCGCGGTCAGCGGCCAGTGGATGATGCGCTGGTCGGCTCCCGCGGACAGCAGGGTTCCGTCCGGGGTGAACGCCAAGCCCTGCACGTCTGCCGAGTGGCCGGTGAGGGTGGCGATGCGCCGGTGGGTTCGTACATCCCAGACGACGATGGTGTGATCCTCACCTGCCGAGGCGAGGAGGCGTCCGTCCCTGCTGAAGGCGAGCGTGCCGACCGCTGCGGTATGGCCGGTCAGGGTGCCCCGGCTTTTCCACGTCTGGGTCGACCACAGGCGCACCGTGTGGTCCGAGCCGGCGGTGGCGATCAGATCGCCCGCCGGAGTGGCCGCGATGTCCTGCGTGGACCCCTGCGTGGCCGGGAAGGCCTTCACCAGCCGGTCGTCGGCGGTGCTCCACACGGCGATGCCGCCGGCCGGTGTGCTCGCGACGAGGAGGCCGCCCCGAGCGGGGTAGGCCATGGCGGTCGAGGTGCGCGGGCCGGCCGGCGCCGGCAGTGGACGGGGGTGTGCCGGGTCGCTGACCCTCCAGCGGAACGTTCCTCCCAGGGACATCACGGTGACCGTGCTGCCGTCCGGGCTGAAGGCGACGTCCGTGCCGGTGCCTATACCGGTGAAGGCGATGGTGGTGTAGCGCCGCCCGGTCGACGGGTTCCACAGAGTCAGGGTGTGGTCGCGCGTCACGGCCGCCAGCACCGTGGCGTCCGGGTTGAACGCGACTGCCTTGACATGGTCGGAGTGTCCGCCCAGCAGCCGTTCGGCAGCACCGGAGGCATTCCAGATCCGTACGGACCTGTCGTCGCCGGCGGAGGCGACGAGCCGGCCGTCGGGGCTGACGTCCACGTCGTTCACGGCGCCGCCGTGACCGCTGAAGGGAAGGGCCGTCCGGCGCACCACGATGGTGCGTCCCAGGCCGCCCGAGACCACCGTACTCGCGTCCGGTGCCAGGTCCAGAGCCATGGTCTCCGAGCGGTAGCGGTCGGCGTGGCGGGCGATCTGCTCGCGGCGCCGGTAGTCCCAGATCGAGATCATGCCCTCTTCGTCGGCGATCGCGATCCGATCACCGACCGGCGCGGAGATCATCCAGGGGAAGGCCGTCTGCACCGGGAGGTCGGCGAACTGGCGGGCCGAGCGGCCGGTCAGCCGCCAGAACCTGATGCCGTGTTCTTCGGAGGCCGTGGCCAGGACATCGGATGTGGAGCCGAACCGGGCCACCTGGGCGCCTTCGGTGTTCAGCTCGAAGCGACGGCGACCGGTTTCGATGTCCCAGACGGCCACCGTCCCATCGGTACGGGTGACGGCGAGCGAGCGCTGATCGCCGGCCAGGCTGAGTGCCGCGGGCATACCGGTGGGCAGGAACACGGCCTTGCCACCGCCCAGCGTGGCTACCCATGTGCCCTCGCCCGTGCCGTAGGCCACGACCGTGCCGTCGGCGCTGAAGGCCAGACCGTTGCTGAGGTCGCCGGACACGACCTGCTTGAACAGCACCTTCCTCGACCGGACCTCCCGCACGACGACCGAGCCTCCGGTCGGCTGCTTCGGATTGTTCAACCGGGCCAGGGACGCCAGCCGGGTACCGTCGGCGTTGAAGGCCACCCTCAGCGCGAAGAACCCCTGGGGGAGCGGCTTGACGACATGCTCGGTGAAGGAGGCCAGCCTCCTGCGTCGTTTCGGATCCCACAGCTCCACGGTGCCGTCGCTGGTGGCCGCGGCCACCAACGAGCCGTGAGGGGACAGGGCCAGGCCGAACGACGCGGGCCCGTTCGTGTTGAGTACGACGCTGGGCTGCGCGGACGCCGACGTACTGATCACCGCGCCCAGGGTGTCGGCGTTGGGATGCAGCCGATAGGCGGCCAGGGCGAGGGACCGGGCGACGTCCGGGTCGGTGGCGACCAGCAAGCGCGACGTGAGCGCGGCCTGATGGGCCAGGACGGTCAGGTGCTCGCGCTGTGCCACCTGCCGCTGCTGCCAGGCGGCACCGCCCCCGGTCACGGTCGCCGCCAGCAGCACCGCCAGCACCATCGCCAGGACCCTCAGCCGGCGGACCCGGCGCCGCGCCGCAGCGAGTTCGGACTCGGCCAGCTCCTCGCTGGCGTCGAGGAACTCACGCTCCAGAAGGTTCAGCTCCGAGCGGTGCGGGCGCGCCTCGGCCAGCCCGGAGCCCCGATAGAGCCCTCCGGCGTCCCGCCCCGACTGCTGCCAGACTCGGGCCGCGGCGGTGAGCCGCTGCCGTACGACCAGGCGCCGGCGGTCCTCGCTCAGCCAGGCCCGCAGCCTGGGCCACGCCACGATGAGCGCCTCATGGGCGATCTCCACCCGATCCTCGTCCACGACCACCAGGCGCGCCGCCACCAGCTCGTCGACCACATCCGCGACCGCCGCGGCCGGGCCCATCCCGTCGAGTTCGGTTTGCGGGACCCGCCGCCGACTGTCCCGCACCCCGTCCTCGTCCAGGCTGATCAACCGCTGCATGAGCCGGCGCACCAGGTCCTGCTCGGCGGGTTCGAGCTCGGCGTAGACGTGCTCGGCGGTCTGGGCGATCGCACCGTGCATCCCGCCCCCTGCCTGGTACGCCGCGAGGGTCAGGGTGCGGCCGGCCCGGTTGCGCCAGGTCTCCCGCAGCGCGTGGGACACCAACGGGAGTGCGGCGGCAGCGCCGGAGGCCTCCGCCACCACGGTGGCCAGCAGATCGGCGTCGACCGAGCAGCCCTCAAGATCCGCCGGCCGGACGATCAGCTCTCGCAGTTCCGCGGCCGACGGCGGACCGACCAGCAGCTGCGCCTCGCTCATCAGCGCCGGCGCCAGCTCGCTCAGCCCGGTCATCTGGACGAAGAAGTCCGCACGGACACTGAGCACGACCTTCGTTCCGGCATGGGACGCCGCTAACAGCCCGGCGACGAATTCCTCCCGTACCGTGGGATCGGAGCACACGGTGAACAATTCCTCGAACTGATCGACCACCAGCAGCACCTGACCGGCGGGCCGGTCGTGCTCGGCGAGCGCGGCCGCCAGCTGTTTCACCGGCTGGTCGGTCGGCGTCATCATGACCGGCTGCCACCGAGCGGTCGTATCCCGCCGGATCCGGCCCAGTAGGCCCGCCGCCAGCAGCGAGGTCTTCCCCGATCCCGACGCGCCGAACACGACGACCACGGGGAAGCGTTCCACGCGCTCCCACAGCAGCCCGCACAGCCGGTCGCGGCCGAAGAACCGGTCGTGATCCGAGGAGGTGAACGCCGGCAGGCCCCGGTAGGGGTTGGCCCCGACCGGCACCAGTGCCGCGACGGGGACCGGAGAGGGCATGAGGCCCTCATCGCCGCGGAGCATCGCCTGGTGCAGGCGCTGCAGACCCGGGCCGGGCTCGACGCCCAGTTCGGTCCCGTACAGCGCATGGGTCCGCCGGTAGAGCTCGAACGCCTCGGCCTGCCTGCCCGAGCGATACAGGGCCGTCATGAGCTGGCCGCGGAGCGACTCCCGAAAGGGATGCCGGGGCAGCAGCTCCGTCAGCTCCACGACCACCTCGGCATGCCTGCCGAGGGCCAGACCGCAATCGGCCCACCGCTCATGCACGGCAAGACGCAGCTCCTCCAGCCGGGCCGCCTGGGTCGCGACGGCTTCGGTATCCAGGAACTCCGCGAACGCAGGCCCGTTCCAGCACCGCAGCGCCTCACCGTGCAACTCCTGCGCGCCCGCTGTCTCACCCTGTCGCAGGGCCTCCTCCGCCTGGAGGGCCAGCCGTTCGAACCGCGTGGCGTCCAGCGCATCACCCGCCACCACGCGATAGCCGTCGCCCTGCCGTTCGATGCGCTCCGGGCCCAGGGCCTTGCGCAGTAGATGGACGTACAGCTGCAGGTTCTTACGCGCCGAGCGCGGCGGTCGCTCGCCCCACAGTGCGGTCATCAGGAGCTCCGAAGGCACGGGCCGGTCGGGCCTGCTCAGCAGGACCGCGAGCAGCAGACGCACCTTGGGCGATCCGATGTCGACCGGCAAGCCCCCGCGACGGACCGCCAGATCCCCCAGAATCCCCAACTCCACTCGGCCGCCCCCAAGGCTGCACGGATCAACGCTGGCGGCCCGAAGGTACACCAGCCCTCCGACGCAGACCCGCGCCGGCCCGCCCGACCCACGCATGACGCCGCACTGACGTGGATCAGCGGACGGGCCTTCCACCCGAGAAGTGGACACCTTTCGTGTGGTTATGCGGCGAGTGTCAGGGTAGCTGACTGTTGTTCGTAGGCGACGGGGCTGAGCTGTCCGTTCGCCGAGTGGCGGCGCCAGGTGTTGAAGCGGGTGAGCCAGCGAAAGACGCGGCGTCGGCAGGCCGTGGGACCTTCGAAGCGGCGCCGGCCCTGGAGCGTCTCCCGTTTCAGCGAGGCGTGGAAGGACTCGCAGGCGGCGTTGTCCGCGCTCGTGCCCACCGTGCCCATGGACTGCTGCACTCCCAACTCGGCGCACAAATCGGCGAATTGACGGGATTGATACTGCGCCCCGTGATCGCTGTGGAAGATGGCGCCGTTCAGGCTGCCGCGGGTGGCGGCGGCCATCTTCAACGCGTCGGCGACCAGGTCTGTGCGCATGTGGTCGGCGATGGACCAGCCCACGATGCGGCGGGAGAAGCAGTCGATGACGGTGGCGAGGTAAAGATGCTCGCCGTCGCCGACGGGCAGATACGTCACGTCACCCATGTACTTCAGGTTCGGTGCGCTCGCGGTGAAGTCCCTCTTGAACAGGTCCGGCACCGGCGTCTGCGACGGCTCGGGGACCGTGGTGCGGACGCGCTTGCGCAGGCGCACGCCGGCGATGCGGAACTTGCGCATGACGCGGGCGACCTTCTTCTCGTTGATGTGCAGGCCGTGGGTGTCACGGAGCTCGGCGGTGATGCGCGGGGCGCCGTAGGTGCCGTCCGAGTCCGTGTGCACGGCCTTGATCCTGGCGGCCAGGGCTTGATCGTTCCGCTCGCGCTGTTCGCGAGCGGCAGCGCCGGCCCGCCACTTGTAGAAGCTGGAGCGGACGACGTCCAACACCTGGCAGAGCCGCTTGACCGGGAAGGTCTCGCGATGGTCCTGGATGAACTGGAAGCGGCTCGTCACCAGGTCATCTCGGAAGCGAAAAACTTCGTCGCCTTGCGCAGGATGTCCCGCTCGGTGGCGAGCGTCGCGTTCTCCTTGCGGGCGGCCTTCAGCTCGGCCTCCAGGGCCTGGATACGGGCCTCGAGCTCCTCGCGGGTGGCCTCTGCGGCCGGGGTGGTGCTGGTCACGTTCTTCCTGGTCAAGCCGGTGGTACTGCCGCCGCGGGCGCGGTCGGCGCGGATCCAGTTCCGCAGGGTCTCCGCATTGACCCCCAGGTCACGCGCGGTCTGCGCGATCGTGAGATCAGGATCCGAGTGGAACAGGGCCACGGCATCGGCCTTGAACTCGGGCGAATAAACCTTCATCACCATAATCGGTCACCCTCTCCCGACCCCCACCGGGGCCGGAGCCAGGGTGTCCACCACTCAGGGGGAGGTCCCGACTGCCGCCTGGTGCGGCCTCCCGGGCCGGCACCCCCTGGCCGCATGCCCCAAAGATCCGCGATGCGCAGCCGGCCGAAGCCACGCCCGATCACCTGCCGCACGCATCCCCATCAGGACTTATACGGGTCCTATACCGCGTCTCACAACGATCGCTTCCCGTACCGGGCCCACCGGCTCCTGGGCCCCTCCGATCAAGGAAGGAACGGGTGCGCCCATCCAGAACGACGCCGACCAGTCCAACAGGCACCCCCCGCCGTGGAGATGACGTCGGAGTCGTAGAGAACGCGAAAGGACACAGCGTGAAGCTCGGGTTCAGCTCGGGAAGCGATCAGAACACCCAGCAGCGGATCACTGGGAAGGCAGGACAGCACATGCGTACAAAGCTCGCGGCAGTCGCAGGAGTGGCCGCCATGACCGCCACGTTCGGACTGGTCGGCGCGTCCCCCTCGGCCGCCGGCCCCAACTGCGCCTCCGGCTACCACTGCGTCTTCTACACCGACATCAGCTCCGCACGGCAGTCCTTCTTCAACTCCGATCCGGACTTCTCCAACGACACCTTCGACGAATACAACGTGAGCGGGGCCGGTTACAACCGCCCGGTCAACGACAACGTCTACTCGGCCAGCAATTCAAGCACCGGGAACTACGAGAGCCACTACTGGGACAACACCAACGGAACGGGCTTCCTGTTCTGCCTGAACCCCGGTCACTACGTCAACTCCGCCTCCACCGTCGACCAGGCGGGCACGCAGAGCGGCGATCCGCTGCCCTCCGGCCTCCGGGACCGGGCCAGCCGGCTGACGCTCCCGGGCCGGACGTCGACCGACTGCTTCTGACCTCGGTGAACGGCGGGCCCGGCGCAAACCGGGCCCGCACGTTCCGGACCTCGACAGGATTCACATGGCACTGAGCTTCCACGGCACTCGCCGGCACATCGTCGCCTGCGTCCTGACCGCCACTGTGGGCGCAACGATCTGGGCGTTCGCCGACGCGAGGGCCCAAAACCCCGAACCCCAGCCCCATCGTCCGCTGTCCCCGGCCGCACTGGCCGAACAAGGCTTGCGTCCGCCGATCTACACCCAGCTCTACGCCTGGACCCAGAGCGGCGAACAGATCGCGACCGCCCAGCAACAGGTCCTCGTCGCCTGCATGGCCGAGCGCGGATTCACCCTCAAGCCCGCTCCCGTGGCGAAGGCGGGTGACGCGGCGGTGTCCCGCCCGACTCCGTTCGGTCTCGAGACCCTCGAAGAAATCGGGGCGGACAGCCAGACGCAGGCGCCACCGGAGCAGCCGCAAGGAGAGGCCTTCAACCGCGCCCTCTACGGCAAACCCGGAAACGAGATCTCCGTCAAGGGCAAGCTGCTCAAGGTGACCATGCCGGCGAGCGGCTGCCAGGCCGAGGCGGAGAAGCACATGCTGGGCGACGGCCGGGTGCGGTGGACGGAACTGCGGATGCAGCTCAACGAAGGGGAGCAGACAGCGTTCAAGTGGCTCAAGCACGACTCCCTCTTCCGCAAGGCGAACGAGAGCTGGCGGCAGTGCATGCTCACCAACCGCGTCCAGGCCAAAGACCCCCTCGACCTGATCAGAGCCTTGCCGCCCGACGCGGACATCCGCACCCACCCCGCAACCAAGGCGGACGTCCACTGCAAGCAGGACACCGGATACCTGCGCACCGCCTACGCCAGACTCGCCGTGATGCAGCAGCGCTGGCTCGACGATCACCCCGACGTGCTCAAGGACCGCACCGCGCTGCGGGACAGGCAGCTGAGAATCGCCCGCCAGGTCCTCCAGGGGCAGACCGGCTGAGCACCCCGGCGCACCCGATCTGCCCCGGCCCGGCGGCACCGGGTGCTCACGGCTGGGTGTGGTAGCGGAGGTAGACCACGCCGCTGGTAAGCCGGCGTTCGTCCAGGAGCTCGAAGCGGAGCCGGGCCCCGTCGGGGAGGAAGGGCTTGCCGCCGCCCAGCACGGCGGGGCCGACGAACAGGTGGTACTCGTCCACCAGCCCTGCGGCGATCGCGTGGGCGGCGAGGGCGGCCCCGCCGACGGTGAGGTCACGTTCGGAAGATGCCTTCAGCCGCCGAACCGCCTCGGGGTCGAAGTCCCGTTCGATCCGGGTCCGGGTGGTGGAGGCCGACTCCAGCGTCCTGGAGTACACGACCTTGTCGGCCGCCTGCCAGATCTCCGCGAACTCCCGCGCCCCGGGCGACTGGCCCGCGATGGACGGGTCGGTCTCCCAGACAGCCATCATGTCGTACAGCCGGCGCCCGTACAGGTAGGTCCCGACCGGCCGCAGCACGTCGTTGATGAAGGAGTAGTACTCCTCGTCCGGTACCGCCCAGTCGAAATTGCCGTCCGCGTCGGCGATGTAGCCGTCCAGGGACACATTGAACATGTAGATCAACTTGGCCATGCGAGCCTTCTCCCAGGTCGGGGCTACGTGTGTGTCCCGCAGCACGCTAGGAGCGTGTCTCAGTAACCGCAACCCGCCTGCGGTTCGTGATCGTTCGTGCGGGATGATGCTGGTATGAGTGGCGGGGATGGACTGTTCGA
>NZ_JBHWKX010000134.1:0-10340 GCF_042730885.1 Streptomyces sp. NPDC059909
ACCCTCGAAGCCGCCGGCGCCACCACCCTCCTCGAACTCGGCCCCGATGCCATCCTCACCCCCCTCGCCACCGCATCGATCGGCGACGCGGACACCGTGGCCGCCGCGCCCCTGCTCCGCTCCGGCCGCCCCGAGGCACAGACCGCCGCCACGGCTGCGGCATCGGCGTTCGTGCGCGGGGTCGCGGTGGACTGGGCGGCGCTGTACGCGGGTTCCGGCGCTCGCCGCGTGTCCCTGCCCACGTACGCCTTCCAGCGCCGGCCTCACTGGCTCGACACCTCCGTCCGCAAGAACGGCGTACCGGCTCCGGTGGCCGCAGTGGCTCCCGCGTCGGACGCTCCCCCGGCGGAGCCGCAGGCTCCGCGTGGCGCGCTCGGTGAGCGGCTCGCGGGCCTGTCCCCCGCCGAGCGGCGGCGCGCCGTGGAGACGCTGGTGGAGGAGCACACCGCCGCGGTCCTGGAGTACGGGCCCGGTGAGCGGGTCGAGCGGCGCACGCCGTTCCAGAAGCTGGGCTTCAGCTCGCTGATGAGCACCGAGCTGCGGGCGTCGCTGGCCGCCGCCACAGGACTGCGGCTGCCCAGCGGGCTGCTCTTCGACCACCCGACCCCGCACGCGCTCGGCGAGTTCCTGGAGGCGGAGCTGCTGGGTGCGCTGCCGGCCGCGGCCGGCGAGCCGGCCGCCCGGGACCTGGACGGCGACCCGATCGCGATCGTGGGCATGGCCTGCCGCTACCCGGGCGGCGTGTCCTCGCCCGAGGAGCTGTGGCGGCTGGTGGCCGGGGGCGGCGACGCCGTCTCCGCGTTCCCCGTCGACCGGGGCTGGGACGAGGACCTGTACGACCCGGACCCGGACCGGCGGGGAAAGAGTTCCGTACGGCACGGCGGATTCCTGCATGACGCGGGCGAGTTCGACGCGGCCTTCTTCGGCATCTCGCCCCGCGAGGCGCTGGCCATGGACCCGCAGCAGCGCCTGCTCCTCGAGACGGCGTGGGAGGCCGTCGAGCGGGCCGGTGTCAATCCCCGGTCGCTGCACGGCAGCCGTACGGGCGTCTTCGTCGGCGCGACCGCGCTGGAGTACGGCCCGCGCATGAGCGACGCCCCGGAGAGCGTGCAGGGTCATGTCCTGACCGGTGGCACGGCCAGCGTCATGTCGGGCCGGATCGCCTACCAGCTGGGGCTGATCGGCCCGGCGGTGACGGTCGACACCGCGTGCTCGTCCTCGCTCGTCGCCCTCCACATGGCTGTCCGCTCGCTGCGGCAGGGCGAGACGAACCTGGCGCTGGTGGCCGGCGCGACCGTGATGTCGTCCCCGGGCATGTTCGTCGAGTTCTCGCGCCAGCGCGGGCTGGCCCCGGACGGCCGCTGCAAGTCCTTCGCGGCCGCCGCCGACGGTACGGGCTGGGCCGAGGGTGTCGGGATGCTCCTCGTCGAGCGGCTCTCCGACGCCAGGCGCAACGGGCACCGGGTCCTCGCCGTCGTCCGTGGCTCGGCCGTGAACCAGGACGGCGCCTCCAACGGGCTCACGGCCCCCAACGGTCCCTCCCAGCAGCGTGTCATCCGCCAGGCGCTCGCCGACGCGGGTCTCGCCCCGTCCGATGTGGACGCCGTCGAGGCGCACGGCACCGGTACGAAGCTCGGCGACCCGATCGAGGCCGAGGCGCTGATGGCCACGTACGGGCAGGACCGCGCCGGTCTGGCGCCGGTCTACCTCGGGTCGCTGAAGTCGAACATCGGGCACACGCAGGCCGCCGCGGGTGTGGGCGGCGTCATCAAGATGGTCGAGGCCATGCGCCACGGCGTCCTGCCCAGGACCCTGCACGTCGACGAGCCGTCGCCGCGCGTCGACTGGTCGCGGGGCGCGGTGGAGCTGCTCACCGAGGACCGGGCGTGGCCCGGGACCGAGCGGCCGCGCCGCGCGGGCGTCTCGTCCTTCGGCATCAGCGGGACGAACGCCCATGTCGTCATCGAGCAGGCCCCGGGGACGGAGGCCGCGACCGCGACCGAGCCGGAGGCCCAGCCGTCGTCCGGGACCGGGCGTCCGCAGTCGCCGGCCACCGGGATTCCGGCGCCGTGGCTGCTGTCCGCGCGCGACGCGGACGCGCTGCGGGCGCAGGCCCTGCGGCTCCGCGAGCATCTCACCGTCGACCGCACGGCAGACACGACCGGGACGACCGGCCCGACGGAGACGACCCACCCGGTGGGGACGACCGAACCGACCGGCACGGCAGACACGGCAGACACGGCCGATGAGGTCGGTGAGCCCGATGAGGCCGAAACGGTGGCCGCCGACGTCGGCCTGTCGCTGGCTGTCACCCGTACCGCCTTCGAGGAGCGGGCAGTCGTGCTCGCCGGGGGCCTGGACGGCTACCTGGCCGGGCTCGACGCGGTCGCCGACGGGTCCGAGGCGGCGGGCGTGGTGCGCGGCACGGCGACGGACGGCGCCCGCACTGCGTTCCTCTTCACCGGCCAGGGTGCGCAGCGCCTCGGCATGGGCCGGGAGCTCTACGGAAACTCGCCGGTCTTCGCCGCGGCCCTCGACGCCGCGTTCGCCGAGCTGGACAGGTGGCTGGAACGGCCGCTGCGTGACGTGGTGTTCGCCGACGAGGGCTCCGCCGGTGCGGACCTGCTGCACGAGACGACGTACACCCAGCCCGCGCTGTTCGCGGTCGAGGTGGCCCTCTTCCGGCTGCTCGAACACCACGGAATGACCCCTGACCTGCTCGTCGGCCACTCGATCGGCGAGCTGGCCGCCGCCCATGTCTCCGGCGTCCTCACCCTGGCCGACGCCGCGAAGCTCGTCGCCGCCCGCGGCCGGCTGATGCAGGCCGCCCGCCCCGGCGGGGCGATGATCGCCATCGAGGCCCAGGAGGACGAGCTGGCGGCGTCCCTGGCCGGCCACGAGGCGGAGGTCTCCCTCGCGGCGGTCAACGGGCCCGGTTCCGTCGTCGTGTCCGGTGACGCGGACGTCGTCGGGCGCATCGCCGACGAGTGGCGGGGGCGCGGCCGAAGGGTCCGCCGGCTGCAGGTGAGCCATGCCTTCCACTCGCCGCACATGGACGGGATCCTGGCCGAGTTCCGCGAGGTGGCAGCGGGTCTGGAGCTCCGGCCGCCCGTGATCCCCCTGGTGTCGACGGTGACCGGGGCACTCGCCACGGCCGCCGAACTCACCTCTCCCGACTACTGGGTGCGGCAGATCCGCGAGGCCGTGCGCTTTCTGGACGCCACCCACGAGCTGGCGCGGCAGGGCGCGACCGTCTTCGTCGAGGTCGGGCCCGATGCCGTACTGGCCGCGCTGGTCCGGGGCACCCTCGCCGACCGTACGGTCACGGCCGTCCCGCTGCTGCGGACCGGCCGCGCCGAGCCGTGGACGGTCGCGTCGGGCATCGCCGGTGCGTACGCGGCCGGTGCGCGCCTGGACGCGAGCACGTTCTTCCCGGGCGCCTCGCTCGTCGGCCTGCCGACGTACGCCTTCCGGCGCGAGCACTTCTGGCTGGCGCCGGCCGCGACGGCCGACATGCTCAGCCTGGGTCCGGACGCCTCCGAGCACCCGCTGCTGACGACCGCGGTCGATCTGGCGGACCGCGAGGAGGCGCTGCTCACCAGCCGTGTCTCGCTCAGCACCCACCCCTGGCTGGCGGATCACGCCATCAGCGGCACGGTGCTGGTCCCCGCCACGGCGTTCCTGGAGCTGGCCGTCGCGGCGGGCGACCACGTCGGCCTGCCGCGCGTGGCCGAACTGACGCTGGAGGCGCCGCTGCCGCTCACCCCGGGCGAGGCGGTACGGCTCCAGGTGACCGTCGGTGCCCCGGACGCCTCGGGTGCCAGGACGTTCGCGGTCCATGCCCGGCCGGACGGCGGCGGCACGGCCGCGTGGACGCGGCACGCCGGTGGCATGCTGGCCGGGGCGACGGGCGAGGGCGCGGCCGACGAGCTCACGCAGTGGCCGCCCGCCGGTGCCGTGGCCGAGTCGCTGGACGACGTGTACGAGCGGCTCGCCGGCATCGGGTACGGCTACGGCGCGGCCTTCCAGGGCCTGCGGGCCGTGTGGCGGCAGGGCGCGGAAGTCTACGCCGAGGTGGCGCTGCCCAGCGAGCTGCACCAGGGCGCCGAGGGGTTCGGGCTGCATCCCGCGCTGCTCGACGCCGTGCTGCACCCGCTGGTGCTGGACGCGGCGGCGGCCACAGAGCGCAGGGAGGGCGGGGAGAACGGGAAGGACGGGGACGACGGGGAGAACAGCGACCGGATGATCCGGTTGCCGTTCGCCTGGAGCGGCGTCGAGCTGCACGCGACGGGTGCCACGGAGCTGCGCGTACGTATCGCGCCGACCGGGACCGACACGGTCGCGCTCACACTCGGCGACGCGTCGGGAGCATCCGTGGGAACGGTCGGGTCGCTGATGCTGCGCCCGGTGGAGAAGCAGCGGATCGCGGCCGCGGCGGCGAACGCCGGTGGCAGCGACGACTCGCTGTACGTACCGGAGTGGCCGGGGATCGCGCGCGCCGTGCGGGAGCCCTCCGAGCTCACTTGGGCAGAGCTGGAGACGGACCTGTCCCGTCTGGACGCCGGAGGTGGTCCGGGTGGCCTGGATGGTCTGGACGGTCTCGGCGACGCCGACGTCATCGTCGTACGCAAGGGGGTACTGGACGACGGCTCGGCCGGAGCCGACGGGCCGCGCGAAGCGGCCGGGCGAGCACTGCGTCTGATCCAGGCGTGGCTGGCGCAGGAGCGGTTCGCCGATGGGCGCCTGGTGTTCGTCACCCATGGCGCGGTCGCGGCCCTGCCCGGCGAGGACGTCACGGATCTGTCCGCCGCCGCCCTGTGGGGCCTGGTCCGCTCCGTGCAGTCCGAGCACCCGGGCCGTCTGGTGCTGGTCGACACGGACGGCACGGACGACACGGACGACACGCACGTCAGCGACGCCACGGGCAAACCCGGGACCGGCGACACGTCCGCTCGGTTGCTGACCGCCGCCGTGGCGACCGACGAGCCGCAACTCGCCCTCCGTGGCGGCCGCTTGCATGCACTCCGGCTCGCGCGAGCCCCCCGGGCGGGCGGCACCACTCCCCCCGGGCTCGACCCGGACGGCACGGTGCTCGTCACCGGCGGCACCGGCGGGCTCGGTGCGCTCTTCGCCCGCCAGCTGGTCACCGGTCACGGCGTACAGCACCTGCTGCTGACCAGCCGGCGCGGCCCGGCGGCCCCCGGCACCGACGAACTCGTCGCGGAACTCACCGCGCTGGGCGCCGAGGTGAGCGTGCTGGCCGCCGACGTGGCCGAGCGGGCCGAGGTCGTCCGCCTGCTGGCCGAGGTGCCCGAGGCGCACCCGCTGACGGCGGTCGTGCACACGGCCGGTGTCCTGGCGGACGCGACCGCGCAGACGCTGACCCAGGAACAGCTCGACACCGTGCTGCGGCCGAAGGCCGACGCCGCGTGGCATCTGCACGAGCTGACGCGGGATCTCGGCCTGCGGGCGTTCGTCCTCTTCTCGTCCGTGTCCGGCCTCACCGGCACCGCCGGCCAGGCCAACTACGCCGCGGCCAACGCCTACCTGGACGCGCTCGCCCAGCACCGCAGGGCAGGCGGGCTGCCCGCCACCTCACTGGCGTGGGGCCTGTGGGACAACTCGCGGGGCATGGGCGCGACCCTGACCGACGCCGATCTCGCCCGGTGGGAGCGGGCCGGCACGATCCCGCTCACCCCGGACCAGGGGCTCGCCCTCTTCGACGCGGCGCTGGGCCGCGACGAGCCGGTGCTGGTGCCGGTGGCGCTGAACCTGGCGGCCTTCCAGGGCGGCCCCGAGCTGCCGCCGGCGCTGTACCGGGGGCTGGTGCGGACGCCGGTGCGCCGCGCCACGCGATCGGGTGCGGGCGCCGGTGCTTCCGCCGGTACGGGCTCGGAGTGGGTACGGCGTCTCGCAGGGCTTCCGGAGAACAGGCGCGGGGACGCCGCGCTGGACCTGGTCCGCGGCACCGTGGCCGCCGTACTCGGTCACTCGGGCGCGGGTGCCGTCGACCCGGAGCGGGCCTTCAACCTGCTCGGCTTCGACTCGATGGCCGGTGTGGAGCTGCGCAACCGGCTGACCGCCACGACCGGTCTGCGTCTGCCCGCCACGGCCGTGTTCGACCACCCGACTCCGGCCGCCCTGGCGGCGTTCCTGCTGTCCCTCGCCCTCGCCCAGGTGACCAAGGCCCCGGCGCAGCCGGCAGCGAAGGCACGGACCGGGATCACAGCGGACGAGCCGATCGCGATCGTCGGGATGGCCTGCCGTTTCCCGGGCGGAGTGTCCTCGCCCGAGGACCTGTGGCGGCTGGTCGCCGACGGTGTCGACGCGGTCAGTGAGTTCCCGGCGAACCGGGGCTGGGACCTGGAGGGCCTGTACGACCCCGACCCGGAGGTCGCCGGCACGTCGTACACCCGCGAGGGCGGCTTCCTGCACGACGCGGACCTCTTCGACCGGGAGTTCTTCGGCATCTCGCCGCGCGAGGCCGCCGCGACGGACCCGCAGCAGCGGCTGCTGCTGGAGACCGCGTGGGAGACCTTCGAGAGCGCCGGTCTGGACCCGGCGCTGCTGCGGGGGACGAACACGGGCGTGTTCACGGGCGCGATGTACGACGACTACGCCTCACGACTGGCCAGTACTCCGGAGGAGTTCGAGGGCTTCCTGCTCGCGGGCAACCTCTCCAGCGTCCTGTCGGGCCGTCTGTCCTACACGTACGGTCTCGAGGGTCCGGCGGTCACGGTCGACACGGCCTGCTCGTCGTCGCTCGTCGCCCTGCACCTGGCCGCGAACGCGCTGCGGTCGGGCGAGTGCGACATGGCCCTGGCCGGCGGTGTCACCGTGATGTCCGGCCCGCACACCTTCATCGAGTTCTCGCGGCAGCGGGGGCTTGCTGCCGATGGGCGGTGCAAGTCGTTCTCGGAGGACGCGGACGGCACCGGCTGGTCGGAGGGCGTCGGCCTGCTCCTCGTCGAGCGGCTATCCGACGCCCAGCGCAACGGCCACCACATCCTGGCCGTGGTGCGGGGCTCGGCGGTCAACCAGGACGGCGCCTCCAACGGCCTCACCGCCCCCAACGGCCCCTCCCAGGAACGCGTCATCCGCCAAGCCCTCGCCAACGCGGGCCTGACCACCTCCGACGTCGACGCCGTCGAAGCACACGGCACAGGCACCAAGCTCGGCGATCCCATCGAGGCGCAGGCCCTGCTCACCACCTACGGCCAGGACCGGCCCGCCGACCAGCCGCTGTATCTCGGCTCGCTCAAGTCCAACATCGGCCACACACAGGCCGCAGCCGGCGTCGGCGGCGTCATCAAGATGATCCAGGCCATGCACCACGACGTCCTGCCCAAGACGCTCCACGTCAACGAACCGTCCCGGCACGTCGACTGGGACACGGGCGCCCTGTCACTGCTCACCGAGGAACAGCCCTGGCCGGAGACCGGCCACCCCCGCCGCGCCGGCATCTCGTCGTTCGGCATCAGCGGGACGAACGCCCACGTCATCATCGAGGAGCCGCCCGCCGCGAAGGCCGAGCCGGTGCAGCGGGACGGCGAGGACTCCCCGGCCGTGCTGCCGTGGATCGTGTCGGGCCGTACGGAAACGGCGGTCCGGGCTCAGGCGGAGAAGCTCCACCGCCATCTCGTCGACCACCCCGAACTGCGCCCCGCCGACGTCGGCCTCTCCCTGGCCGCCACCCGTGGCCTGCTCGAGCACGGCGCCGCCGTCATCGGCGCCGACCGGGACGCGCTCGTACGGGGCCTCGCCACGCTGGCGACCGGCGAGTCGACGCCCGCCGTCGTACGCGGCCGCCCGGCGCACCGTGGCAGGACGGCGTTCCTCTTCACCGGTCAGGGCAGCCAGCGTCTCGGCATGGGCCGTGAGCTGTACGAGACCTCGCCGGTCTTCGCCCGTGCCCTGGACGAGGTGTGCGCGCACCTGGACGCCGAACTCGCCCGCCCGCTCAAGGCCGTCCTGTTCGCCCCGGTGGACTCCGCCGACTCGGCGCTGCTCGACGAGACGGCCTTCACCCAGGCCGCGCTGTTCGCGGTCGAGGTGGCCCTCTTCCGGCTGTTCGAGCATCACGGCATCACCCCCGACTATCTGCTCGGCCACTCCATCGGCGAGGTCACGGCGGCGCACATCGCCGGTGTCCTCGGCCTGGCGGACGCCTCGGTGCTGGTGGCCGAGCGCGGCCGGCTGATGCAGGCCGCCCGCGAGGGCGGTGCGATGGCCGCCGTCGAGGCGGGCGAGGAGGAGGTACGTCACTCGCTCGAGGACTACGGCGACGCGGTGGACATCGCCGGTGTGAACGGCCCCCGGGCCGTGGTGATCTCCGGCGACGAGTCCGCCGTCGACGAGGTCTCCGCCTTCTGGCGCGAGAAGGGAGCACGCACCAAGCGCCTCGTGGTCAGCCACGCCTTCCACTCGCCGCACATGGACGAGGTGCTGGACGAGTTCCGCTCGGTGGCCGCCGGTCTGACCTTCCACGCGCCGAGGATCCCGATCGTCTCCAACGTCACCGGCACGCTCGCCACCGACGAGCAGCTGACGTCCCCCGACTACTGGACCCGGCACATCCGCGGGGCGGTCCGCTTCCACGACGGTGTGCGGTATCTGGAGGCCGAGGGCGTCACCGACTATCTGGAGCTCGGCCCCGACGGCGTCCTCACCGCGATGGTCCCGGCATGCCTCGGTGACGACGGCGCCGGCTCGCTGGTCACGGCGCTGCGTCGGGGCAGGCCGGAGCAGGACACGGTCATGGGGGCGCTCGCCCGGCTGAGCCTGCGGGGCGTCACGCCCGACTGGTCCACGGTCTTCCCGGGGGCCCACGCGGTGCCCCTGCCGACGTACGCTTTCCAGCGCGAGCGCTTCTGGCTGGACGCGCCGACGACGACCGCCGGTGACGCCGAGGGGCTGGGGCTGAGCGCGGCGGACCACCCGCTGCTGGGCGCCTGGGTGAGCGTCGCGGACCGCGACGAGCACGTGTTCACGGGACGCGTGTCGCTGCCTACGCACCCGTGGCTGGCCGACCACGCGGTGGCGGGTCATGTGCTGCTGCCGGGAACGGCGTTCGTGGAGTTGGTGAGCCGGGCCGGTGAGCAGTTGGACGCCGGGGTGATCGAGGACCTGACGCTGTCCGCCCCGCTGGTGCTCCCCGAGCGCGAGAACGTGCGCATCCAGGTCATCGTCGGCGAGGCCGACGGCACCGGCCGCCGGTCCGTGAGCGTGCACGCGCGGAGCGAGGACGGCGAGTGGGTACGGCATGCCGACGGCACCCTCGTCCCGGAGTCCGCGGGCGCGGGCGGCGCGAACGCGGGTGCCCCGGCCGGGCTGCCGGTCTGGCCTCCGGCCGGTGCGGTCGAGGTGGGGCTGGACGGAGCCTACGAGCGGCTCGTCGACCTCGGCTACGACTACGGGGCGGCGTTCCAGGGCGTGCGCCGCGTGTGGCGGGGAGAGGGCGAGGTCTTCGCCGAGATCGAGCTGCCCCAGGAGCTGCACGCCGACGCCCGCCGGTTCCTGATCCACCCGGCCCTGCTGGACGCGGCACTGCACCCGCTGCTGCCAGGCGTCGCCCTCGACGACCGGCCCGCGCTCATCCCCTTCTCCTGGAGCGGGATACGTGTCCACGCGGTCGGTGCCACCGTGCTGCGGGCCCACCTGGCTCTGACGAGCGAGGAGGAGGCCACGCTGATGCTGGCCGACGCGACCGGCGCCCCGGTGGCGAGCGTCGACAACCTCGTCCTGCGCCCGCTGAACAGGGAGGCCCTGCGGGATGCCGCCTCGGGCGGCGGGGCCGGACAGGGGCTTCTCCACGTCGCCTGGACGCCCGCGACGGACGGGGACACCCGGGTGGCGGGTGACGTCACGGTGCTCGACCTGCCCGGTGGCGGGCGCGAGGACGTGCCGGACGCGGCGCACGAGGTCGTCGGCAACGCTCTGACCGCCGTCCAGGCGTGGCTGAACGACAGCGTGGACGGCACCCTGCTGATCACCACCCGTGGGGCGATCGCCACCGGTCCGGACGAGGACGTCACCGACCTCGCTCACGCAGGTGTGTGGGGTCTGGTGCGGGTGGCGCAGACCGAGAACCCCGGCCGGATCGTCATCGCCGACCTCGACACACCCCTCACCCCCGAGCTCCGGACCTCCCTGCTCGACGCCTCGCAGCCCCAACTCGCGCTGCGGGGCGGCCGGCTCCTCACCCCACAGCTGACCCGGACCACGGTCGCCGAAAGCGGCGACGCCGTGCGGTGGGACGAGGGCACCACCCTGATCACCGGCGCGACCGGCACCCTCGGCACCGTCCTGGCCCGCCACCTCGCCACCCACCACGGCGCACG
>NZ_JBHWKX010000135.1:0-10331 GCF_042730885.1 Streptomyces sp. NPDC059909
GAGATGTGGTCGCTGCTGGCGCTCTACCAGGCACTGCGGATGGTCATGGTCGATGCCGCCGAGTCCCTTCCGGGCACCGACCCGGACCGCTGCGGCCGCTGGAGGAGTACCCGAGCCTGCCCAAGCTCAGCGACGCATCCGGCACCGCCAGCGGGCACGACCTGGCCCGCGCGGTCTCCCAGGTCACTGTTGCCGCCAGCCGCGACGACACCCTGCCCATCCTGACCGGCATCCACCTCACCGTCGCCGACGGCAAGCTCACCCTCGCGGCCACCGACCGCTACCGCTTCGCCGTCCGCAGCATCGACTGGACGCCCACCGGCGACACCGCCGACGGACAGGCCGTCGTCCCGGCCAAGGCCCTGCTCGACTCCGCCAAGATGCTCGCCGACACCGACCAGGTCGACCTCGCACTGCCCTCCAGCCAGGGCGTCTTCGGCATGGCCGGCCCCGCGCGCAGCACCACGATGCGCGCCCTGGAAGGCCAGCTGCCCGCGTACAAGAACCTGTGGCCCACCGAGTTCGAGGCCACCGCCGTCGTCGGCAGCGCGGAACTGGCCGCGGCGGTCAAGCGCGTCGCCCTTGTCGCCGAACGGGGTCAGCCCGTCCAGCTCCACTTCAGCCAGGGCGCACTGTCGCTGACCGCCGGCAGCAGCGACGACGCCCAGGCCCGCGACCGGATCGACGCCAACTTCGAGACCGAGACCGGCGCCCCGCTCACCATCGCCTTCAACCCCGCGTTTCTGCTGGACGGACTCGGCGCCATCGACGCCGACGCCGTCAAGTTCAGCATCGTCGGCCCGACCAAGCCCGCCCTTCTCACCGGCACCGACAAAGACGGCAACGCCCCCGGCGACGACTCGTTGACCTACCTGATCATGCCGATCCGCGTCTCCAACTGACCCCGCCCCGGGGCGGCCGCCAGGTCGCCACGCTCAGCTGGCCGCCCCGGGCCTCCCAACCCCAGCCACCGAGCGCCCGGGCCCGGAGAAAACGATGAGCCTCGACCCGCGCACCGTCTACGTCGTCAGCTGCGGCGTCACCTACTACGCCCAAGACCTCGAAGACGACGACTACGAACTCACCCTGCCCACTCAACAACTCGATCCGGCCTGGGCCCGCCGCATGACCGCCGACGGCTGGATCGTCACCACCCGGCACCTGTGCCCCGCCTGCGTCCAGACCAGGGGCACCAACCTCATGGAGCGCCTCGAGCTCGAGCGCACCAACGTCGCCCTCTTCGACCTCCCCGTCCACCGACCACGCTCCACCCACAGCGGAGAAACGGACCCCGGCATGACCGACAACCAGCCCCGCAACGACGCCACCGCAGCACCCAGCGCACACACTCCGATCAACAGCGACGCCACAGCGGCCGCTCCGCTGTCCGCCGACCACCCCTCGGACCGGCCCACCATCGTCTGCCTGTGCGGCTCCACCCGCTTCTGGGCCGACCTCGCCGAGGCCAACCTCCGCGAAACCGCCGCCGGCCGCATCGTTCTCGCCCCCGGCTGCGACATGAAAACGCCGTACCCGCTGTGGAGCAATCCGCAGCGCGCAGAGGAACTCCAGCAGCAGCTGGACGACCTCCACCGGTGGAAGATCCGCGCCGCCGACGAGGTCCTCGTCGTTAACCCCGGCGGCTACATCGGCGACTCCACCCGCGCCGAGATCCGCTTCGCCCACGAGCTCGGCCGGCCCGTCCGCTACACCGAACCCCTCGGCTACGCCGTCATCCTCACCCGGCCCGACCTGGACCCGGTCCGCCTCGTCCCGTACGAGCATGAGCGCCAGGCCGAAGACGTCGCCGCTGGCCTGCGGCGCCAGATGCACAACACGCAGCACGTCGGATGGACCACTATCGCCGTCGGCGATTACGCACCCGACCTGGACCACCTGGCCCCGCGCGTGGACACCGACCCGTACACACTCGCCGAAGCCATGGACGACGACCCAGGCGGCGACGGCACTGGCCGCAACTTCCCCGACCTCTACGCCAGGCTCATCGCCCAGGAAGGCTACGACCGCGCCGCCGAGCTCTGGGGCAAGGCCTGCCACGCCTACGACTACCTCCACCACGGCCCCGACGACGACGCGTAGCAGCTGCCGGAGTGGAGCCAAGCCGGACCGTCGTGCTCTGGTGAGCGCCCACCAGCTGGCCCCATCTGCGGACCTTCGAGTCGCCTTGTCTGCCGACTCTTCATAGCGTGGAAGCATCTCGTCGGACAGGACGCGAGATCACGCAAGAAGCGGGCCCGTGCCACTTCGCACGTCCATGGGCCCGCTCTTCGCGCCGGAGGGACAACGGATCCGCTCGCGAGCGGAAGTGGATATTGTGACTTGGCGGGGTTCACCATCCGGTGTCCGCTTCACAAGCCCCGCCATCGCGCCCCGGGATCGCCGCTCTGGCCCGGGGCGCGTACGCATCTGCCAGGGACCCCGCTACGCTCCGCGGGCACGTCGTTGGGGCCCGCGTCGAGCCTCGCCAGCGAACCGGGCGCGTCGAGGGCCGCCCTATTGACCCAGCAGCCCAAGGACCCTGTCGACCGCATCGACGATCGTCGTCCCCAGGGCTCCAACGCTCTGGGCGATGCTGGCTACGGCGATCAGGGCGCCGCGCCGCTCCTCCGGGGGGCTCGCCTGGGAGGAGATCACGGGCAAGGAGTTGTCGATGACCTGCGCGGTTGCGGGCGTGACCCCTTGATTGCGCAGTTCCTGCAGGAGGTGCGACAGTTCCGCGATCGCTTCAAGGAGATCCGGGGGCGCCGGTTGCGCCCCGCCGGAGTGCTGGTGCTGGATCCCGATGTTGTGGGTCCCGCCGTGCATGTTGACGGTGTCACCGCTCACTTCTTCTGCACCCCCACGTTGCCCGCGCCGCCGTACATGTTGACCGTGTCGCCGTAGTCGTAGTTATTGCGGTTGAAATTGATGGTCTCCACCCTCGCGCGCAGTTCCTTCTCCGGGTTCTCAACGGCCTCCACGATGTCAGCGACGAGCTGCCGAAGCCGTTCGCGGTCGGGCAGCGTCACCCACGCGCTTGCCTCGCCGCACGTCTCGATGACAAGCGCATACTGGCTCGGCGACGTCAGCACCTTCAGGAACCATGCGAACAGAACGATCACCAGACCGATGCCGACGATTCGCAGCTCGGGCACCGGGGCGGTCGCCAGGTACGCGATAAGGCCCCCGATCACGAAATACCCGAACGCCCGCCAGCGTTTGGGCTTGAACTCGGCGGTCCTCACCCGCGCAAGGTTGTGCAGCGGATAGGCAGCCTCCCCGACCCACAGCATCCGCTTGCCGACGTGCAGATCGACGCTTCTCCCGTCGGGCGGCGCCACCGGCAGCGGCGGCTCCGGCGAGAATTCCTTCGCTTCCATAAGTCCCCCGTACGTCATGCGGCTCGATGGCCGCGCAAGACTATTAGGCCTCGCCAACTTGCCTCATGGATAGGGGTAGTTGGCGGGCAGCGAAATCGCTCGGGGCTCGCGCCCTCACCAGCTTCCCGTTCTCATCCGGTTTCGCGTCCCTCGGTTCGTCGTCGACCTGGGTGCGCAGCCTCTCGTCCTCGACATCCACGTTGGCAGGCGCGGTCCAGCCGCTACAGGTCTCTCTGAATAGATGCCCGGCGGGCCCATCCCTGAAGCTGATGTTCCTCCCAGGCGCGGGGCTTGATGTGGCGGTTCGAGCCGTCGCCCGTGCGTCGGGGGACCCCGCTACGACCCGTGAGCAGGAACGTCGTTGGGGCCCATGTCGATGCGGAGCCGGTGGAGGCGTACAGGGTGGGGTCAGCGGCCCCGATCGACGGCTGTGTCGCCGTGGAACTCGGCAACCAGCTGGGGCGCGACAGGGATGAAGGCAAGCGGTTCCCGGCTTCCCCAGTGAGCAGAGAACGTGACGTCGCACCACGGATGGTCGAGGGCTGCGGGCTGGAGCAGGCCGCCACCGAGTTCGGCGGACGCCTCCACGCCGACAACCTCAGCGTCGCCGCGGGCGAGGTCCGCGATGTCTTCCACTGGCTCTAGCTCCGTACTTCGCGGGTCACTCTTTTGCACAGCCTCCGAGCTTGATCACGGTCCTCAGGTGATCGTGCTTCGGCGGGTTCTGCAACTCGGACCGCTGCGCTGATCGGTGGCTGACCCGCTGCGATCAGTTGATCTTCCCGAATGGATGACCTGCGGAGAACGGATCTAGCGCCGGGCTGGGCCGGCACCCGCTCGACCTTCCAACGGCATCGAGCGCCGGGGCACCCGTCCACCAGTGGCACTACCCGCAGTACGCCCTCACTCAGCAGTCGTAGCTCTTGAGCGTCTTCGAGGCACCGGTGGCCGACTTCAGGTAGTCGTTCTCCGACTTCAGGCTCTCGTTCTCCGCCGTCGACTCCGCCAACTGCACGACCAGTCCGGCAGCCATGGACAGGAGCCCCTCGTGCTTCGTCTGGAGCTCCTCGTGCTCTTCCTGAAGCCCCTTGTACTTCCAGGCGAGGACCCCGATCGTGGTGGCGGCCAGAACGCTGGCGCCGGCCTTAACCACGACCCTGGCTTTGCCGAACTTACCTCCGGCTGGCCCGGCACCGTCCTTGCCGATGCAAACGTGGCCCGTCTGGTGCGAGTGCTGTTGAGCCTCGCCGAGATGGTCGCTCTGATACGAGCACGATCCGCATTGGTAATGGGTCATCAGTCGTTCCTCTCCCCCAGGGAGATGAGCTTGCCACAGGTCACGTGCCTCCGGCGACCACTTGGTCATCCTCCGTACGCCCACCGACGCTGAGGGAAGGACGCGCACCTACACGGGCGTGCGCGCCCGCTGGTTGTGGGCTATGCCGTCAACGCTCCCAGGAGGGCCCATGGCGCGCCACGGGTGGCTCGTTCAGGTCTCTGGCCAGCGGGGATGCGTCGGTTCCAGGCCGAGGAGGTCGAGGAGATGGAGCAGGCTCGTGCCTGCGGCCGTCGACGACGACCGTCTCGCGATGGGGGCGCTTCACCGCCGTGGTGCCCTCCCTCGCGAGGTCATGTCCCCTGTCGTGGTGTAGCCGGATCGATCTGATCTTTGTTCTGGGGGTAGAGCCTGTCCATGCTGTCGATGGGGAGATAGCGGCGGGGGAAGGCGATCCATTCGTCGTGCACCCTTCCTTTGGATGCCCTCAGTTCTGTCGGCTGTTGGCCTCAAGGCCATGGTCCAGCGCTGCCGCATGAGGGACCTGGAAACGCAGATGCGTGACGAGCGGCGAGGCGAGGATTCTGGTCCGTTCCAGCTCGAGGTGTTCCGTTCCCAGATGCTCGAACAGCCGGCGTCCGTCGCCCATGAGCACCGGTGCGAGCTGGAGATTGATCTCATCAAGGAGTCCCGCGCTAAGCGCCTGCTGAGCGATGTCCGCCCCCATCAGTGTGACGTCTTTCCCGTCCGCCACTGCTTCCGCCTGCTGAAGCGCGCTTTTCAGGCCGTTGGTGATGAAGGTGAAGGTCCCGCTCTTCATGGCGCGCTGGCTTCGAGCGTTGTGTGTGAGCACGAAGCACGGCACCGGGAAGGGAGTGTCCTGCCAGACCTCGACACCCACGTCGAATGTCCTTCTGCCCAGCACGACGGCACCTGTCGAGGCCGAAATCTCCTGCGTCACTGTGGCGTCGACGTCGCTGGTCGGTGTGTTCAAAATCCAGTCATGCAGGCGCAGACCACCCCGGCCCATGGGGTGTTCGATGCTGATGTCCGGACCTGCCATGAAGCCGTCGAGTGACATGGTGACGTGCAGGACCACCTTGCTCATATGACGAGTACCTTTCCGCGCGGTTGTGGTCGGGAGTTCAAGGAGTCAGACCCTGCGGCGACGACAAACTCATCGGCCTACCGGACGTGGGTCTTCGCTTCGGTGGGGTTCGAGCAGAAAACTCGGATCTCTGCTGCCGGAGCTGCGGAGAAGTTCGGGCACCGACGCGGCCCCAAGGCCGGCCACCATCACGGCATCGGGGGAAGGACCCACACGCTCCGGCAGCGTTGCCAGTTCTCATCGACATTTCCGAGCCAACTGATCACTAACCTCGCGCTTTCACCAGCCGGACAGCCCACTCTCGGCAACGGGTGAAACGAGGGCCACGGACGGCGGATGAAAAGTGAGCCACTCTGCGATCTCTTGATCATCCTGACTTCACTGGTTCTGAAGTCGGGAGGAAGAGAGGGTGATCCACGTGGAGGACTGGGCTGAGATCCGCCGGATGCACCGGATGGAGGGGCTGTCGGCTCGCGCGGTGGCCCGTCAGCTGGGGATCTCCAGGAACACCGTGCTGCGGGCGCTGGCCTCGGACCGTCCGCCGCGGTATCGGCGGGCGCCGAAGGGCTCGGCGGTGGATGCGGTGGAGCCGGCCCTGCGGGAGCTGCTGAAACAGACCCCGACGATGCCCGTCACGGTGATCGCGGAGCGGATCGGCTGGGAGCGGGGGCTGACGATCCTGCGGGAGCGGGTGCGCGAACTGCGGCCGGCTTATCTGCCGGTGGACCCCGTCTCGCGGACGGTCTATGAGCCGGGTGAGCTCGCGCAGTGCGACCTGTGGTTCCCGCCCGTGGACATCCCGCTCGGTTACGGCCAGAGCGGGCGCCCGCCGGTGCTGGTCATCGTGTCCGGTTACTCGCGGGTGATCACGGCTCGGATGCTGCCCTCACGGCAGACGGGCGATCTGATCGACGCCCACTGGCGGCTGCTGACCGCATGGGGAGCCGTGCCGAAGATGCTGGTCTGGGACAACGAAGCCGGAGTCGGCAAGGGACGCCTGACCAGCGAGTTCGCCGCGTTCGCGGGCCTGCTCGCCATCCGGGTGCATCTCTGCCGGCCCCGGGACCCGGAGGCGAAACCTCATGCTTCATACTGCGCCTCCTTGGGCTGATTCGATGGTTGTTTCCGTTGGTGCTGGTCGTGGGCCTGGCGGCCGTCCGATGCGGGGCCGGGTGAACTCGGGTCCGGGCAGGTGGTAGAGGTACTCGCCCTTGTCGTTGGCGAGGCGTCCGGCCAGCAGGCCCTCGTTGCGCCACTTCTTGACGGTGTTGGTGTGAACGCCGAGTCGGCGGGCGATCTCGTTCAGGCTCAACATCCCTTGCTCGGTGAGTCGTTGGGGATGGCTGCGAAGGCGGTAGGCCCGGCGGATGTGCTTGACGATGCCGGGGGTGAGGTCCTGGCCGAGGCCGCTGAGGTGGCCGCGGTCGGTGAGGATGGCGGCGATCTGGCCGTCGGTGTGGTCGTCGAGGAGCTCGTCGATGGAGGTGACGACCTCGGGCGGGGTCTGCCGGATCTGCCAGGAGGCGAGCGGGACGGGCATGGTCAGGGTGTGCTCCTGCCCACCGGTGAGGCGAACGTGCGCGGTGATCTGCTCCGCGCGGACCAGGGTGACGTCGGTGACCAGCAGCCGCACCAGACGCTTGCGTTCGCGGTCGGGGGTGGCCGGATCCGCCCACAGCGCCGGGAAATCCCTGGCGAGTGCGGTGATCCGGGCCCCGCTGGGTCTCGTCGAGGACACCGGTTCCGGTGGCCTTCGTCTTCTCGTAGGTCTCGGTGGCCTCGGCCAGCTCGCGCAGGGCCTGGTTCCAGTCGGCCTCCAAGCTGGTGGCGACCAGCCGGTTGTCCGGGTCGACGGCAAGGTATCGGCGGCGGGCCAAGTCAGCCTGATACTGGGCGCGTTCGACGGCGGCGGCCCGCAGCCGGTCGGCCTCATCCGCGCGGGCGGACAACTCGTCGGCGACGGCGAGGGCGGCCTGCAGCGCGTGCGGGGTCAGCGCGGTGACCAGCAGCTCGCCGACGGCTGCGTCGACGACGGCGCCGTGTACGCGCTGGCAGATCGGGTTGCCGTACTGGATCCCCTTGGCCTGGCAGACGTACTCCGGCTCCAGCCGGTCCTTTCGCTGGTGGTAGCGCACGGTCATGCGCCGGCCGCAGATCCCGCAGAGCACCATGCCCTGCAGCAGGGCCGGACCCTCACGCGGCGGACCGTGACGGCGGTCCTTGCCGTGCGCGGTGGCGTTGGAGGCGAGCTTGTCCTGGTTGGCGTCGTACTTCTCGAGCGTGATGTATCCAGGGTGGTGGCCGGGGAAGAAGGCGACCCACTGCTCGCGTGGCAGTAGCTTCGGCCCGCTCTTCCCGCTCCCCGGGGCGGGTTTGTGCTGGTAGCGGCCGTAGAAGAACGCCCCGGCATAGCGCGGGTTGTGCAGGATCTGCAGGATCCGGGAGTGCTGGGCCGGTGCCCACACGACCTGGCCCTTGTCCGGGCCGTGGGCGATGCGGCGGGGCAGACGCAGGCCCTGGTGGTTGAACGCCTTGACCACGCCGGTGGCCGAGCCGGTCGCGTCGAACAGCTCGAAGACCGCGGCGATGGCCTGCTGGATCGCGGTGTCGGGGTCGAGGACGACCTTTCCGGCCGGGTCGTAGACCAGGCCGATCGGCAGCGGGCTGACCAGTTCCCCTCGGCGGGCCTTGGACAGTTGACCGCCCCGCAACCTGGCCTTGAGCAAGTGCAACTCTGCCTCCGACAGACTCCCTTTGAGGCCCAGCAGCAAGCGGTCATTGAAATCGCAGGGATCGTAGAGGCCGTCCTCGTCCAAGATCAGGGTCCCGGACATCGCGCAGATCTCGAGCAACCGATGCCAGTCGGTGTTGTTGCGCGCCAGGCGGCTGACTTCCAGGCCGAGGACGATCCCGGCGTGTCCCATGCCGACCTCGGTGACCAGCCGCTGGAAGCCCTCCCGGTCGGCGGCCGACGCGCCGGACTGGCCCTGGTCGGTGTCGATGACGATGATCCGGTCGGCCGGCCAGCCCAGCGCGAGAGCCCGCTCCTTGAGCCCGTACTGGCGCACCGTCGACTCGGTGTTGTTCAGGACCTGCTTGAGCGAACTCTGCCGGACATACAAGTACGCGTCTCTGGCGAGGTGGCCGCCGGTCACCTTGGCGGCCGGGCCGAACAGCTGGTCGTTCATCGAGGCTCCCGTGCACCCTCATGTCAGTGCGGATCAGGGTGAGTTGGCGTGGGCCAGGACCATGCGGGACCACACCCGGATGACCTCCGCATCCAGTGTGGTGACCGCTGCTTCGGCGGACGGCGGGGCCCAACTTCTCGGCGCCGCCGCGGCGGCCAGCGAGGCGGCCACCTTCAAGAACGCGACCATGCCGCGGGCGACGAGCACGCCCAGTCCATTACGGCGTCCGCCGCGGCCCGCGCTCTCGCGCAGCCGCTCGTACTCGGTGACGCCCGCCGCGGCGTCACCGCCTGGGACGGTGGTGGGATATGGGCTCGTCCTCACCGGCGCTCTCTGGCTCGCGCCGACGCGACAGTGCACGCTCGACGGACCGTGGGTGGACGGTGAAGCCGAACTCCTCGGCGACCTTCTCCGCGATGTCCTTCGAGGTCAGGCCGTCATCGGCCGCCAGCCAGGCGTCGATGCGCTCCATGACCGGGGCGGTCAGCTTGACCGGTCCCTTCGGGCCCGGCTTGCCGGGCAGCAGAGCAGCCGGGCCGCCGGCGTCCAGGGCCGCGGCGATCTCATAGAACGCCTGACGGCAGTAACCGAAGGCGCGGGCAGCCCTGGCCACGGGCACCTTGTCGACACGGACCCGGCGCACCATCTCGTACTTGACCTGCACTACGTCCCGCGCATCGCAGAACGGCGAGGCCAGGAACACCTCGTCCGTCACCTTCTCCGGATGCGGGTTCAGCGACCGCGACGCTGCCAGCACGGCCACCTTCGGATCCTCCGCCGTCACCGCCATCGCGCCCGCCTCCCCCAGTACTCGACCGTGTCACCAGGTTCGCGCCACCACCCGCCCCGGCCAAGACCACAAAGCAGGCGCGCGGAGGCAAACCAGCAGGTCAGAAGTGCTCCCGCTGACCGCCTCCGCGCGCCGTTGATCAACCCCGCCGTCGGGCAGGGCGTGGATCAGGCGACGGGCCCGGCGTCATCCACCCGACGCCCGTCCACGCAGCGCGTCGATGAGATCGGCGACGGCCAGCAAGTCGTCCACGCGGAACGGGCAGCGGCCCGCGGCGACCACCACGAACGGATCGACCGGGTCGACGTCCGTCCACGCCGCAGGCAGCGAGGCCACCTCACCGTACTCGTCCACAAAGCTGACCCTGTCCTCGTCCCAGGCCAGACGCCGGTCGACGAACATGAACTCCCGCCCGCACCACGGGTGGAACGGATGCGTCACCCGGACAACACCCGGCCGAGCGTACTGATCGGGTGCAGTCGACGATGCGTGACAAGGGCCTGGTCGAGCGCGCGAACGGCTACCTGGAGACCAGCTTCCTGCCCGGCCGCCTCTTCACCGGCCCGGACGACTTCAACGCCCAGCTGAC
>NZ_JBHWKX010000136.1:0-9839 GCF_042730885.1 Streptomyces sp. NPDC059909
GGAACGTCGTACTCAGGGCCGGGCTGGTCCTTCCCGACGTGGCCTGAGCCACCGACAGGAGAAGCCCCCGGATTTATCCGGGGGAGGAGTCACGTGTCACCGCTGCCTTGGAGGAGGTGGCGGTCTTCTGGCATCGGTTGCCGCACCAGGCACCAGGCCGGGCACCTCGATGCCGGTTACGAACGCCTCATTGCGGCCCTCTTCGACGGGGACTGGACGGACAAGACCGCCACTTCCGGCGCTGTCACCTGGACAGCTTGGTAACAGATGTTACCATGCGTGGTATGGCCAAGACACAGCTGGGTGCACGCGTCGATCAGGACGTCGCGGAACTCGCGAAGAAGCGCGCCGCCGACCTCGGACTGAGCATCGGGGACTACCTCGCCCGCCTCGTGCAGGAGGACGCCAGCGGCCTGCGCGCCCGCGCGGTGGACGCCGCCGCCCGCTTCCTTACCGAGCACCAGGCGGTCTTCGACGAGGCCGAGGATGCCCAGCAGACGCCTCCCGGAGCGCGCGCCGCCTGATGGAACTGCACATCGACGTTCCCTGGATTCTGCAGGTCGCCGAGGTGGCCGGCGCGGACGATCCCGCTCCCGACGACTACGGCGTCCCTGTCGCGGCTGTCGCCCGGCACCGGGCCGAACTCTTCGAACAGCCTGTCTACGACGGCCCATACGCCAAAGCTGGCGCCCTGGTGCACACCCTGGGCCGCTGCCGCTGGCTGGAGCGCTCCAACCTCGCCGTGGCCGCCGCCACCGGCGTCATGTATCTCGAAGCCGCCGGCATCGCCGTCAAGCCCACCCGCGACGACGCCATCGCCCTCAAGGACCTGCTCCTCGACCCCGCCTGCACCGTCGCGAGGATCGCCACGCTGCTGCGGACCTGGCCCACCACCACCTGACTTTCGCAGGCACGGAGCCGCTTCCAGGGTGCCGGGCCGGTCGGCGACGGCCCCAGCAGGGAGCTGAAACGCCACCCGCCCGACCGGAACAGGGGGCCTGCGAGAGGAAGCAGCGGCAGAGACGGAAGGCGCACAGATCTTGGCAGCGATCCGTCGGCAGGCTGCCCAAGAACCGCGTGAACCCGAGCACCGGTTCATCGTGGGCAAGGACGAGCAGGCCCGTTGCCCAACTCCGGATAGGTGGCACCGGCCCGGGCGGCGATCGAGCAGGCCGCCGAGGCCCAGCGCCACCTCATCGAGGGCGGACCCTTCGGCCGGGTGCTCCTCAGCCTGTGATGACGGACTGACCGCCATCGACACCTACGCGCCGGCTCCAGCACCACCACCGACATGGCGTTCCGTCAGTCCTGGCAGTCCTGGCAGTCCTGCCTCACTCTTCCGCACCGGCGGCGACGGGCCACTGGGGTGGTCCGCGGCGACACAGCACCCCTGGGCGGCGCGGAACCGGGGGACCGGCCACGGATCCGCGTTTAATCGCGCCCGAGAACCGAAGCGCGGGGCGCCGAGAGCGCTGACGGGCGCGGATCTCCGGGCCACGCCCCACAGCGCTTGAGGGAGATTGCAATGAGCGGCACAACGACCCTGCCGACACCGTCCGGTCCCTACCTGGACAAAGGGCTGATGCCCGCCGACTTCTACACCTACGAGGAGCTGCTGTCGGACAGCGAGCGGGAGAAGGTCGAGTCCGTCCGCGAGTTCCTCCGCACGCAGGTCGACCCGATCGTCGACGACTACTGGGCCCGGGCCGAGTTCCCCTTCCAGCTGGTCGAGGGCTTCGGGAGGCTCGGTCTGATGAACTGGGCCGACCCGGACTCGCAGGAATCCAGGCCGAGCAACCTCTTCGCGGGTTTCATGGCGTTGGAGCTCGCGCATGCCGACGCGTCGGTGGCGACGTTCTTCGGCGTGCACACGGGCCTGGCCATGGGCACCATCCTCACCTGCGGCTCCGAGGAACAGAAGCGGCGGTGGCTGCCGGCGATGAGCCGCTTCGAGAAGATCGGCGCCTTCGGGTTGACCGAGCCGCACGGCGGCTCCGACGTGGCCGGCGGTCTGGAGACGACCGCGCGCCGCGACGGCGACGCATGGATCCTTGACGGCGCGAAGCGGTGGATCGGCAACGCGACGTTCGCCGACCTGGTCGTCATCTGGGCCCGCGATGTCGAGACCCGTCATGTGCTGGGCTTCGTCGTGGAGAAGGACACCCCCGGGTTCACCGCGACGAAGATCGAGAAGAAGATGGCGCTGCGGATCGTGCAGAACGCCGACATCGTGCTCGACGGCTGCCGTGTTCCGGAGGCCAACCGGCTGCAGAACGCGAATTCGTTCAAGGACACCGCCAAGATCCTGCGCCAGACACGCAGCGGCGTGGCGTGGCAGGCCGTGGGTGTGATGTTCGCCGCCTACGAGATCGCCCTGCGGTACGCGAAGGAGCGGGAACAGTTCGGGCGCCCGATCGGGGGCTTCCAGCTCGTGCAGGACCTGCTGGTGAGGATGCTCGGCAACGCCACGGCATCGTGCGGGATGATGACGCGCCTGGCCCAGTTGCAGGACGCCGGGGTGTACCGCGACGAGCAGTCCGCCCTGGCGAAGGCCTACTGCACAGCGCGGATGCGCGAGACCGTGGGATGGGCGCGCGAACTGCTGGCCGGCAACGGCATCCTCCTCGACTACAACATCGGCCGCTTCGTCGCCGACGCCGAGGCCATCTACTCGTACGAGGGCACGCGGGAGATCCAGACCCTCATCGTCGGACGCGCCGTCACCGACGGCCTGAGCGCCTTCGTGAGGTGACAACGATGACCACCGAATCCGTCTTCACCGGCCTCAAGGTCCTCGACGCGTCGAGCTTCATCGCCGCACCGGCCGCGGCCACCGTGCTCTCCGACTTCGGAGCGGACGTCATCAAGATCGAGCCGCCGGGACAGGGCGACCCCCAGCGGCGGCTGAGCTCCGTGCCGCCGAGTCCCCGGGCACAGGCCAATTACAGCTGGCACCTCGCCAACCGCAACAAGCGCGGCATGGTGATCGACCTGAAGTCCCCGGCGGCCACCGAGGTCCTCAAGCGCCTCGTCGAGTGGGCCGACGTGGTGATCACCAACTTTCCGCACGGCACGCGCGAGAGGCTGCACCTCGGCTACGACGAGGTTGCGGGCTGGAACCCGCGGGTCGTCTACGCCGACATCACCGGCTTCGGGGATACCGGCCCCGACGCTGGGCAGCCGGGCTTCGACCTGACCGCCGCCTGGTCGCGCAGCGGGCTGCTGGCCTCCACCCGGGACGCGGGAGCCCCGCCGACGGTGCCGGTCTGGGGCAGCGGCGACTACATGTCGGCGATCGCCATCTACGCGGCGATCGTGACCGCCCTGTACCGCCGTGAGCGGACCGGACAAGGAGCCAGTGTCGGGACGTCGCTGCTCGCCATGGGCGTCTGGGCCACGGGAACGCTCGTGGCCGGCGCGCTCGCCGACGGCACACCGTTCGAGCTGCACGACCGCAACGCGCCGGCGAACCCGCTGATCAACCCCTACCGGACCGCGGACGACGAGTGGTTCATGCTGGTCGCCTCACCCTCGCACTGGCCGGGACTGACGCGGGCCATCGAGCACCCCGAACTGCTCGAGGATCCCCGTTTCGCGGACATCGAGGGCTTCGTCGAAAACTCCGCCGCGCTGAGCGAGCTGCTCGACACCGAGTTCCGCTCGCAGCCCTTCGCCCACTGGAAGGACGCCCTGGCCAGGGAACGCATCACGTACAGCCTCATTCAGACACCTGAGGAGGCCGCGCAGGACCCGCAACTGCGCGCGAACGACATCGTGGTGCCGCTGGAAGGAGTCAGCGGGCTGGAGGAAACCATCAGCAGCCCGGTCAATCTCCGGGGGGTGCCGAAGGTGCCGGCGAAGCGAGCGCCCGATCTGGGCGAGCACAACGACGAGATCCTTGCCGAGCTGGGATTCGGCCTCACCGAGATCGCCGAGCTGCGCGCCAAGGGAGCGATCCCCGGCGCGACGGAAGCGGAGGCGCCGCGATGAGCACCGCGTCCGAAGCGTCCGACATGGTGCTCCACGAGCGCCGCGGTGGCGTGCTGACCATCACCATCAACCGCCCTGACCAGAAGAACGCCGTAGACCACGAGGCCGCGGTACAACTCGCCGCAGCCGTGGATCTGCTCGACGCGGCCCCGGAGCTGTCCGTCGGCGTACTCACGGGCGCGGGCGGGGTGTTCAGCGCCGGCATGGACCTGAAGGCATTCGCCAAGGGCGAGCTGCCGGTGATCCCCGGCCGGGGATTCGGCGGGCTCACCGGCACGGCGGTGCGCAAGCCGTTGATCGCCGCGGTCGAGGGCTGGGCGCTCGGCGGCGGCTTCGAGATGGTGCTCGCCTGCGATCTGATCGTCGCGGCGGAAGACGCCCGGTTCGGGCTTCCCGAGGTCACGCGCGGTCTCGTGGCGGCAACGGGCGGACTGGTCAGGCTGCCGCGCCGCCTTCCGTACCACGTCGCCATGCGCGTACTGCTCACGGGTGAGCCGCTGACCGCCGCCGAAGGCAAGGGGTACGGGCTCGTCAACGAGCTGACCCCGCCCGGCGCCGCGCTGGACAAGGCCCGGGAGCTGGCGGGGCGGGTCGCGCGGAACGCACCGCTGGCGCTGGCGGCCGTCAAGGAGGTCGTGCGCGAAACAGAGGGCCTGAACGAGAGCGACGCGTTCAGAAACCAGGACGAGCTCACGAGCGGGCTGTTCTCCAGCGAGGACGCGCGGGAAGGCGCGCGGGCGTTCGCGGAGAAGCGCGCCCCCGTCTGGCACGGCCGCTGATACCAGCCACCTCAGCCGGCTCCCTCCGCTACCGCCCACGTCCGATTTCCAGGAGCAGTGACCAGCCATGAATGCGCACAGACCCGTCCACCGCGTGGCGATCGTCGGCACCGGCACGATCGGTGCGAGCTGGGCGACGCACTATCTCGTCCGAGGCTTCGACGTGACGGCCACCGACCCGGCCCCGACCGCGGAGGCGGCCCTGCGGTCGTACGTGGAGGCGGCATGGGACGCGGCTGCTGCGATCGGTCTCGCGCCCGAGGCCTCGCCCGATCGCCTGAGCTTCACCGCGGACCTGCGTCAAGCCGTCGCGGACGCCGACTTCGTACAGGAGAACGGGCCGGAGCGCCCGGAGCTCAAGGTCAAGCTGTTCGCCGACATCGACGACGCCACGCCGCCCGACGCGATCATCGCGTCGAGTTCGTCGGGCATCACGATGAGCGTCATCCAGGCCGAGTGCCGGCGTCCGGAGCGGACCGTCATCGGTCATCCCTTCAACCCCCCGCACATCATCCCGCTGGTCGAGGTCGTCGGCGGGACGAGGACCGCCCCGGAGACGATCCGGGACGCCATGTCGTTCTACGCTGCAGTCGGCAAGAAGCCGATTCACCTCAAGAAGGAGCTTCCCGGGCACGTCGCCAACCGTATCCAGGCCGCGCTGTACCGCGAGGTCGTGTACCTGGTCCAGGAGGGAGTGCTCGACGTGGCGGACTCCGACGACGCGGTGTCGTGGGGGCCGGGGCTCAGATGGGGTGTCATGGGCCCCCATCTGCTGTGGCATCTGGGCGGAGGAGCGGGCGGCATCCAGCACTTCATGGACACCCTCATGCCGCGGATGGTGGAGTCCTGGCAGCAACTGGGCACCCCCGAGTTCACGCCCGAGCTTGAGGAGGAGATCGTCACCGGCGTCCTGGAGGAGGCGAACGGCCACTCGGCCGACGAGCTGGCCGCCCGGCGCGACGCGATGCTCTCGGCCCTGCTGGCCGTGCGCGCCCAGCACGACCCGTCCGGCCCGAGCGCCGCAGCCGGTCACCCGGCGAAGGAGGGACCGTGACGGGGAGCCAGGAAAGACTGTTCGTCCTCGAGGCCAGCAGTGGCGGTCGGCTGTTCTCCGTGAACCCCGACGGCTCCGACAAGAAGGTCGTCGTCACCGGGTGCAGGGTCCCCGACGGGGTCGCCGTCGATGTCGTGGCCGGGCACATCTACTGGACCAACATGGGCTCTCCGCCGGAGAACGACGGCTCGATCGAACGCGTGGACCTGGATGGAGGCAACCGCACGACGATCGTCCCCAGCGGCGTCACGCACACGCCGAAGCAGCTGTATCTCGAGGCCGCCGGCCGGAAGCTGTACTGGGGCGATCGTGAGGGCATGCGCGTGATGCGCTGCGACCTCGACGGCTCGCACGTCGAGACCCTCGTGCAGACGGGACACGGAGAGGACGACCGCCGCGACGAGACCAAATGGTGCGTGGGAGTCACCGTCGACCCGGTCGGCGGACACCTCTACTGGACACAGAAGGGCCCGAGCGACGCGGGACTCGGGAAGATCCTACGGGCTGGGATCGACCTGCCCGCCGGGGAGAGCGCGGCCGAACGCGGCGACATCGAGGTGCTGTTCGAGGGGCTGCCGGAGCCGATCGACCTGGAGTTCGACCTCGCGGAGCGCATGCTGTACTGGACGGATCGCGGGGACCCGCCCCGGGGCAACACCGTGAACCGCTCGCCGATGCACCCGCCGGACGGGCAGCGGACGCCCGAGATCCTCTTGACCCACCTGATGGAAGGCATCGGCATCGCCCTCGATCCGGACGGCGGCCGCATGTACGTGACCGACCTGGCCGGCAACGTCTACGCGGCCGGTCTCGACGGATCGAACCGCAGGGAGATCCTCGTCCTGCAGGGCAACCTCACCGGCATCGCCCGTGCCGTGCTGCCGACCGGAACGAGGGTCCAAGGAGCGAGTAACTCCCCCTGAGAATCGGTGAGTTCAGGGCGGCGTATCGCGCCCACCATGGACCGTAACCAGGTGATCTTTGAAGGCGGACCCTCAGCCGGCAAGGCGCGTGCGGTCACCTCTTGCATGTTCTATGCCACACATTATAAGCTACCGCTTAGTAGTTTTGGTGGGCCTCCGCACCACCAAGTCAGGAAGAAGGCGCCCGGCATGGCAGGCCGAGCGTTCGATTACTTCTGTTCCGTCACCGCCGGTCGGCGTTCGGCGAGGAGGATGGCGCGTGAGTCTGCCTAAGAGCGACAGTCGCAAGCGGATGGTCCTCAGTGCTGCCGCGTTGCCGCGCGAGTACGGCGCCATCGCCACCAGCATTGACCGGGTGCTCGCACACAGCGGGGCCCCGCGTGGCTCGGTCTACTACCCCTTTCCTGGCGGACGGGCACAGCTGATCGACGAGGCGGTGGCGCAGGCGGGCGATTCCACGGCGGGTCGACGCCTGGGCACAGTCCGACGATCCGGTGGAGGCGATCGACTCCTTCTTCCGGCTGTCGCGCCACCGGCTCGTCGACAGCGGCTTCCGGGCGGGCTGCCCGATCGTGGCGGTGGCGTTGGGGCCAACGACGACGCGCCCCAGCTGGTTCGCTCCGCCGCCGTCTTCGCCCGCTGGCAGGAGGCGTTCGCGGCCCTGTTCCTCCGGCACGGGCTGACCGAGGGGCGGAGCCGGAGCCTCGCCGCCTCCGTCATCGCCTCGGGTCGAGGGCGCAGTGATCATGTGCCGGGCCGAGCAGAGCACCGCCCCGATCGAGGCAGCCGCCGCCGAGATCCACGATCTGCTGGTCCACGCCCTGCGCGGCCGGCCCGACCCGGGGCACGCGCCTCGGCCGCGACCCCCGCTGCCCGATCTCACCCTTCCCCACGCCACGCAACCCTTCCAGGAGCGCACATGCCTACCCTTGACCGCCAGGACAACGTCTTCGTGCTCGATCTCGGAGACGGCGAGAACCGCTTCCACCCCGACTGGATCGCCTCCGTGGACGCCGCCCTGGACGAGGTGGAGAAGGCAGAAGGGCCGCGTGCCCTGGTGACCGCCGCGACGGGCAAGTTCTACTCCAACGGTCTGGACCTGGAGTGGCTGTCCGCCCACCCCGACCAGCATCGGGGCTACGTCATCTCCGTTCACGAGCTCTTCGCCCGCATGCTGTCCCTGCCGGTGGTCACCGTGGCCGCCCTGCAGGGGCACACTTTCGCCGCCGGCGCGATGTTCTCCCTTGCGCACGACTTCCGTGTCATGCGCGCCGACCGGGGCTACTGGTGCCTGCCCGAGGCCGACATCAATATCCCCTTCACGCCCGGCATGTCCGCCCTGATCCAGTCCCGGCTGGCGCCGCAGACCGCGCACGAGGCCATGCTCACCGCCCGCCGCTACGGTGGGTCGGATGCTGCGGCCGTCGGCATCGTCGACCGGGCGGTCGCCGAGGACGCCGTGCGCTCCCAGGCCATGGAGATCGCCCAGGCACAGCTGAGCAAGGCCGGCGGCACCCTCGGCACCATCAAGGCGCGCATGTACGGCTCGGCCCTGGCGACCCTTCGCGACACGGCCAACCCGCTCGGCTGACGCCGCCGACGAACGACGGAGGGCGCCGGGCCCCACTGCCGCGGGTGCCCGGCCCACCACATGGACCACCTGGGCTCGCAGAGCCGTGAGTACTGCACAGTCCTTGTGCCAGACGCGTGCCAGATCGGGCGGGGAATCACAGGGATCACCGGAGCAGGCGCAGCGCTGGCGTCCCGGCGGCCGGGGCATGGGCGGCCCGTCCGCAGCCCGGTGCAGGACAAAGTCCCTGATGCTGTCGCGGCACCGCCGCAGGTGTGGCCACGGCGGCTACCTCCCTCCGGGTGCTTCCGGTACTGCGGGCCAGTCAGGCGCGGGCGCCCAACTGCGGGTACAGGGCGCCGAGGTGACCGGACAAGGCGGCTTTGACCTGGCGGCTCATGTCATCGGCCAGGACCTCGTACGCTCCCGCCTCGATGCCGTCCGGAGCGAGAGCGGCGATCTTGGCAGGGTCGGCCTCGGGGCCGACCAGGCCCGCGGCGAGCTGCGTCTCCATGAGGCCCACGTGCAGGCCGAGGGTCCCCTGCTCGGCGAGCGCGACCCGCAGGGAGTTCGTCAGGGACCACTCGGCGGACTTGGCCGCGGTGTAGGCGGTAGTGGGAGGGCGAGCCAGGACAGCACCGACAGCACGTTGAGCAGCGCGCCGCCGCCGTTCCTTGCGAGGACGGGCGTGAAGGCGCGGCTCATGCGGAGCGTACCGAGCACATGCGTGTCGAACTCGCGCTGCCAGTTGTCCACGGCGCTTGCCAGCACGTCCCAACCGGTGTTCAGCCCGGCGTTGTTGATGAGCAGGGTCACATCGGGGGCGGTCTCGGCCGCCGCGCTGACCTGCTGCGGGTCGGTGATGTCGAACCGAACCGGTATGACCCCCGGAGTGCTGACGGACTCCGGGTTGCGCGCCCCGGCGTAGACCTTGGCCGCCCCACGCTCCACAAGAGCCTTGGCGAACTGCTCTCCCAGGCCGCGGTTGGCGCCGGTGACCAGCACCGTCTGACGGCTGACGTCCAATTGACCGCCATTTCGGCCCCGAGCAGCCCTCGGCCTACTTCGTCGACCGACACACCGGACGCGTCGCCCGCCACGTGGCCGTCGACGAGAACACCGGCAAACCCATCACCCACCACGACTACCGCCTCGACCCCAACCCTGCGGCGCATCCAGGACAGCACAGCGAGCTGAGCCCTCGTCTCTTGCCGCCGCCTCCCACCGCGGGGCGAGACCCTGCTGGCGCGATGCCGCCAGGATCCGCGTACCCGGACCGCGTCGCACCGCCCTTGCACTGGCGTCGATCACCAGGGCCTCCTTGGCCTCGCCACTCACCACCCCCCGGGAGGGAGACCTCACGGCCGAGGCGGACGGCGACCCGTCGGCAATTTCAGCACGATCTAGCGCGGAACCCCGGGCGTTCACGACTCCGTTGGGAAATGCGTAAACCGGTGGGTGTGATCTTGTCGTCAGGCGGCGAGTTGGAGTCGGGCGAGGTGCGAGGTGCGGGTTCCGCCGAG
>NZ_JBHWKX010000137.1:0-9813 GCF_042730885.1 Streptomyces sp. NPDC059909
CGTGGCCGTCCCGTCGTAGGGGGCAGCCGGGAGCGCGACAAGGTGTAGACGACCGAGTCAACAGGCTCGGTCGTTTACGGCCGAGAAGTTGACCTGCATCAACGTCACGCTCCGTACACACCGGCGCGCGAGGCGCCATGTCATGCCGAAAGCTTTGAAAGGTGACAAACGGGTATCAACCGGATGGAGCTCGGCCGACGTTCCGCCGGTAGCCACCGGCGCGGGCGTCAGGCCGTCGAAGGAGCCTCATGTCCAGCTCGCCGCTCGCCCGTGAACCCACCGTCCGTGCCGCCCCTCCTGAGCGGTCGGCGGTACCGGCTGGCCTGCCGGAGATACCCGACCCCCGGACCATCAGCACGATGGACGCGCGAACCCTGTCGGTCGCCCTGTTCCGCCGGCTGGGCTCGCTGGAGGAGGGCACGGCAGAGTACTCGTACGTCCGCAACACGCTGGTGGAGCTCAACATGAGCCTCGTGAGGTTCGCGGCGGGCCGCTTCCGTGGCCGCAGTGAACCCATGGAGGACATCGTCCAGGTCGGCACGGTCGGCCTGATCAAGGCGATCAACCGGTTCGACGTCGAGCGCGAGGTCGAGTTCACCTCCTTCGCGCTCCCGACCGTGGTCGGCGAGATCAAGCGCTTCTTCCGGGACACGAGCTGGGCCGTGCGCGTGCCTCGGCGGCTCCAGGAACTCCGGCTGGACCTCGCCAAGGCCTACGACACCCTGGAACAGGATCTCGCCCGCGCCCCGACCGCGGCCGAACTCGCGGACCGGCTCGGCATCACCGAGGCGGAGGTCGTGGAGGGCCAGCAGGCCACCAACGGATACGTGGCCCGGTCCCTCGAACCCCTCGAGGACGACGAGCCGGTCAGCGCACTCGCCCACCGACTGGGCGAGGAGGACCCGGCCCTGGACCTCGTGGAGTGCCTCGAGTCCCTGAAACCGCTGATCGCCGGGCTGCCGGAGCGGGAACGCACGATCCTCTCGCTGCGGTTCGGCGACGAGTTGACGCAGTCGGAGATCGGGGAGCGGCTGGGGATCTCGCAGATGCACGTGTCGCGACTTCTGGCGCGGGTGCTGGAGAAGCTGCGAGAGGGGCTGCTCGCCGACGACGCCGGCGAGCAGTAGTGGGGCGAGCAGTAGCGGCGGTACGGGTCGGCAACCGAGCTCGCTGTCAGTAACCGAGCTCGCGGGCCAGTTCCTTCTTGTTCATCTTCGAACGGCCTTCGATGTTGCGGCTCTTGGCCTCCTCGTAGAGCTGATCGTAGGTCGGCCCCTGCGCGCCCTTGTGCGAGCGCTGCCCACCGCGCTTCGAGGGTGACATGTCCTGCGTCGAGGTCCGGCTCGCGGTCTTGGACTCGCCCTTCTGGGCTCGTTCCTTGTTGACCGTGCGCGCCGCGATCTCCTCGGCACGCTTGCGGCTTTCGCCGCGCTCCAGGGCGCTCTCCTTGATGTGCTCGTACTGGCGTTCACGCTTGGCGCTGGATCCGCGAGGCATCGTCGTCTCCTTCTAGCGGTTCGCTTGCAGTTCGGTGGCTCTCCGTCCGGCCCGGCGGGGCCTCATGCCCCGCTGTTCGGCGGAGCCGAGGAGATGTCCGCCAGCGCCGACCGCGGATCGCGCGACCGTGCCAGATCGCCGAGGGTGACGACCCCCAGGGGCCGGCCGTCCTCGACGACCGCGAGCCGTCGCACCATGTGCACCCGCATCAGCCTGACGGCCTCCGCCGTGTCCTCCTCCGGACGGACCGTGAGCACGTCGGGGGTGCAGACGGAACGGACGGGCATGATGTACGGATCATGACCCATGGCGACGGACCGTACGGTGATATCACGGTCCGTGAGCACACCGAGCAGCCGGTGGTCGTCGGCGACCATCACGTCTCCGACGTCCTTGTCGCGCATCAGCCGGGCAGCCTCGACGAGCGATGCGTCGGGCGGCAGCGTCAGCACCCCGGTCGTCATCACGTCTTTCACCAGCTCGGCCATGACCGTCACTCCCTTCCCTGCGCCCCCGCGTCATCGCGCGCCTGCCCGGATGACGCTCCGATATCCCGGACATCCTGGATATTCCTGAGGAAAACCGCTCTGCGGAACTCTCCTTCCACCGTCGGATGCCACTGCGGAGGCGGAGACGCGACAGCGACCGGCCGAACCCGAACCCGGACCCGGCCCCGGACCGGAAACCGACCGGCCCGGAGCAGGAGCGCAGTGCGACCGGCGCACGGGTAAAATCCGGTGCGTCACGCTGGAGACCACATGACCATGCCCGATCAGGGGCGGAACGAAGCGGGGCCCGACCAGCTGGCCGCCGCGGTCACGCAGCTCACCGCCGAACTCGCGGCCATGCGCCGCGATCTCGCTCGCCGTCATCTGCTCGACCTGGCATCAGGCGTGCTCGTGGCGCAGCTCTCCCTCGCGCCCGCCGATGCACTGGACCATCTCACCCGGCTGGCGGAGACCACCGGCGTCGCTCCTGAGGACCTCGCCGCCGACATCCTCAACGGCGCCGCGGGGACGATCGACCCGCTTGCCGAGGACGCGGCGGCCGATGCCGCAATGAAGGCGGCCGCGGAGGGCGGAGGCGACGAGGGCCGGGGGCGGGCTGAGCAGGACAAGGAGACCGAGGAGAGGGCGGTGGCGCGCCGTTCGCGCCGTACCGAGGCCGCCGCGGAGGCCGCCGCGAAGGCCGGCGGCACGGTCGACGAGGTGGCCGAGACCCTGCTGGACGGCGGGCTGCGCCCGCTCGGCGTACGCGGACTGTGGCTGTTCCGGCGTACGGAGACGGACTGCCTGGAGCTGGCCGGACGCGCCGGCGTGAGTCCGCTGGAGGCCGCGCACTGGCGCTGGGTGCCCCCGGAGGCCGGCAGCCCGCTGCACCGCGTGCTGGCGGAGGCAGCCCCCGCCTGGCTGCCGACCGGGCCCTCCGACGGCGAGCGGTTGCCGGGACCCGCGCAGGACGCCGCCCGTGCGGTCCTCCCGCTGCGGCAGCGCGGGGCGGTGACGGGTCTCGCCCTCGCCGACTGGACGGGCCCCCGCCGCCTGGACGAACCGGTGCGGCGCGCCCTCATGGGTCTGGCCGTCCCCGCCGCACGGATCCTGGACGCCGGACCCGCGGGCCCGGTGGAGCCGGCCGTACTCGCCGCGCTCCTCGATCTGCTCACCCACCCGGCGATGTCCCTGCGCGCCGAACCGGAGTCCGGTGCCCTCCACGTCGAGCACCTCAACCGGCCGGCGCTGGACTCGGCGGGCCGGGTGCACGGCGCGGCCGGACGGCCGCTGGCCCAGGTGTTCCCTGCCGTCGAGGCCGATCTCGTACGGCTGTCCATGGAGGCGCGCGAGTCCGCCGTTCCGAAGCGGGCGGCCAGACTGCCCGACGTGCACCGGGCCGGGGATCCCGACCCGCTGCTCGACGTGCGGGTGCTGCCCGTCGGCCCCGGCAGGACCGTCGTGCTCTGGCACGGCGCCACGGACCCCCTGATGTCGCTGACCCGGGTGCTCGGCCGACTGGAGAACCTGGCCGCCTTCGAGGACGACCTGATCGCCGGGGTCTCCCGGTGGAGCGAGCAGGCGTACCGGATCTTCGGGGTCGATCCGGCGGCTCCCGCGGTGCCGCTGCGCCGTCTGGGACGGCAGCTGCACCGGGACGAGACCGAGAAACTCGACGCTCTCCTGGCGGAGCTGACCGAGCGCCGCCAGGGTGCGCACACCGTCGTCCGCGTGGTCCGGGAGGACGGCGGGCTGCGCCATGTCCGGATCGCGGCCGAGCCGTTGCTGACGGGCGGTGTGCTCACCGGGATCACCGGCGTGTACCAGGACGTCTCGGCGCAGCACCACACCGAGATCGCGCTCAGCGCCACGTTCGACCGGCTGACTGCCGCACAGACCCAGGCCGCGCTCCGCCATCAGCTGGTCATCCAGTTGCAGCAGGCGATCGTCCCGGAGGTGCCGGTGCTGCAGCACCTGCCCGGCCTCCAGGTGGCCGCCCGCTACCGGCCGGCGGCCGAGGAGTACCGGGTGGGCGGAGACTGGTACGACGTCCTGCCGCTACCCAGCGGACGGGTGCTGGTCGCGGTCGGCGACATCGCGGGACACGGCATCGACTCGGTGACGGGCATGGTCGCGCTGCGCAACGCGCTGCGGGGACTCGCGTTCACCGGCGAGTCCCCGGCCCGGCTGATGACGCTGCTGAACGAGGTCACCCTCCACACCCACGGGCATCCGACGGCCACGGCCGTGTGCGCCCTGTACGACCCGGCCGACCGGTCGCTGCGCTGGGCCAGCGCCGGGCATCTGCCGCTTTTGCTGCTCCGTGACGAGCGGGCACGCTTCCTCGATCCACCGCCCGACATCCTGCTGGGCGCGGTCCCCTCGGCCGCGTACACGGAGACGGTGACGCCGCTGGCCCCCGGGGACACGCTGATGCTGTACACCGACGGGCTGGTGGAGCGGCGCCACACCGGGCTCGACGAGAGCCTCGCGAGCCTGCGGCGCGCGGCGGAGCGGCTCGGCCCCGGGGGTTTGGACGAGCGGACGGACCGGCTGCTGGCGTCCGTCACCGGGGACACGGACGACGACACCAGCCTGGTGGTCGTACGGGTCTCCTGACCGGGTCACGGTGGGGGCGCTCGGTGACCCGCGCGTCGAAGGCGCTCAGTGCTGGAGCCACTTGCGCACGCGTGCGAGGAGGTCGTACGCGTCGACCGGCTTGGTGACGTAGTCGTTGGCGCCGGCCGCGAGGCTCTTGACCCGGTCCCCCGGCATGGCCTTGGCCGTGACCACGATGACGGGGACGGCGGCGAACCTCGGCAGCTTCCTGATCGCGGCGGTCGCGCTGTAGCCGTCCATCCCGGGCATCATCACGTCCATAACGATCAGATCCACGTCCGGGTGGGCGGTGAGAAGTTCGATGCCGGAGCGGCCGTCGTCGGCCGTCAGGACGCGGACGCCCTCGGCTTCGAGGATCTCGGTGAGCGCGAACACGTTGCGCGTGTCGTCGTCGATGATGAGTACCACCCGCCCGGCGAGCGACCCGCTGGGCGCGTGCGGCTGCCCGGGGGCTACCGCCGCCCCGGTCCCTGTTCCCGTCCCTGCTCGTGCCGCTCCGGCGGGGCCGCGTGCCGGTGCGATTCCGGGCGGGGGCTGCTCCGGCAGTACGCCGCCGACGGGCACGTAGAAGGTGAAGACGCTGCCCTTGCCGAGCCGGCTCTCCGCGACGATCACGCCACTGAGGAGCTGGGCGAGTTCGCGGCTGATGGACAGCCCCAGTCCGGTGCCGCCGTAGCGGCGCCCGGTGGTGACGGCACCCTGCTGGAAGGCTCCGAAGATGGACTCCAGATGCTCCGGCGCGATCCCGACACCGGTGTCCTTGATCCGGAAGGCGACCACCGGCACGCCGCGCAGCTGCGGGGGGAGTTCGTCGTCGGTCGCGTGCTCGACGCGCAGTTCGACGCTGCCGGCTTCGGTGAACTTCACGGCGTTGGAGAGCAGATTGCGCAGCACCTGGCGCAGCCGGGTCTCGTCGGTGGTGATGTCGGTGGGCACGTCGTCGGCCGTGACGACCCTGAAGTCCAGGTTCCGTTCGCTCGCCAGGGGGCGGAACGTCATCTCGACGTATTCCAGGAGCCGGTGGAGCGGGAACGGCTCGCGGTGGACGTCCATCTTGCCCGCCTCGACCTTCGAGAGATCGAGGATGTCGTTGATGAGCTGGAGGAGGTCGGAGCCCGCGGAGTGGATGACCTCGGCGTAGTCGACCTGCTTCGCGGTCAGATTGCCTTCCGGGTTCTGGGCGAGCAACTGGGCCAGGATGAGCAGGCTGTTGAGCGGGGTGCGCAGCTCATGGCTCATGTTGGCGAGGAACTCGGACTTGTACATCGAGGTGCGCGAGAGCTGTTTGGCCCGCTCCTCCAGCTCCTGCCTGGCCTGCTCGATCTCCAGGTTCTTGCGTTCGATGTCGCGGTTGCGGTCGGCGAGGAGAGCGGCCTTCTCGGCGAGTTCGGCGTTCGAACGCTGGAGTTCCTCCTGGCGGGCCTGCAGCTCCTGGGAGCGGGCCCGCAGTTCGGCGGTGAGCCGCTGGGACTGTTCGAGCAGCTCGTCGGTGCGGGTGTGGGCGATGAGCGAGCTGACGTTGACGCCGACGATCTCGATGAACCGGTCGAGGAAGTCGCGGTGGATACGGGTGAAGGGGCGCAGCGCGGCCAGTTCGACGGCGCCGAGCACCTGTTCCTCGACGACGATCGGCAGCACGATCAGCGCCCCCGGGGCGCCGGCTCCGAGGCCGGACGAGATGGTGACGAAGCCGGGCGGGAGATCGTCGACGGCGATGGTGCGACGGCTGAGCGCGGACTGGCCGACGAGGGACTCGCCGAGCCGGAAGCGGGCGGGCGGCACTTCGGAGTCGGAGTGCCCGGCAGCCGGGCCGGAGGGCTCGGCGGCGGACCGGGCGGCGGACCCCGCAGGGGCGCCGTACGAGGCGGTCATGACGAGCTCCGGGCCGCTGCCGTCGGCCGCCTCCTCGGCCAGGAAGAACGCCCCGTACTGGGCGGAGACCAGCGGCGGTACCTCGTTCATGATGACCGCGGCGACCCCCTGGAGGTCGTTGCTCGACTGCATGAGTCCGGAGATCCGGGCCAGGTTGGTCTTGAGCCAGTCCTGTTCCTCGTTGGCGCGGGTGGTGGCGCGAAGCGACTCGACCATCGCGTTGATGTTGTCCTTGAGGTCGCCGACCTCACCGGGGGCCTCGACGGTGATGGACCGGGTCAGATCGCCCTCGGCGACGGCGCTGGTGACCTTCGCGATGGCGCGGACCTGCCGGGTGAGGTTGCCGGCGAGCTCGTTGACGTTCTCGGTGAGCCGTTTCCAGGTGCCGGAGATCCCTTCGACCTCGGCCTGGCCGCCGAGCCGTCCCTCGCTGCCGACCTCGCGGGCGACCCGGGTGACCTCGGCGGCGAACGACGACAGCTGGTCCACCATCGTGTTGATGGTCGTCTTGAGCTCCAGGATCTCGCCGCGCGCGTCGACGTCGATCTTGCGGGTGAGGTCGCCCTGGGCAACTGCGGTGGTGACCTGGGCGATGTTGCGGACCTGATTGGTCAGGTTGGTCGCCATGGAGTTGACGTTGTCGGTCAGGTCCTTCCAGGTGCCCGACACTCCCCGTACGGTGGCCTGTCCGCCGAGGTTGCCCTCGGTGCCGACCTCGCGGGCGACGCGGGTGACCTCCTCGGCGAACGAGGAGAGCCGTTCGACCATCGTGTTGATGGTCTCCTTGAGCTCCAGGATCTCGCCGCGGGCGTCGACCCTGATCTTCTGGGTGAGGTCACCGCGCGCGACGGCGGATGCGACCTGGGCGATCGACCGCACCTGCGAGGTGAGGTTGTCGGCCATGGTGTTCACGCCCGTGGTGAGCTCCTGCCACACGCCGCCGACGCCCTTCACACGGGCGTGGCCGCCGAGCCTGCCCTCACCACCGACCTCGGTGGCGACCCGGGTGACCTCGGCGGTCACGAGGGAGAGCTGGTCGGCCATGCCGTTGTAGACCGACGCGATCTCGCCCATGATGCCCCCGGCGTCGTCGGGGAGCCGGGCGGAGAAGTCCCCGTCGCGCACGGCCGTGAGCCCCGCGAGGAGCTTGCGCAGCCCCTCCTCGCTCAGGGCCGCCGGCGGGCGGTGGTCCGCCTCGGCACGGCCGGGGTGCGGGGCGTCCGGTCGGGCCTCGAGGTGGTCCCGTGGATGGTCCCGTGAGTGAGCGGATGCGTCCATCGCCGGCCTCGTGTCGCTCGTTCGGCGTACTGGTCTCAGTCTCGACTCTCGCACGGGGCGCCCGGGGCGACACCCGGACGGAGGCATGGGGGCCGAGCGGTCCGGGAGCAGTCAGGAAGGCGGGGCCGGGCGGGAGCGGCGCGGGGCGGCGACCTCCGCCCACACCGTCTTGCCGGTGCCGCGGGACACCGAGCCCCAGGCCCGGGCGAGCCGCCCGAGCACGATCAACCCGTGGCCGCCGGGGATCGCCGGGTCCGCGTGGGGGCGGGGCCGCGGCGGTACGGGGCTGGCGTCGCTGACCTCGATACGGACGCGTTCGGGCGTGACGTGCAGCACCAGTTCCTGTGGTCCGTCGGTGTGGAGGCAGGCATTGGTGACGAGCTCGGAGACGACCATGAGGACGTCCTCGGCGACGGCCCGCCGCTCGGCCGTCTCGTCCATCTCGTACGCCTCGTCGGTCTCGTACGCGCCGTGCGGCTCCGCGTCGTACCGCTCGACTGCGTCGTCCGGCCCGTCCGCGTCGTACGCCGTGCCCGGCTCGAGCCGGCCGTACGGGTCCTCGTCCGCACCGTCGTCCGGGAGCCACCCCCAGTCGGCGAGCGCGGCGCGGCTGAAGTCGCGGCAGCGCCCGACAGCGCCCCGGGGCCCGGAGAGCACCAGTCTGCGGGTCTGCCCCTGCGCCGGAACGGCCGCGCTCACGGCTCTCTACTCCTCCTGTGGCTCGGCGAGGGCCTCGCTGAGGCTCGCGTACCGGGGAAACACCGCCCCGGCGCCCGTGATGGCGAACATCCGCGCGACCTGGGGCCGCAGCGCCGCCAGCTCCACCCGGGCATCCGCCTCCTGAGCGGCGAGGCGGGCGCGCAGCAGCACGTTCAGGCCGGTGGAGTCGCAGAACAGCAGCCCGGAACAGTCGACGAGCAGCCGGCGCGCACCGCCGGCGATGCTTTCGTCCAGGGCGGCCCGCAGCGGCTCGGCCGTGTCGTGGTCGAGCTCGCCCGTGACCGCGACGACGACGATGTCCGGCGCGGGGCCCGGCCGCACCTCGACGCCGAACCTGCCGCTTCCGCCGGCTCTCTCCGGCCATCCGTCCCCTGCTGACCCCATGCCCGGTTCTCCTGGTCCGTCCGGCCCTCGGTGACACCCCGACTATGACACCGCCTCCGGCCCGCCGCTTCCTGCGCGGACCGACGACGAAAAGCGCTGGAGCGGCGTTTGCCGGGCCCCGTGCGAGGTATCTGCGTGACGGGAGGCCTACCACTTACGAAGGGGCTGATCCGCGTGGCCGGTATGGAAAAGAAGATACGCGGCAAGGTCCAGGAAACCATGGGCAAGGCCAAGCAGAAGGCCGGACGGATGGCAGGCCATGACGAGCTGCATCGGAAAGGCACCGGCGACCGCGTCAAGGGCGTGGCCCGCCAAGTGGCAGGGAAGACGGAAGAGGTCGTCCACAAAGCGGCAACCGAAGCGAGGGCAAAGATCCGCAAACACCAGTGACGCACATAGTCGGTGAGCGACTGTTTCTCCGGCCGTTTATCGGCGGACGAGGGGCTTTGCGGGGGGAGTTTTCCCGCCCAAGCCCCCGTCCGCATTCCGTCGCGACAGTGCACGGAGTACCGGTCCTACCAGCGATACCAGCGGCCGCCGCCGCCCGTCGGCCGGAGAACGAATCCGAGCAGCCACACGACCAGCACAATGGCCGCGATCCACCACAGCACGTCCACGGCGAAGCCTGCGCCGAAGAGGATCAGAACGAGGAGCAGTACGAGAATCAGGGGGACCATGATTATCAACCTCCGTGACGTCGTCTGCCCTGTGCGGAATCTTTCACACACCGAAATGGCACCGGGTATTCGACCGCGTCTTCGGGTGGCGTTTTCGCTGTCAGCTGGGGGGCCGAGCTGCTGCCGAGTGCCGACGGGAAGCCCAGCAATATGGTGCAAATCGGACACACGATGATGGCGGAACGTGACTGGTTTGGTGGTCAGGCTGGAATGGGGATCCAGGCTCCTCGGCCGTCGAAGAGCTGGGTAACCACGTCGAGCAGGTTCTTGCCCTGTTT
>NZ_JBHWKX010000138.1:0-9641 GCF_042730885.1 Streptomyces sp. NPDC059909
GAAACAGGGCAAGAACCTGCTCGACGTGGTTACCCAGCTCTTCGACGGCCGAGGAGCCTGGATCCCCATTCCAGCCTGACCACCAAACCAGTCACGGCTAAGCAAGCCCGTTGCCCCGCTCCTCAGCTCCGATCCCGACGCCCCCACCGCCTGGAACGCAGCCCTGGAGCAGACCGGAACCTGACCTGTCCCATCTCGAAAGCAGTGGCCGCCGCCGTCCTCGTCGCCATGCCCGAACCGCGCCTGTCGGGCTTCCCTGCAATACCTCGAAGGGGTGACCCGAGCTGTTCGAGCGACACGTCCGCTCCTCAGGCCAAGGCCTACCTGATCCCTGCCGCTATATGGAACATCTGTCCACGATCTGCCCCGGAGCTGCCCGTTACGGGCCCATCCGGGGACCGTTGTTAGAGCACCAGTACCAGTTGTGCGCCATCTGGAGGACCCCATGAATCCTGTGCCCGCCCCCGTAAATCCTCCCGCGGCATTCGAACGCCTCCAGCCTGTCTTCCCGCGCTCCGCGCGACCCCGGTGCCATGTTGACGCCGTCCAGAGCGCAGCACGACCGGATACGAGGTGGGGGGCATGAGCGCCGGCAGCGATGCAGATGGCATCTCCCAGGGTGAGGTACCGGCCCCGCGCCGTGCAGAACTTCCGCTGCCGCCCGTCGCCGTGCCCGCCGGGTCTCAGGACGGCGATATCACCGACGGCCTGGCGGAGGCGTACTGGTCCGTGTACGACGGCGCCGCGTCCAAGGCCACGGTGGGACAGATCCTCGCGCGGCTGCCGCGGATCGTGCGCCAGATCGGCCAGTTGGCCTGGAACGCCGACCGGAATGCAACCGTCGCCGTGGTCCTCCTGCAGTTGGCATCAGCTGCGATGACGGCGTTCGGGCTCATGGCCTCGGTCGCGGTCCTGCGGGAGCTGTTCGCCGAGGGGCCCACCCCGGACAGGGTGCGTGCCGCCGTCCCGCAGCTCCTCTACGTGGTCGGTTTCCTCAGCGCCCGGGCGCTCCTCGAGGCGGGCGTCGCCGTCGCGCAGGCCAAGGTGACACCGAAGATCCGCACCGCGCTGGAGTGCGAGTTCCTCAAGCTGACCGCTCACGTCCGCCTGGAGGTCGTCGACGACGCGGACTGGCACGACGAGGCGTACCGGGCCAACGACCGCGGGCTGTTCTACGCCCGGCAGATCGTCGGCCAGGTCGTGTCCCTGGCCGCGGCGCTTCTCGGGCTCGTAGGCACCGCCGGCGTGCTGGGCATCCTTCACGCGGCCTTGTTGCCGCTGCTCCTGCTTTCCGTGCTGCCGGTGGGCGGGGCCGCCGTGCGCACCGCGCGGGCACGCTTCCATTCCTTCAAGCGGTGGAACGCGCTGCAGCGCCGGGTGCGGGTCTTCTCCTGGCTGCTGCTGGAGCGGGACGCCGCCGCTGAACTTCGCTCGGACACTGCGCAGGGCGCGCTGCTTGAGGAGCACCGCCGACTGACGACGCGGATCGCCGAGGAGGACACCCGCCTTGGAGTGAGTTCGGCGGGACTGACGCTGGCGGGGCGGGCCGTTGGGGGGATCGGAACCGGCATCACCTACACGGTGCTCGGCGCCATGCTGATTGCCGGGTGGCTGCCGCTGGCCGCCGGCGCGGGCGCGGTCCTCGCCATCCAGGCCGCCCAGGCCTCACTGACCCGGCTTGTCGACGTCTCCCACCTCGTCTACGAGCACGCCATGTGGGTGGACGATCTCCTGGCCTTCCAGGAACGCTGCCGCCAGGTGCAGCCGCGCCGGAGCGGGCTGCCCGCTCCACAGACGGTCAAGACCATCACGCTGGACAACGTGTACTTCACCTATCCGGGCAAGGACACCCCGGCGCTGAACCGCATCTCCATGACGCTGCGCGCGGGTGAGACGGTCGCGTTCGTCGGCGTCAACGGATCCGGCAAGTCCACCTGCGCGCGGCTGCTCGCCGGGCTGTACGACGCTCAGGACGGGGGCACGGTCTGCTGGGACGGCGTGGACGTGCGGGAGATGGACGCCGAATCACTGCAAGCCCGGGTCGGCTGTGTGCTGCAGGAGCCGGTGCGCTTCCCGTTCAGCGCACTGGCCAACCTCACGATCTCCCGGGGAACGCTCACCGAAGCCGAACCGCAACAAGCTCTGGACGCAGCGCGGGCATCCGGCGCCGAGCAGGTCATCGCCGACCTGCCGGGAACATGGGAGGCACTGCTGTCCAAGCGGTTCCGCGGCGGTCAGGAACTGTCCGCCGGCCAGTGGGCGAAGATCGCCGTTGCCCGCGGCCTGTACAAGAACCCACCCGTGCTGCTGCTGGACGAGCCGACCGCCAGCATGGACCCCCGCGCCGAACACGCCGTGTACCAGGCTGTGCTGCGGGGCAAGCTGCGTCCGGATCAGATCACGGTGCTGATCTCCCACCGTCTGGCGAGCGTCGTCGAGTGCGACCGCATCTTCGTCTTCGACGGCGGCCGCATCATCGAGACCGGCACGCACCAGGAACTGATGGACCTCGACGGGGAATACGCCGGCATGTTCACCCTCCAGGCCGACGGCTACCGGGCAGAGGCCGGGGAGGCGGCATGATGCCCGATCGCCCGCAGCCTGATCCCGCAGTCCAGTCAGCCTGGCCTGCGGCCTTCGCCGCACACCATTCCGGCACCGACTGCCCGATGTGCGGCAACGACTTCGAAGCCGGCGACATCGGCTGGGGCATCCTCCTGCGGCGCGGTGAGATCAGCAACGCGTACTTGTGGCGCAGCGGACAGGTCCGCGGGTACAGCGTCGTGATCTACACGGGACGCCACGTCGCCGAACCCACCGAGCTGGACGAGCACGAGGCGGCGGCGTTCTGGCGCGACACCCTCACCCTGGGCCGGGCTCTTGAGTCGCTCTACCAGCCGCTGAAGATGAACTGCCTGCTGCTCGGCAATCAGATCCCCCATAGCCACTGGCACTGCGTTCCGCGACGTAAGGCCGGTGCGGACCCGGCGCCGGGCCGGCCGTTGCCGTTCGACGTTCTCGACCGCGGGCGCCAGGACGAGGACCAACTGCAGACCGATGTCCGAGCGCTTCGCCGGCTGTTGAACGACCCGGAGTGGCCGGGGGTGCGGCAATGAGCGCTCAGTCGGACGTGATGGTCGTGGCGGGGATCCTGCCGATGCTCTACCGGATCATTCCCACCACGGTCGACGAAGGCCCATCGGGGACCGCGACCCGGAACTACGTGGCCAGAGCCAGCGACGGCCGCCGCTGGTTCGTGAAGGCCTACCCGGCGAGTGCCGACCTGGAAGAGGAGCGCCAGGCACTGGAGCTGGGCCAGTTCGCGAGGTACGGCGGAGTCCCGGTGCCAAACGTGCGCCGGACCCTCGTCGGCGAACTCATCGCGACCGCTAGGGCGCGTATCGAGTCGTGATCATCGGGTGGTCCTGGTGAGGTCTTTGATCCAGATCATCGAGGCGTGCAGGTGGAGACTGGCGAGGTAGCTGTCGGGAGTCTTGTCGTATCGGGTGTCTCACCGTCTGGCTTTGTACGCGAGAACGGGAGTCGTTTGTCGATGAGCTCGGGAGGCGCCCTGTTGGCGGCCAGGTCGATGTTCACGAGTTTGGGAGGCACCCGCCGCTGAGCCGATGGGTACATGTACCGGTGTGTGCCCAGACTCCAGTGGCCGCGCACAGTTGAACGCGCCGCCGCCATCGTCACCACCGGCGGGTGTTCCCTCCGACAGTGCTACTACCGGCTCGTTGCGGAGGGCCTGATCCCGCACACCGCGCCGACCTATCGGCGTCTGTCCTCCCGTCTCGCCCAGATCCGCTGGGAGGAGCGGTTCCCCGACCTTGTTGACCCCTTGCGCGAGGTCCACGTCCCTCCGGCCTGGCCGGACGCCGGCGCCTTCCTGCGGGCCGCGCCGGACTGGTTCACCCTGGACCGGACCGCCGGCCAGACCACGACCCTGTACGTGGCCTGTGAGAAGGACACCTTGCGGGCGCAGTTGACCGGCTGGCTGGAGGACACGGGCGTTCCCGTGCTCGTCGTCCGGGGCTTCGGCGGCCAGAGCTACGTGCAGATCGTCCGCGAGCGCACAGCCCGCGACCCGCGGCTGGCGGTGCTGCTCTACGTCGGCGACTTCGACGCTTGCGGACCGGATCGCGGACGAAGAACGGCAGCGGCGACGGCTCAGGGCCTACGCGGAGGGATGGCCTCTGAAGGGGGTGTGAGTAATTGAGGACAGGAAATCCCTGCGAGAATGATCTTGCTAGGGTTCACTCAAGACCTGGGGCGTTCAACAACCTCACATGTGGACATCGGCCTAGCGGCCGTGACGCGCTCAAGCTCTTCAACGAGAACATCACCGCGTGGGAGGTGGTCAGGCGATGACCCCTGAGGAGCAGGATCTGATCATGGGCCTGGCGTTCGTACCAGGTGTGGGTCGGACGCGCACGCTCGACGAGGTGCTCGCCCACTTCGGCGAGTCCGACGGTGGGGCCCTGGCGCTCCGGCTGCTCCGGGACGCCATGGAGCGCCGGGACGCCGACGACGTCGAGATGGCGTTGATCGTCCATGGCGCCGCCGACGCCTCGGTCGAGGAGTTCATGGAGCCGTTGATCGAGCTGTTCCCTGCCGAATGGCACAGGGAGCACGAGGACATCGTGTCCATGCTGGGCACGCTCCGCTCGCCCAAGACGGCGCCGACGCTGGTCTTGGCGACTCGCTGGGTTCCCGAGCGCTTGGACTTCGACGAGTTCCGGGCGCTCGCGGTGAAGGCGATCTGGGCGCTCGGCGCCATTCCCGGCGAGGAAGCCCGGGAAGCCCTCGAGGGCTTGCGCGACGCCGAGAACGAGATCATCCGTGAGAACGCCGTGAAGCAGCTCGCACGCCGCGGCGAGCTCTGACCGCGGAGTCGTAGCCGTTCATCCGGTACGCCCGGCCGAGTTTCCTCGGCCGGGCGTACCGACCAAGATCAATCTCACCAGGATTTCCTGTACCTCAACTATCACACCCGTAAACCACCTGCCGGGCCGTGAGTGACTCCCAAACTCATCGACATTGATCAAGGGACCGGCCCACGCGGTGACTCCCGAAGCCGTCGACAAACGACTCCCGTTCTCGTGTACAAAGCCACACCGTCCCAGTTCCGGCCTCCTGGTACGTCACGCTCTGGGGCGGGTGAGGCACGTGGAGCCGACGTGAGCCGACCGGTGCACTGATGTCCGGGCGGGGACTCATGGGACATGGCCCGGCACCCGGCTCAGGTTCCGGGGAGGATACGGCGCGTTTCGTAGGCCCACATCGCGATCTCGACCCGGTTGCGGGCGCCGAGTTTGGCCATCAGGCTGGCCAGATGCGTCTTCACCGTGCTGAGGCTGATGTGCAGTGCATCGGCGATCTCGGTGTTGGTCAGCCCGCGAGCGACGGCGAGGAGCACCTGCTCCTCGCGGGCGGTGACGGGGGAGACCGGCTGGGCCACGGGCCGGCCGGCGGGCAGGTCCGCGAATGCCTGGAGCAGACGGACGGTGACGCTGGGCGCGATGAGCGCCTCACCGTCGGACGCCGACCATACGGCCTGCGCCAGAAGGTCCGGTCCCGTGTCCTTGAGGAGGAATCCGCGGGCGCCGGCACGCAGTGAGCCGTAGACGTACTCGTCGAGGTCGAACGTGGTGATGACGACCACGGCCAGCGGGTCGGCGACGCCCGGGCCGGCGACCAGCCGGGTGGCCTCGAGCCCGTCGAGTACGGGCATGCGGATGTCGAACAGGCAGACGTCGGGGCGTAGTTCGCGGGCCAGACGTACCGCTTCCCGCCCGTCGGCGGCCTCGCCGACCACCTCGATGCCGGGCTGGGCGTTCAGCATGATCCGCAACCCGGTGCGGATGATCGTCTGGTCGTCAGCGACGAGGACGCGAATGGACACCGCTCTCGCTCCTCGCTCTCGGCAGTTCGGCTTCGACATGCCAGCCCCGGTCGGTACCCGGGCCGGCTCGTAGTGTGCCGCCGAGCAGGGTCGCGCGCTCGCGCAGTCCGGTAAGTCCGTATCCGTCGCGACCCCGGCCGGTGCGCCGGCCGTTGTCGCGCACGCTCACCCGTACCGTGTGCCGTTCCGCGGCGACCCGAACGACGAGCTCGGTCGCGTCGACCGCATGGCGCAGCGCGTTGGTCACCGACTCCTGCACGATCCGGTAGACGGCCGCGTCCACGGCCGGGGGCAGCGCGTCCAGTTCGCCGTCGAGCCCCAGGTCGACCCTGAGGCGACCACCCGGGGTGCGCACCAGGCGCTCCAGATCCGCGACTCCGGCAGGGGGCGCCAGCTCGGCGCCGACCCCGCGGTCGCGCAGCGCGGCGACCATGGCGCGCATTTCCTCCAGCGTGCGCGCCCCTTCCTCCTCGACCCCCTCCAGCGCCTCGACGGCGGCGGACGGGTCGGTGCCCGCGAGCACCCGGCCCGCCTGGGCGATGATCACCATGGCCGACACGTGGTGGGCCACCGTGTCGTGCAGTTCCCGGGCGAGCTGCTCGCGCTCGCGGGAGCGCACCTGCTCCAACTGCCGCTCGCGAGCGGTCACCCGGAACCGCACGGCAGCCCCGACCACGCCGGGCAGCAGCAGGAAGACGAAGCCCACGACCTTTTCGACGACCGGGGTCTCGTCCGTGACGACACACAGCGCGCCGGCCGCGAGGATCACCGCGCCGCCCAGCACGATCTCGCGTCCCGATCCCCACCGGGGCAGCGCGTACACCAGCACGAGCACGACCGCGCCGGTGTACAGGCCGACGGGCTCGCGCGGTGCGGCGACGAGCGAGGCCACCGGAAGCAGGATCACCGAGCCGAACGCCAGCGTCACCATCGCCAGCGGGCGGGTCCGGCGCCACAGGGGCAGCAGGCACAGCCATACGGCGAACACCACCGCCACCGGCCGCCACACGACGTTCTCGCGCAGGGTGGCCTCCAGCACCACACCGCCCAGGCCCGCGGCGAGCAGCGCCCAGTCCCGCCGCACCCGGGCGGGCGCGTCGGGCGGCCGGGGTTCGGTCCACAGGGTTCGCAGGTCGTCTCGCAGCACGGTTCTCAGCCTAGGGACCGCGCCGTGCCGCGCATCGGCCGAAAGGACGGGTCGTCACTCCGCCCCGGGGCCGACGGATCCGCGGCCCGCGAGCCGATGCCGCAGAGCGCCGTGGCGACGAGCCTCGGCATCGGCGGCCGTACAAGGACGGCCGACGAGGTGGTTGGAGGACCCGATGCTCTCGAAAGCCCTGTTGCGCCTGGGCGCAAGCGCCGCCCGCCATCCCTGGCGGGTGATCGCGGCATGGCTGATCGCCGCCACGCTCGCCGTCCTCGCCGCGATCGCCTTCGGCGGGCGGACCGCGGACTCGATGACCGCTCCGGGACTGGACTCCCAGCGGGCCGCGGAACTGATCGAGCGGGCAGGCACCGGCCAGGAGGGGATGACCGCCCAAGTGGTCGTCACCCCCCTCGACGGCGCTGCGACGTTCTTCGACCACGACAGCGCGCGCACCGCTCTCACGCGGCTGCAGACCGAGGTGAAGCGGCTGCCGCACGTGCTCGGCACGAGCGACCCGGCGGGGGCACTCGACGCAGGCGGGGACACCGCCGTGCGCGGCGGCCTCGTCTCGGCCGACGGGCGGATCGCGGTCGTCCGGGTGCAGTACCCCGACCAGAGCCGACTGTCGGCCGAAGACCTCGACGCCCTCGTCGAACTCGGCGACCGGCTGCACGCCGAACTGCCCCTGCGCATCGAGATGGGCGGGAACCTCTTCTACGCCTTCTCCGACCCCGACGGCGGCGCGAGCGAGCTGATCGGCCTCCTCGCCGCGGCCGCGATCCTGTTCCTGGCGTTCGGTTCGCTCGTCGCCGCCGCGCTGCCGATCGGCATGGCGGTCTTCGGACTGACCGTCGGGGTCGCCACGATGACGGTACTGGCGGGGGTCACGGACGTCCCCACCTTCGCGCCGGTCCTGGGCAGCATGGTCGGGCTCGGAGTGGGCATCGACTACGCGCTGTTCGTGCTCGCCAGGCACCGGGAGTACCTCGCGCGCGGGCTCGATCCGCACGAGGCGGCCGGACGAGCGGTGGCAACGGCGGGGCGGCCGGTGGTCTTCGCCGGCGGCACCGTCGTAGTGTCGATCCTCGGCCTGGCGGTCGCGAACGTGCCGTTCATGACGGTGGGCGGGCTTGCCGTCTCGATCGTCGTCCTGACCATGGTGCTCGCGTCGGTGACGCTGCTGCCGGCCTTCCTCGGCGCCGCCGGCCCACGCCTGGCCCGGGCCGGCCGGATCGGCCGGGCTCTGCAGACCAGGAAGCTGGGCCGACTCGCACGGCGGCGGGACCCGGCGGCAGGCGCCGCCCACGCCGCCGGGTGGCGTCGCTGGATCGGGCACGTCAGCCAGCACCCGGTGCCGTACGCGGTCGGCGCGGCGGGGCTGCTGCTGACCGCGACGCTGCCCGTGCTCGGCCTGCGCGTCGGCCTGCCCGACGACGGCTCACTGCCCCACAGCCGTACCGAGCGCCGGGCCTACGACCTCGTCGCCGAGGGGTTCGGCCCGGGCACCAACGGTCCCCTCGTCATCGCAGCGGATCCCACCGGTGATCCGGGAGTGCTGGACCGACTCGTCGCAACGGTCGCGGCGGATCCGGGCATCGCATCCGTCGCGCCGACGCACATCGATCGGGCCACCGGCATCGCGACCCTCGTGGTGTTCCCGACCACCAGCCCTCAGGACAAGGCCACGGCCGACACCATCGCCCGGCTGCGCACCGACGTGCTGCCCACGGCGATCGGGCACGGCCCGGCCAGGGCCCACGTCGGCGGCGCCGCCGCGAGCCTGTCCGATGTGGGCCAACGCACCAGCCAACGCCTGCCGGTGTTCGTCGCCGCCGTGCTGGCGATGTCGTTCCTGCTGCTGATGCTGGTCTTCCGCTCGATACTCGTACCGCTCAAGGCGGTACTGCTGAATCTGCTGAGCATCGGCGCGGCCTACGGCATCATGGTCGCGGTCTTCCAGTGGGGCTGGGGAGGCGCACTCATCGGGCTGGAAGCGACGGTTCCGATCGTGTCGTTCATCCCGATGTTCCTCTTCGCCATCCTGTTCGGCCTGTCGATGGACTACGAGGTGTTCCTCCTCTCCCGCGTACGCGAGGAGTACCTGCGCACCGGCGACAACGGCACGGCGATCGTTGAGGGCGTCTCGCGCACCGCCCGGATCATCACCTCGGCCGCCCTCATCATGGTGGCGGTCTTCCTGTCCTTCGCCGTCGCCGAGGACCCCTCCACCAAAATGTTCGGGCTCGGCCTGGCCACCGCGATCTTCATCGACGCCACAGTCGTACGCATGGTGCTGGTACCGGCGACCATGACACTCCTCGGCCGGACCAACTGGTGGCTGCCGAAGTGGCTAGACTGGATGCTTCCCCGCGGCCCGGTCGGCACCGACGACACCGACGCGGAATCCACGGGTGAGGCCCCGCGTCCACGGCTGGTTGACCGTTGACTCAACTCCTGCCCGCCCTTGGCGTCCGGCACCTCAGCGAGTCACCTAGAAGATCACTGAAAATCTTGCGTGTGGGGCTGTCCGGCGGTGGGCCGGGCAGCCCCTTGCCTTATGCGTGTGCCGTTGCGAGCGTCCAGGTG
>NZ_JBHWKX010000139.1:0-9397 GCF_042730885.1 Streptomyces sp. NPDC059909
CGCGGGATCGGTGGGCGGGGCTCCGCTGTCGATAGTCCGTCAGTACATCGAGCAGCAGAACCGTCCGCTCTAAGGTGCGGGTCAGAGCACTTCTCAGAATCGCTTCACCACCGAGCTGAAGCCCGATGCACTGCGATTAGTCCCGGTAGCGCCGTTGCCCGAGCCCGACGCCATTGCCCGATGCCGTCGCATCGCGTGGCTCAACGACGGCCGGTCACAAGGCTGTTGTGCCGGAGGTCTGGTCCTGTGGCGGATGGTGACGGAGTGGACACGCCGCGGTTACGGCGCCAAACTCGGCTGAGTCCCCTTGCGGGGAATCAGGACCCGGGACGGCGGCGCGATGTTACGACGCACGGCCCGATTCCTTCATCCTGTTGTCATGGCCATGACCTTCACTGTAGAGCGCCCCAACCACGCCTGGTCCGCTCCCAGTCGCGGCATCTGAACAGCGAGTCCGACGCACACAGCACCGCTCGTCCCGGCACGGAGCACACCTGCCGCGCCGCTCTCCCCCACTCTCTCCCGCACCCGAGTAGGAGTGCCTTGATGTCGTCGTCCCGCATCCCCTGGCGCGTCCGCGCCGCAGCGGCCGTGCTGGCGGTGCTCGCCGGTACCGTCGCGTCCGCCGTCCCCGGCCCAGCCCTGGCGGCCTCCCCGCCCGAGAGTCGGCAGTCCGTCGCCTTCCACGGCTACCGCATCGAGGTGCCCGCCGACTGGCAGGTGGTCGACCTGGCCGAGAACCCGCGCGCCTGCATCCGGTTCGACAGACCCGCCGTCTACATAGGCGAGCCCGCCGACCAGAACGACTGCCCTGCCCGAGTCGTCGGCCGTACGGCGGGCATCGTCGTGGAGCCCATCACCGCCCGCTCCGCCGGCCGGGCGACGGCGGCGACCGCCCGGACACAGCGAGGCAAGGCCACCGCCCCGTCCGCCGCGTCCAGCAACGACACCATCCAGCTCGCTGTCGAGGACGCCGGCGTCCTCGTCACCGCCGCCCACTCCCCGGCGACCGAAAGCCTGGTGCGCGGCGTCCTCACCTCGGCCGAGCTGACCGCGGGCGCCGAACGCACCGAACTGCCCCGCGCCGCGCAGCGCTCCGACGCCGCGCCCCTGGCCGCGGCCGGGCCGCAGCCGGGCAGCTACCTCGGCAAGGGCTTCGACGCCTGCACCGCCCCCTCGCAGGCCGCCATGAACGCCTGGCAGGCGAGCTCGCCGTACAGTGCGGTCGGCGTCTACATCAGCGGCTCCTTCCGCGGCTGCGCACAGCCGAACTTGACCGCGAGCTGGGTGACCAACCAGACCAACAACGGATGGCGGCTGTTCCCCATCGACGTCGGCCGCCAGGCGCCGTGCACCAGCTACTCGCTGAAGATGTCCGCCGACCCGGCCACGGCCAAGTCCCAGGGCGTCACCGCGGCGGCCGGCGCCATCACCGCCGCGTCGAACCTCGGTATCCCGGCGGGCAGCGCCATCTACAGCGACATCGAGGCCTACACCTCCACGGCCTCCTGCAAGGCGGCCGTGCTGTCGTACCTGTCCGGCTGGACCGAGCGGCTGCACAGCAGCGGCTATCTGTCGGGCTTCTACTCCAGCGCCGCCTCCGGCATCAAGGACGCCGCCAGCGAGTACAACAACAGCGCCTACACGCGGGTCGACCACCTCTTCTACGCGTGGTGGAACGGCGCCGCCGACACCAACACCGGTACCTACGTGCCGGCCAGCTACTGGTCCAACCACCAGCGGATCCACCAGTACGTAGGCGAGGTCACCGAGTCCTACGGCGGCTACTCGATCAACATCGACCGCGACTACCTGGACGTGGGCACCGGCACCCCGCCCGCGCCCACCTGCACGGGGGTGAACCTGGACTTCACCGCGTACACCACCGTCCAGAGCGGTTCGACGGGCGACCGGGTCAAGGCCGCCCAGTGCCTGCTGAAGGCCGCCGGTTACGACCCGGGCGCCCCGGACGGGGACTTCGGCCCCGCGACGACCACCGCCACCAGGAATTTCCAGACCAGCAGGGGGCTCACGGCAGACGGCGTGGTCGGCCCGAAGACCTGGACCGCCCTGCTGTCCCGCGGATCCACACCCACCGTCCAGAACGGCTCGACGGGAGAGGCCGTCACGCGACTGCAGCGCGCCCTGACCGCCGCGCTCGGCCGGACGGTGGCCATCGACGGTGACTTCGGCTCGGGCACCGATCAGGCCGTACGCGACTACCAGTCCTCGCGCGGGCTGGGCGTCGACGGCATCGTCGGCCCCGCCACCTGGGGCGCCCTCCAGTCGGGAAAGTGAGCAGGAACGTGAGCAGAGGAGTGAGGAAGGAATCGTGAGACGACTCGCACGCATCATCACGCTGTTCGCCGCGGTGGCGGGCCTGCTCCTCGGACTGGGCGTCCCCGCGCAGGCCTTCCCCCAGGCCGCGTTCCCGCTGACGAGCAACGGCAACCGGGGCTCCGACGTCGTCGCGCTGCAGCACCTGCTCGCCGCCCACGGCCGCTCCGTGGCCGTGGACGGCGTCTTCGGCTCGGGCACGCACAGCGCTGTGGTGGGCTTCCAGCAGTCCAAGGGCCTGGCCGCGGACGGCATCGTCGGGCCCGCCACCTGGGGAGCGCTCGCCATCACCGTACGGCAGGGCGACAACGGGCCGGCGGTGAAGGCCGTCCAGTCGCTGCTCAACGCCAAGCGGGGCGCAGGCCTGACGGTCGACGGGGCCTTCGGGCCGGCCACCGCCACCGCCGTCCGCACCTTCCAGTCCCATGCGGGAATCGGCGCGGACGGCGTCGTCGGGCCGGTCACCTGGCAGAACCTGCTGTGGCACTACGAGAACATCAATTTCGGCGCCGGGACGATGTGCGCGCAGAGCCCCGACGGCAACGCCAACGCCCACTGGGCGACGGCCGGCGCCGTCGGCCAACTGGAAGCGGCCGCAGTCGGCTTCGCCGCCACCGGGAACGGCAGACTGCCGGTCGGCGACGCGGGCTTCGAGCACGGTGGGGACATACCCGGCCACGCCAGCCACGAAGTCGGAATGGACATCGACGTGTGGCCGATCCGCACCGACTCGGCGCAGTGCACCGCGGGGCGTATCACCTGGCAGTCGGGAACGTACGACCGTGCGGCCACCCGCAGGCTCGTGCAGGAGATCCGGGCGAAGGCTCCCGGCCATGTCGAGCTGATCTTCTTCAACGATCCGCAGCTGATCTCGGAAGGGCTGACCACGAGCTACCCGAACCACGACAACCACCTGCACATCCGCTACCGGTAAGCGCGTCGGCCGCGGGCCCCGGGCGTCGCCTGCGGGTCCGCGGCCGTCGACCGCAGTGCTCAGCGGACCACGAGCGTCGTGCCGGCGACGGCGGGGACCAGCTCCCCGATGACCGGATGTCCGGGCAGCTCACCGGCGACCAGCAGCCCGCCGGAGGTCTGCGCGTCGGCGAGCACGAGCAGCTCGTCGTCGCTCGCCCGTCCCGCGTCCAGGTACGGGCGCACCCAGTCGAGATTGCGCCTCGTGCCGCCGCTGACGTACCCGGCCTGCAGGGACTCCCGGGCGCCGTCGAGCACGGGGACGGCGGCTGCGTCCACCACGGCGGTGACGCCGCTGGCACGGGCCAGCTTGTGCAGATGGCCGAGCAGCCCGAATCCGGTCACATCGGTGGCGCACACGGCGCCGGCCTCCAGGGCAGCGGCACTGGCCTTGTCGTTGAGCGCGGCCATGCCGGCGACGGCGTGCGGAAAGACCTCGCCCGTCCGCTTGTGGCGGTTGTTGAGGATCCCGACGCCCAGCGGCTTGGTCAGGGTGAGCGGCACACCCGGCCGGCCTGCGTCGTTGCGCAGCAGCCGGTCCGGGTCCACCAGGCCGGTCACGGCCATTCCGTAGAGCGGTTCCGGGCTGTCGATGCTGTGGCCGCCGCCGACGAAGCAGCCGGCCCTGCCGGCGACGTCGAGCGCTCCCGCCAGGACCTCCTGTGCCAGCTCTGCGGGCAGGACGTCCCGGGGCCAGCCGAGCAGGTTGAGGGCGACGACGGGCCGGCCGCCCATCGCGTAGACGTCGGAGAGGGCGTTGGCGGCGGCGATCCGGCCCCAGTCGCGGGCGTCGTCGACGACCGGCGTGAAGAAGTCGGCCGTCGACACCAGGGCGGTGCCGTCACCGGTGCGCACGACCGCGGCGTCGTCGCCGTCGTCGAGTCCGACCAGCAGCCGGTCCTCGCCTGCGCCCGGGGCCAGTCCGGGATTCCGCGACGGCAGCAGTCCCGCGACCATCGTCTCCAGCTCGTCCGGAGGGATCTTGCAGGCGCAGCCGCCGCCGTGTGCGTACTGGGTCAGCCGCACGGGCGCGGCGGGTCCGGCTGAGGGGCCAACTGTCTTCATACGACGATGATTTCACCCCTTGCCCCAGCAGTGTGCGGGGATCACAATCGGGCTCCGGAGGCGTTGGGCGGGCTGGTGCCCCTCCCGATCTTCAAAATCGGTGTGGTCCGGAAACCGGGCCCGGCGGGTTCGATTCCCGTCCGCCTCCGCTGACTTCGATGGGGGGCGCGGGTGGCGGACGGGCAGCGGAGGCCGTCGGCGGATCCCCGGCGGCAGGTGCCGAGCACCACGCTGCTGCTCGGCGATCCCCGGCTGAGCGAGGCGTCCGCACGGCTGGGCAGGACCGTCGTCAAGGCCGCGGTCGCCTCCGCCCAGCAGGCCGTACGCGAAGGACGGATCGGGCCGGACGACGCCGTCGGTGCCGCGCTCGCCGCGCTCCCCGCACGCGCGGCCGGGCTGAGCCCCGTGCACAACGCCACTGGCGTGGTGCTGCACACCAATCTGGGGCGGGCCCCGCTATCGCGGTCCGCGCTGGAGGCGATGGCGGCGGCCGGCGGTTACACGGACGTCGAGCTGGATTTGAGCACCGGCAGGCGGGCGTCGCGCGGCCGCAGTGCCATGGCGGCCCTGCGGGAGGCGGTACCGGCCGCGGAGGCCGTGCATGTGGTCAACAACGGAGCCGCCGCCCTCGCCCTGGCCGTGGCCACGCTGGCTGCGGGGCGCGACGTCCTGCTCAGCCGGGGCGAGTTCGTGGAGATCGGCGACGGCTTCCGGATACCTGAGCTGCTGGCCTCCTGCGGCGCCCGGATACGCGAGGTCGGCACCACCAACCGGACCCGTCTCGGCGACTACGCGGACGTCGTCGGCCCGGACACCGGGTTCATCCTCAAGATCCACCCGTCGAACTTCACGGTGAGCGGCTTCACCCAAGGAGTGGATGCCGGAGAACTGGCGGCGCTGGGCCCGCCCGTGGTGGTCGACATCGGCTCCGGCCTCCTCCGGCCGGACCCGGTGCTGCCGGGCGAGCCGGACGCGGCCACGGCGCTGCGCGCCGGGGCCACGCTGGTGACCGCCAGCGGGGACAAGCTGCTCGGCGGTCCGCAGGCGGGGCTGGTCCTCGGCCGGGCCGCCGTGGTGGAGCGGATGCGCCGCCATCCGCTGGCCCGCGCCCTGCGTGTGGACAAGTTCACCCTGGCCGCGCTGGAGGCGACGCTGCGCGGTCCCGAGCCACCCGTGCACGCCGCCGTGCACATGCCGCTGCCGCAGTTGCGCACACGGACGCTGCGCCTGGCCGAGGGCGCTGCGCGCCGGGGCCTGGACGCGCGCGTCGTGCCGTGCGAGGCGGTGGTCGGAGGCGGCGGCGCCCCCGGGATCGCTCTGCCGTCCTGTGCGCTCAGCCTCCCCGACGGCCTGGCGGCGCCGCTGCGCTCCGGTGAACCGGCCGTGCTGGGCCGGGTGGTGCGCGGCCGGCTGCTGCTGGACCTGCGGTGCGTGCCGGAGGTGTGCGACGACGACGTCCTCGCCGCGGTGCTGCGCGCGGCGGGTCGTTGAGCATGCGGGTCATCGCGACGGCCGGGCACGTCGACCACGGCAAGAGCACGCTGGTCCACGCGCTGACCGGCACCCACCCGGACCGGCTGGCGGAGGAGCGGCGCCGTGGTCTGACCATCGACCTGGGCTTCGCATGGACGGATCTGCCCTCGGGCGAGCGGCTCGCGTTCGTCGACGTCCCGGGGCACGAGAGGTTCGTCCCCACCATGCTGGCCGGCGTGGGACCCGTGCCCGCCGTGCTGTTCGTCGTCGCCGCGGACGAGGGCTGGAAGCCGCAGTCCGCCGAGCACCTCGCCGCCGTGGACGCCCTGGGCGTACGGCACGGCCTGCTCGCCGTCACCCGCTGCGATCTGGCCGATCCCGGCCCGGCGACGGCGCAGGCACTGGACCGGATCCAATCCAGCACGCTCGGCGGTGTCGAGGCCGTGGCCGTCAGCGCCCGCACCGGCGCGGGCCTCGCCGAGCTGCGCGCCGCCCTCGACCGGCTGGCCGCGCGGCTGCCGGACGGGGACGCCGACGCCCCGGTGCGGCTGTGGATCGACCGCGCCTTCACCGTGCGCGGCAGCGGGCTGGTGGTCACCGGCACGCTCGGTGCGGGGCGGATCCAGCGGGGCGACGTCCTGATAACCGCCCGCTCCGGCCGTTCCGTGCGCGTCAGGGCGCTGCAGGCCCTCGGCGAGGAGACCGCCCTGGTGCGGGCGACCGCCCGGGTCGCCGTCAACCTCCGGGGTCTTGAGAAGGAGTCGACCGGCCGCGGCGACGCACTGCTCACCCCCGACAGCTTCCTCCCCTGCCTGCGCTGCGACGTGCGCGTACACGGCGGAACTCCGGCCGCTGCGCTGCCTCGCACTGCTGTCGCCCACATCGGCTCGGCGGCCGTGCCGGTACGCGTGCGGCCGCTCGGTACGGACCTCGTCCGGCTGACCCTGCCCGCGCCACTGCCGCTGCGCATCGGTGACCGTGCGGTGCTGCGCGATCCCGGTCTGCGGCAGGTGCTGGCCGGCCTGACGGTGCTCGACCCTCAACCACCGGACCTGCGGCGCCGCGGCTCCGCGGCCCGGCGGGCGGCCGAGCTCGGCGACACTCGCGGCACTCCGAGCGAGGCGGACGAGCTGCGGCGCCGACTGCTGGTCAGGCGCGGGGAGCTGACCGCGATGGGAGTGGCCGTCCACACCACGCCGGTCGCGGGCGACTGGCTCGCCGAGCCCGCCCACTGGACCGCCCTGCGTGCCCGGCTGGCTGAACTGGTCGCCGCGTACCGCTCCGAGCGGCCCACCGAGGAGGGCGTACCGCTGGAAACCGCCCGGCACCGTCTCGGGCTGCCCTCCGTATCCCTGGTCGAGGCACTGGTCACACCACCCTTGCGGATGAACCACGGGCGCGTGACCGCAGGGCCCGCGGCACTGCCCGCCGCTGTTGCGGACGCGGTGCGCCGCCTCACCACCGAGCTCGCCGACCGGCCGTTCGCGGCCCCCCACACCCAGCGGCTCGCGGAACTCGGCCTCGGCCGCCGCGAGCTCGCTGCGGCGGCCCGCCACGGAGCGGTACTGCGCCTCGCGGAGCACGTGGTGCTGCTACCTGACGCGCCCCGGCTGGCGGCCGACCGTCTGAGCGAACTCGACCAGCCGTTCACCGTGGGAACGGCGAGCCGCGCCCTGGACACCACCCGACGCGTCACCGTTCCCCTGCTGGAGCACTGCGACGGCCAGGGCATCACCCAGCTGCTTCCCGACAAGCGCCGCCGGTGCACGCCGCACAGTCGACCGGGGTCGGTCACCGCACCACCCTGAAGCCCGTGTTCCCGCTGGAGCTGCCGGTGGTGGAGCTGCTCGTCGACCACGGCGACCGGCGGTTCGTCGTGAAAGACGCACTCCTGGCACGGGCAGACGAACGCGAACGAGTCCGCGGTGGCGCGCACCCCGTACTCCCCGATGTGGGGGACTTGTGCGCCGCTACGGTCCATGCACCCCAGGTCTGCACGCTCAACGGTGCAACTCCCGAGTGATCGGCCTGTTCATGGTGCTGGCAGCGGTGCTGACGGTGACTCCGGCCGGCGCCAGCGAGCACGAAGACCTGCACGTCAACTGCTGCGGCCCGCCGACCGCCGGCTGACAGGTCTCGTCGATGACGACGCGTGCGACTGGTCCCCTGGGCGCGTGCCCTGGGCCCGTCGTGTGGCCCTTTCCGTCCTGGACCGTCCGCGCACCCGTCACCGTGACCCGGGCATTCATCAAGACGTGTGGATGGGTGATCAGCCGATCGTCAGCTGCCACCTGATTTCCCCGTCGTGCCACTGGTCGGTGGGGGTGAGTCCGGCTTCGGTGGCCACGGCGGCGGATGCCTGGTGATCGGGATGGATGTGGGCGATGACCGTCTGCACCGCCTGTGTTCCGAGCCACGTGATCAGTCCTTGGGTTGCCTCGGTGGCGATGCGGCGTCGCTGCCAGGCAGTGCCCACCACCCAGGCAATTTCCGCGACGCGTCCGTGGTCGTCGGCGGTGACGGTGGCCTGGACCGTGCCGGTCAGGCGGTCCGTGTCGCGGAGCCGTATCACCCAGTTGCACCAGGAGACGGTGGGGTCGGGCGAGCCGGCGACCAGGCGTTCGTAGCGAGTGCGCAGTCCCTGCGCGGTGGCCGGAGTGCCGCCGATGAAGGTATGCAGTCCCGGGTCGGACAGCACCGCGGCCATCTCTTCCGCATGCTCGACCTGCAGGGGCAGGAGAGTCAGCCGGCCGGTGTGGATGGTCTCGGGTTTGATCGTGGTCACGCTGCCTCCCGCTCGGGGCGTTCGATGAGTAGGCCGCGTTCGAAGCGGGCTCCGGCGACGCGGTCGAGTGCGACAGGTGAGGGGCGTTCACCGTCCGCCGGCGGCTCTGGGCGGCCTCGACCAACCTGCGGGCCGGGCTTACGGTCACGGCTTTGGGGCTCTGTGGCCGCGTACACCGTTTCCATGCCGCTCGCGCCCAGGCTGCCTACGACGCGGTATGACGCGATGCGCTCAGGGCCTCCCGGCACGGTAGGCATGATCGAAGACACGGCATCTCCAAGAGCGGGTTCCGGCTCAACTTCTGTGGAGTGGTAACGCTGGGCGCTGTCTTGGCCCTGCTCCAGAAGTCCTGCGTGTGATCACTCACCCCAAGATGAGAGGTTAGTGGTTGTGTACTCCGCCGCGATGACGAATGTGCTGGCACACCGAGGGCACTCGGCTCGTCCGAAAAGGCAGGTGAGACCGTTGGCGAACCGGTCCTGGCCGTCGCGGACTGCCGTGTCGTACATCCATCGTCCCGTGCCGACGAGGCCTTCGGGCGCCGCGGGGGCTGTCGACCGCTGGTGAGAGCTTCCAGTTCGGGGCAGTGTGGACGAACTCAACTTTGAGCGTCTCGCTCTCCGGCAGGGTGTCCGGATGGCTAAGGATCCGGCCAGATTTTCAGCAGCCTTCTAGTGTCCTGAGTCTTTGATTCGGTTCAGATATCCGGTGAGGCGTTCGAAGATCTCGTCAGCGGTCTTCGTCCAGACGAAGGGCCTGGGGTTG
>NZ_JBHWKX010000140.1:0-9337 GCF_042730885.1 Streptomyces sp. NPDC059909
AGCCTGTAACCCCCGGATGGAACGAGGATCCTTGGGCAATTCCCCAGGCTTCGCACCCCGCGATTACTCGCAACGCACGCTGGGGCGGGAACGAGCCCTGCGCACTGACTCGGGTCTTACACCTTCGACATCAGTCGAACCTCCTTGGTGATTCCCACTCTTCTCAAGCGACTTCGTGTCGCACGATCCAGTTCAGCCAGGAGCCGTAGGTCGGCAGGAAGACCAGCTCGACCTGGTGGTCGGCCGCCCAGGCGCGGACCCTGGCGTGCTTGTGCGGGGAGAAGTTGTCCAGCACCACATACAGCTTCTGACCGGGCCAGCGGGCCCGCAGGGCCTTGAGGAGGTCGAGGAACTCCCGCCAGCGTTTGCGCGGTCGGATGCGGTAGTACAGCTTGCCGGTGGCCAGATCGAGGGCGGCGAGCATGTGCCGCACACCGCCTGGACGGTTGTAGGTGGCCCGCAGTCGGCGCGGACGCCTCACCGGACCCCACGCCTTGCCCTTGCGCGGCATCAGGTTCAGCGGCCCGAACTCGTCGACGCATATCACCCGCCCGTCCGCCGGCGGGGTGTCGTAGAGCGCCAGGATGCGGTGCATCTTGGCGATGAACTCCGGGTCGGTGGAAGCCTTCCACGTGGTGGTGGTCTTCCAGGTGACCCTGCCGGCACGCAGGATCCGGCGCAGGGTCTCCCGGCTGATGGCCGCGGTCACCTTCTGCTTGACCAGATGGTCGGCGAGCTTGCTCAGGCTCCAGGTGGAGAACGCGGTGATCTTCCAGTCGGCGGGGGACGTCCGGGCGATCAGGCAGATGTGCTCGCGCACCTCGTCATTGATCGTCTTGGGGCGTCCCCCGCTCCATTTTGGGTCCAGCGCGTCGAACCCCCGCTCGTTGAAGGCGTGGATGACCTCGCGGACGTAGTCCTCGCCGACCTGCATCAGCGTGGTGATGTCCTTGACCGTCTGGCCCTGGGCGGACATCAGCACCACGATCGCCCGGCGAAGCCTGACCGGGTCCTTCGCGGTGCGGCTGATCCGCTGCAGCCTCCGGCCCTCGTGCATCGTGACCGGCCGCACGAACACACTCGGTCGACGTCCCACGACCACCTCCAAGATCAGGTCCTGGAGACAGTCTGCTGGCTCACGGGCAGCGGGTCGATTAACTGGCCAAGGCTGCGTGACGAGCCACTAGGTACAGCACCAGCGGTGTCTGCGAATAGGACGGCCGCAGTGCCTACTGGCCGCGCGTCGGTCTTGGGGGACCACAAGAGGGCCAGGGCGGCCTTACGCCTCCGCGGGGCTGGTGGGCCGTGTCGCGTAACGGTGGCGCATGGCGTCGCTGGCTGCGGGACCTGCGGTGAAGACGTAGGTGTCGCTGTCGTCGAGTCGGCGGCCGGTCTTGGCGTCGACGACGACGGGCTCGACTTCCTCGCCGTTCTGGGCGTCGATGAGGATCATGCTGCGTTCGGCCGGTGTGAGGCGGGAGTTGCCCCACGCGGCCAGGGCGACGATCACCGGTCGCAGGGAGTGCCCGAGTTCGGTGAGAACGTACTCATGGCGGACGGGGTTGGTCTGGTACGGCCGGCGCTCCAGTAGCCCGTCCGCGACGAGGGTTTTCAGCCGAGTGGTGAGCATGCTGGAGGAGATTCCCAGGCTCTCCCGGAACTGGTCGAAGCGTGTGTAGCCGTCGAAGGCGTCGTGGAGGATTAGCAGCGTCCACCACTCGCCTACGTGTTCCACCGTCGTGGACAGTGGGCACTCCCGGTCCTCCAGCCTGATCCGGCTTGCCACGGCGACCATCCCCTCGGTTACTGCTAAAGTCGAAGTTAGTAGCTTCTATCTTAGCAGTAATGGCGGGAGCGGTGCCTTCTGCGCCTGCACCCGGGAACGGAGCACACCGTGACCACATCCATCAGCGAATCCCTCGAAGGCCGACGCGCTCTGGTCACCGGCGGCACCAAGGGCACCGGAGCCGCCATCGCCCGACGTCTCGCCCAGGCTGGCGCAACCGTACTGGTCACCGCCCGCAGCCGCCCCGACGACGTCGAGGAGAAGGCGTTCATCACCGCCGACCTGTCCACCGCCCAGGGCGCAGCCCACGTAGCCGCCGAGGTGGACGCCCGCATGGGAGGCGTCGACATCCTGGTCAACACCCTCGGCGGGTCCGAGGCGCCGGCCGGAGGGTTCGCGGCGCTAGGCGAGGACGACTGGGCCAGGGAGCTGAACACAAACCTGCTGGCCGCCGTCCGCCTGGACCGAGCACTCCTCCCTCACATGATCACTAAGGGCAAGGGCGTGATCGTGCACGTCACCTCTATCCAGCGCCGCATGCCACTGTGGAACGGAACCCTGGCCTACGCCGCCTCCAAGGCCGCCCTGACCACCTACAGCAAGGGCCTGGCCAACGAGGTCGCCCCGCACGGCGTCCGCGTCAACACCGTCTCGCCCGGCTTCATCCAGACCTCGGCCGCCGACAACCTCGTCGCCCGGATCGCCCGCGACGCAGACATCACCCAGGAAGCGGCGCTGGGCCGGCTCATGGACTCCCTGGGCGGCATCCCGCTCGGTCGCCCCAACCGGCCCGAGGAAGTCGCCGAACTCGTCGCCTTCCTCGTCTCCGACCGCGCCTCTGCCATCGTCGGCGCCGAACACGTCATCGACGGCGGCACCACCCCCACCGTCTGAACCGGCCACCATCCCAAGGAACGTCATGCACGACAACCAGCCCCGAACCAGCACCCCGGACACCCTGCCCGAGGTGATCACCCGCTACCTGAAAGCGCACCGCGCCCACGACACCGCCACCGCAATGACGGCGTTCACCGGCGAAGCCACAGTGATCGACGACGGCAACACCTACGAGGGCACCGAGGCGATCGAGGGGTGGCTCGACCGATCCGCCACCGAATTCACCTACACCATCCACCTCACCGACGCCCAGCAGACCGACGCGACCCGCTACATCGCCACCCACCGCCTCGAGGGCAACTTCCCCGGCGGAACCATCGATCTGCGCTACCAGTTCACACTCGGCGACGGCCTCATCGAACGCCTCGTCATCGAACCCTGAGTCGCCTCCCACGCCACCCGTTGCCGCCTAATACGAGATGCCCGCTCGCCCCGGGCCGCCGTTCCATGCCGCCGTGCCCAACCCCCGGGCCAGCCCTCTAGTCCCGTACTTCGCGGGTCGTTGATTCGTATGGTGTGACCGGTCTGGGGGTGTCCTGGGCCGGTCGTGTGGCGTTGGGTGGGGTGTGTCGATGACTTCCCGGTCTCCGCGGCCCCGGTCTCAGCGTCAGCGCCTTGATTTGGTGGTGACGTCCGTGGTGGAGAAGCGTCTGGGCGCTCTGCCTGTCGCTGCCGAGTTTCTGCGCCGGCTGGATGTCGCCGGGATCGTCGACGAGGTGTGTCCGGGAGGTGCGAGTGCGCATCTGACCCACGGGCAGGTGATCGAGGCGCTGGTGGTCAACCGGCTGACCTCGCCCGCACCGCTGGTGCGGGTCGGTGACTGGGCCCGTACCTGGGCGGTGGAGGAGGTGTTCGGCATCGAGCCGGCTCTTCTCAACGACAACCGTCTGGCCCGGGCCCCGACTGGTCGGCGCAGGAGAACGGCTGGCTGCGCAAGTACTACCCGCCGGACTCCGACGAGCCGCACTACGACGCCACGGCCGCGGTCGAGAAGGCCCTGTCTTGCGCCGGGCACGGCCGCCCTCGCCGAGCACGTCCTGGCGACCGGCCATGGCCGGTGGTGGACCGACCGCACGGACGCGCCGCGTGTGATCGCGGTCTCCTGCGCAGGTCACGCCCTGCTGGCCGGAGATCCGACCGCCGTGGCACCGCGGGATCTCGTTCCCCTCGCCGGGCACCACATCAAGGCGGCCGACCGCTTCCTGCCGGTGCTCGGGGCGGCGTTCGAACCGTTCACGCCCTGGGAACGCATGCTCTACCTGCACCGCGCCCCGGCCTCGTCACCCCCGCTCCCCCGCGGCGTGAGCGTCCGCCGCCTCACCCCGCAGAACACCCCCGCGCTCGCCGCGCTCGACCCCGCCATGGCCTGGATCCACGGCTCCTGGGGCGGCCCGGCCGCACTCGCCGCCTCCGGACTCGGCTGGGCCGCCTTCCGCAGGGGCCGTATCGCCGCCGTGGCCTGCACTCGCTTCCTGGGCAGCCGCTACGAGGACCTCGCCTGCGCGACCGTGCCCGAGGAGCGCCGGCAACACCTCGCCCTCGCCTGTGTCGCCCAGCTCACCGAGGACGTCGCCGCACGCGGCCGCACGGCCAGCTGGAGCTGCTCCCGCGACAACCGCCCCAGCCGCCTGCTCGCCTGGAGCGCGGGCTTCCGACTCGCCCACGAGTACGTCCACTACGCGGCCGGGCGCGTCAACGGCGCGACAAGACTGGCCACCGCCGCGTAGACACCGCGTCAGGACGGACCGGCTGAACCGGCACCGGAGCACCTGAGCACCGGAGTCCTGGCATCCGCTCCATGGAGCCACGTTTCGTCCCTCCGGCGAAGAGCGTCCAGGGCGCCACGCACGACACACGGTGGGCCGGCGAGGCACGCGCCGCCGCCTGCTACGCGACGCTGCTTCTCGCGCTGCTCCTGACCGTCGACGCCGTCGCCGGCGGCCTCACGCCACTCCGGGCGCTGCTGTGTCCTGCACACAGAATCAGCACGGAGGGCGCCGTGCGTGGTCCGGCTCGGCGCCCTCCGCTGTCCGTCGTCGGTCTTTGCGCTATGACCAGGGCAGGACCAGGGCGCCCCAGGCGACGACGGGGCCGAGGGCGACGATTCCGCCCGTGTAGCCGATGACCTGGCGGTAGAAGCGGCGGGAGTCCACCCCACGGGCGTTGCTGAGGACGAGTGCTCCGTTGGTCGAGAAAGGAGAGGTGTCGACGATCGTCGTGGAGACGGCGAGCGCGGCGATCAGTCCGGCACCGCTGAGGTGGCTGGAGAGCAGCAGCGGTACGGCGATGGGGATGATCGCTGTGAGAATCGCGGTGGAGGAGGCGAAGGCGGAGGTGATGGCCACGGTGAAGCACAACAGCAGGGCGACGACGAGCGGGGCGCCCAGGTTGGCGGCATGTTCGGAGATCTTCTCGATGACACCGGCCTTCTCCAGCATCGCGATGTACGTCATCATGCCCGCGACCAGGAGCAGGGTGGACCAGCTGACGCCGTCGACGGCCTTCTCCTGCCGCTTCATGTCCACCAGGGCCAGCAGGGCGCCGGCAGCCAGCGCGAGGAAGCCGATCTCCAGGTGGAAGCCGAGCGCGCCGACGACGAGGGCCAGCAGAGAGGCGAGGGTGAGCCACTGCCGCCAGTCGGGCCTGCCGGAGACGGCGAGGTCCTCGTCGTCGGCTGCCTCCGCGGCGCCCTCGGCCAGCGGGGCGGGACGCTTGGCGAGCAGGGCGTAGGTGAGGATCGAGAGCACCAGGTTGATCAGGAAGCTGGCGCTGAACAGCGCGACGGCGGAGACCTGCACATCGGTCTTGTCGACGAGGCCGAGCACCAGCGCACCGGAGACGGCCAGCGGGGAGAACGCGCCCGCGTGCCCGCCGCTGATCACCATCATGCCGACGACCAGTGGGTTGAGCTTGTAGCGGTAGGCGAAGTTCATGCCGATCGGCGCGAGGATCGCGACCGCGGCCGGGGTGAACGTACCGAACGCCGTCAGCAGGGCGGCCACCAGGAACAGCACCCAGGGGATGAGCTGGACCTTGCCGCGTACCAGCCTTACTCCGGCCGCGACGAGCCAGTCGATGGTGCCGTTGCGGCGGGCGACGGAGAACAGGTAGGTGACTCCGACGATGGTGACGAAGAGCTTGGCCGGGAACCCCTCGAAGATCTCGGCCTCGGTGAGCCCGAGCGAGGCGGTGCCGACGGCGAAGGTGGCGACGAAGGCGAGGATGCCCAGGTTGATCGGCAGCACGGTGCCGAGCACGAACATCACCAGCAGGGCGCCTATGGAGATCACTTCAGCAGACATCTTTGTCCTTGGTGCGGTGGGGACGGGGTGGCGCGCCCCGAGGGCGCGAGGGTATCCCGGTGTGGACGGCTGGGAGCCGGCCTGACCGAGGTGATGTTCGTCGCGGCTCAGGCGGCTTGCGGGCTGCCTGCTTCCGGTACGTAGATGCGGGCGTCGGCGAGCAGACGGGCCGCGCGCTGCACGGTGACCCGGTGCGGCAGGCCGTCCCTCACATCGGTGCAGCGGACCGCGACGACACCGGCGGGCGTGCCGAGGCGCAACCACTCGTCGGTCGGGCTGCCCGTGAGCCCGGAGACCACGGACCCCTCAAGGAGTCCGGCCGCCGCGACGGCGACGGCAGAGGTCAGGCCGATCGCGGGGTGCGGGGCGTTCATGGTGAGCATGCGCACCGACACGTCGTAGTCCTCGGCACCGATCGGTTCACCGAGGGTGGTGGTGTACGGCACCGGCGGGCCGACCAGGCCCACCTTGGGTACCGCGTCGCCCGGTTCCTCGCCCGGCTGGAGCAGCCCCATCAGGGGTGCGGCGGTATGCCGTACGGTGCGCAGCCAGGAGACGTTCGCGCTCATCCGCTCCAGTGACTCGGCACCGGTACGCCCGGCACTGGCGGCGTCGGCAAGGACGACCGGAGCTCCTGCGGTCACCATGCTCACGCGTACCGGCTCGGCGGCGCCGACCCGCAGGTCCTGGGCGGCCTGGCCGGTGGGGAGCAGCGAGCCGGTCGTGCCACCGGCCGGGTCGCGGAAGGTGAGGCCGACCGCGACCCCGCCGGCACGGGTGCCGGGCACCGTCTGGCGGCCGAAGTGGTGCACCACGCCTCCGGGGGTGTCGACGATCCCTTCGAGGACCGCGCCGGTATTGGTGTTGCGCATCACCACGCGCGTCCGGTCGCCGGTGACCGGAACCATTCCTTTGGTCACCGCGTACAGGGCGACGCCGGTGGCGCAGTTGCCGCAGTTGCTCGTCCACTCCACCGAGCCCGTCCCGATGCCGACTTGGGCGAACAGGTAGTCGACGTCGACGCCGGGCTGGGGTGAGGCGCTGACCACGGCCGCTTTCGAGGTGGTGGGAGTTGCCCCGCCCACACCGTCCAGCTCCACGGGGTCGGTGGCGCCGTAGGCGGCGACCAGCAGCCTTTCGAGGTCGCCACGGTCGGTCGGGACTTCGACCTGGTTGAACAGCCAGCACTTGCTTGTGCCGCCACGCACCAGGGTCGCGGGAATGTGCACGTCTTCAGGCTCTTCCTGGATCAACGGAGGTAGGGAAAGGGCCGAGGAAACGGGTTACGGGCGTATTGCGTGCCGGTGAACCGCTCGGCGATTGCGGAGACCTTCGCAGAGCCATGACTTCGGAACAATCGCAGTTTGCTTCACCTGGGTTTAGCTCAGCTAAAGTCGACGCCATGCTCAACGTGCGCCGTCTGCTGCTGCTCACCGAGGCCACCGAACGCGGTTCACTCACTGCCGCGGCGGAAGCCCTCGGCATGACCACCTCCGCCGCCTCCCAGCAGATGTCCCTGCTGGAGCAGGAGGCAGGGCAGCCCCTCATCGAGCGGCTGCCACGCGGTATCCGCCCCACCCCGGCGGGTGCCGCGCTGGCCGAACGGGGTCAGGCCATCCGCCGGGAACTCCGTGCCGCCCAGGCCGACCTGGACTCCTTCACCGCCCTCGACCAGGGCACCCTGCGGCTCGGTTCCTTCCCCACGGCGAGCGCGTCCCTGCTGCCGCTGGCGCTCACGCGTTTCCGACGCCGCCACGCCGGCATCCGTATCGAGGTACGCGCCGGAGTCCTCGCGGAGCTCAGGGAGATGCTGCACACCGGGGAGGTGGAGCAGGGGCTGCTCTGGGACTACGAATGGAACCGCCTCGACGATCCGGCGCTTGCCCTCACTCACCTGCTGGACGACCCCACGGTGCTGGTCGTCCCCGCCGACTCCCCCCTGCGCACACATCCCTCCGTGCGTCTCGGCGATCTCGCCGACCAGGAGTGGATCATCCGCGCCGACAACCATCCCGTCGCCGACGTCCTGCGCCGAAGCTGCCGCCAGGCGGGATTCGAGCCGCGCATCGCCTACTCGTCGCACGACTACCAGGAGGCGCAGGCCATGGTCGCCGCCGGTCTCGGCATCGCGCTCGCACCCCGTCTGGCCCTCACCAGCCGACGCAGTGACGTACGCCTCCTGCCGTTCGCCTCCGACGTCCCGGCCCCCACCCGCCGCATCCTCCTCGCGCGCGCCACGTCGCGCCCCGCCACCCCACCCGCCCAGGCGATGGCCCGCGTCCTGCGCACGGTGGCGCAGCGATTCACCGCCCCAGACCTGCACCGGGCCCAGCTCGGGGCGGTCCGGCGGGGCTGACGGTGCGGCCACGAGCTGCGCCCCGCGCCTGGCGGCGGCCCGACCGGCACCGGCGGTTGCTCGCCGGCGGCAGCCATGGCTCACTTCAGAGCGGCTCTCGCCGCCGCACCACGCGAGCCCACTCGGCTGGCCTCGGAGGGTACGCGGCACAGCCCGCAGCGACTCCTGCGACCGCGAGTCCGATCAACCATCCACGGCCTTATGGAGACCGGCCCCTCTGGGCCAGTACGCACCCCGGCGGTCTCTCACGGGCAGAATCCGCAAGTTGGTTGACAAGACCGTTCTTCTCCACGGACGCGTGGACGCCGCTTCTACGCTGGCCGTCATGCGCGAAGTCGAATACCGGAGCAGCGGGGTTCCGTTGGAGGAGTATGAACTCACCCACGGGGACCACCGCCGTCAGAAGCAGAGCGAGGAGATCAGCGAGTGGGTTCGGCGTCAGGTCGAGGAGGACGACGCCATGTGCCGGGCAGACCCGGAGAGGGCGGAGCGTCGCCGCCAGGCGTTCGAGAACGTCGCGAGGCTGATGCAGTCCTTCAAGAAGGCCGACCACGCGATCATGCGGTGGCGTGTCCGGCTGTACTGCGGCCACATCATCGAGACGGAGGCGCACTACACGTACACCGACCCCCTCTCCGCCGGGTCATATAGCAGGCGATGCTCGGAGTGCGGGGAAGACCGGCAAACCATCGTGGCCTACGAACCCATCGGGCTGCGTGGCGAGCCACCGGAACCAACAGAACCCCTGCCTCCGCCCCCGAAGAAGCCGACACGAGCCGAACTCGAACGACGCGTTAAGACGCTGGAGAAAGAGAACGAACGCTTGCGCGCAAAGCTCAATGGCTGAAGGCCCCGCCCGAAGCCACTGGGCTGACTCGCCAGCAGGTCAGGGCGGCCGAGCGGTCATGTCCCCTGTAGTGGTGTAGCCGGACCGATCTGATCTTTGTCCTGGGGGTAGATCGTGTCCATGCTTCCCTCGGGGAGATAGCGGCGGGG
>NZ_JBHWKX010000141.1:0-8716 GCF_042730885.1 Streptomyces sp. NPDC059909
CCTCATCCGCCAGAACCACCTCGACCGTCGGCCGACCCATACGCGCCATGAGCCCAGCCTACTTCTATAGCGGAATAAAGACTCATGACACTAGATGATCGATTCCAAGGGGTCAGTGGTCCCTACCTTGTTGATCGGGATGAGCGAGTGCGTTGTGGCAAACCGGATTTCCTTCGAGGTGTGCGGCGCGGGTGATCATCTGGACAGAGGTACGGGTGCGGCCGTGGACATGAAGAACGGGCCCCTTGGTAGTCATCCCGGGCCCTTTCGGTCCCGCCCCGCGGCCGGGAAAATTCGGGCTGGTGCCCGTCCGGAGGACGTCGATGCCACTTGGTGCCGAGGGCTGAGCCCGTTTGGTAGTCGGACGCGGGGGCCGAGCGCAGGAGTCCAGTGATGTTGCCATGAGCACGCAAGAGAGCGTCTTTGAATCCTGTGGCCCCGGATGGGCGGGCACCGCCTCGGTGTTCGGGACGAGAGGCAGGGGCGGGTATGGACGTGCTCGAGGAGCGATGCGGCGGGGTTGACCTGGGGAAGACAGACGCCAAGGTGTGCGTCCGACTACCCGGTAAGGGCAAGCGGGCGCGCTACGAGGTCCGCACGTTCTCCACGATGAGCGACGGCTTGCTGGAGCTGCGGGACTGGCTGGTGGAAAACCAGGTCACTCGGGTGGGCATGGAGGCGACCGCGTCCTACTGGAAGCCACTGTTCTACCTGCTGGAGGCCACCGAGGGAATCGAGCCGTGGCTGCTGAACGCCCAGCACATCAAGACCGTGCCGGGACGCAAGACGGATGTGAAGGACTGCGAGTGGATCTGCCGGCTGGTCGAGCACGGCCTGGTTCGCCCCAGTTTCGTGCCCCCGCGCGACATCCGCCAGTTGCGGGACCTGACCCGGTACCGCACCGAGACCACCCGCGACCGGGTCCGTGACGTGAACCGGCTCGCGATGTTCCTGGAAGACGCGGGGATCAAGCTCAGCTCGGTGGTCAGCGACATCACCGGCCGCTCCGCGAGGGCCATGCTGGACGCCCTGGTGGACGGGGAACGTGATCCACAGGTACTGGCCGATCTCGCGCTGGGCAGCCTCCAGGGCAAGGTCCCGCTGCTGACCCGGGCACTGACCGGGAGCTTCAGCGAGCACCACGCGTTCATGGTGGCCTCGATGCTGCGGGCGATCGACGAGGCCGATGCACGGATAGCCCGCCTCAGCGAAGAGATCAACCGGCAGTTGCAGCCTCTTCGCCAGCAGGTCGAGCTGCTGATCACCATCCCCGGAATCAGCCTCACCCTGGCCCAGGTCCTGATCGCCGAGATCGGCGTGGACATGGCCCGGTTCCGTACCGCGGGACACCTCGCATCCTGGGCAGGGGTATGCCCGGGCAACAAGGAGTCGGCCGGCCGGAGACTGTCCGGACGCACCCGTCACGGCGACACCTGGCTCAAGACCGCGCTCTATGTGGCCGGCGCCACTGCCGCCCGCAGCAAGGGCACCTACTTGGGTGCACAGTTCCGACGACTGGTCCCACACCGCGGCGCGAAACGGGCAACCCTCGCGGTCGGACACTCCATCCTGGTCGCCGCCTGGCACATCCTGCACGACCTCGTCCCCTACCGTGATCTCGGCCCGGACCACTTCACCAACCGCCTCGGCAAGGAACGCCAGACACGACGCCTGATCGCCCAACTCGCTGCCCTCGGCCTCAATGTCGCCGTCACTCCTCGTGAAGAGACCCTTTGACCTGCACCCTTGCCCGTCAGCTCACGTCATTTTCAAGAGAGTGACGCGGTTACGACACCAGCACGACCAAGGAAGCCCGTTGCCTGATCAGTTGAGCAGTATCTCTGTGCCTGCGTCCACCGCGGTCACCCCTGGGTGTGACTGCTACGTGCACCGGTTCGGTTCGATCGCTCCAGGGTTGCGGGCAGGCTGCTATCCCAGTGACATGACGGATGCGGAGTGGGCCGAGGTCCGCTCGGCGATGCCGGTGCCGGCCTGGCTCCTCAAGCGGGGCGGGCGTCCGGAGGCGTATTGCCACCGCGAGATGCTCGACGCTGTGCGTTATCTGGTCGACAACGGTGTGAAGTGGACGGCTCTGCCGGTCGATTTCCCGTACTGGCGGGCGGTCTACGACTTCTTCCGCCGCTGGCGGGCCTGCGACTACGTGCGTGAGCTGTACGAACGCCTGCGATGTTCGGCGAGGGCACGCGCAGGCCGCAACGCCGAGCCCAGTGCGGGAATCATCGACAGTCAGTCGGTAGACGCCTCCGAGACCGTCGGCGAGGACAGCCGCGGATACGACGGCGGCAAGTCACGTGACGGGCGCAAGCGCCACATCCTGACCGATTCCGAGGGCCTGCTCCTGGAGGTCACCGTGACCACGGCCGATGTGCACGACTCCAAGGCCGCCCCCACGCTGCTGGAGACGTTCATGGACCAGCCGGGCCGGCTGTTGAAGCTGGTGTGGGTCGACAGTGCCTACCAGGGTCCGGCGCTGGCGAAGGCGTTCGCCCGTCACGGAGTCCGGATCGAGGTCGTGCGCCGATCCGACGGGCAACGCGGATTTGTCGTACTGGCCCGCAGGTGGGTGGTGGAGCGCACGCTGAGCTGGCTCTCCCGCTCACGCCGCCTAATGGGACTTGCCGGGTCGGAGAGACTCGGTGCCGTAGCCGCCAGCAGGTGAGCACTACCGCCGCCGGAACCCTTGGAGTTCTGGGTTGAGACCGTGCCCCTGCTGGTCGGCCGGGAGGCCAGACCGCTCATGGGGTGGCGTGCCCGCCCGATGGGGCGTGAGCACTGAATCCATTAGGCCGCGCGCCGCGCCTTCCGCAGGCTGCAAGGGAAGCGAAGTACCTGACCAGGAGAATAAGTTGCTGCTGATCGGCGATGACTGGGCCGAAGACCACCATGACGTCGAGGTCCAGGACGAGGCGGGCCGGAAACTGGCCGCCACGAGGCTGCCCGAGGGAGTGGAGGGGATCGCGAAGCTGCACGAGCTCCTCGCGAAGCACGGCGGCGGGGACCTGGATGCCGCCGAGGTGGTGGTCGGGATCGAGACCGACCGCGGCTCGTGGGTGCAGGCCCTGATCGCCTCCGGCTACCAGGTCTATGCCATCAACCCGCGGCAGGTCGCCCGGTTCAAGGAGCGGTACGCCTCCTCCGGAGCCAAGAGCGACAAGGGCGACGCGCACGCACTGGCGGACATGGTCCGCATCGACCGGGCCCAGCTCCGCCCGGTGTCCGGGGACAGCGAGCAGGCCCAGGCCGTCAAGGTCGTCGCCCGCACCCACCAGACCCTGATCTGGGAACGCACCCGCACCTTCCAACGGCTGCGCAGCACGCTGCGCGAATACTTCCCCGCCGCCCTGAACGCCTACGCGGACATCGCTTTGACCAGCACGGACGCGCTGGAACTGCTGATCAAGGCGCCTACACCGGCGGCCGGGGCGAAGCTGACCCGCACGCAGATCACCGCCGTCCTGGCCCGCGCCCGTCGGCAGAACCGGGACGCGAAAGCGGCCACGATTCAGGCCGCGCTGCGCGAGGAACAGCTCGGCCTTCCCGAGCCGGTCACCGCCGCCTACGCGGCCACCGCCGCCGCCCACGCCCGCGTGATCATCGCGCTGAACGAGCAGATAGCCGCGATGGAGGAGCAGGTGAAGGCCCATTTTCGAGCGCACCCGGACGCTGAGATCTACCTCTCGATGCCAGGCATCGGACAGATCACCGGCGCCCGGGTGCTCGCCGAGTTCGGGGACGACCCCACCCGCTACGCGTCCGCGAAGGCCCGCAAGAACTACGCCGGCACCAGCCCGATCACCCGGGCCTCCGGCAAGAGCCACACCGTCCAAGCCCGCTACGTCCGCAACAACCGCCTCGCCGACGCCCTGCAGGCCCAGGCGTTCTCCGCCCTGCGCGCCTCACCAGGCGCCCGCCGCTACTACGACAAGCAACGCGCCCGCGAGGCCGACTACAACCCTGCACTCCGCCAGCTCGGCAACCGCCTCGTCGGCATCCTCCACGGATGCCTCAAGACCCGCACCCTCTACGACGAAGCGACCGCCTGGTCACACCACGCCCACGACCAAGCCCCTGCGGCTTGACACTCAACGACATGGGGTGTCTCAACCGCGACCACGAACGCCGCCCCGACCACCACGCCCAGATGGTGTGGTGGGCCGCCGTGATCAGGCTGTCCCGACGCCTGGCCGCAGACGCTCCGCGCTGGCCGGAGAAACGCCCCGGCCGACTGCTCCGGGCGCGGGCATGAACCGTCTGTCCTCCGCCCGCACCAGCCAGCCCCGCTTCTCCAGCACGTAGGCACGGTGACGGATCTTCTCCACCTCGTTCTTGATCTCCGCTTCCCGGCCCACCGCCCGCGTCAGCTCCACCCCGTTCACCGGCCCCGAAGCAGCCACCGCAGCGGCGAACACCTCCCGATACAGGCCGCTGAGCACCTCCTCGCCCATGCCCGACCGCCACACCGGCGGCCTCTCGTGATGCCCCGCGCCGGAGCCGCTCGATCCCACGCCGGCAGCCGCCTCACCACCAGACGGCACGGAAACCGGCGTATTCACCGGGCTCCCCTCGGCCAGCACCGACACGAGCTCCTCACGCCCCACCCGGGCCCGCTCGACCCGCTCCCGCGCGGCATCCACCTCCGCCTGAGCCTGCTCCAGAACCTCCGTCCAGGACTCCAGATCCTGCCTCGCCCGCGCCTCACGCCGTTCCATCAGCCCCAGCACCGACGGCATCGCACCCTCCTCGATCAACAGCAAGCCGTCCGCTGCCTGCCCCTACCCCTCCGCGATCATGCCCCGCACACGAAGAAGCCCCTGCTCATCGAACAGGGACTCCCTTTGCCACAACGCACTCAGCAGCCGGGGCCTCGGTACCAAGTGCCTTGATCGAATCCCTGCTGAACCCGGAACAGTTCAGCTTCGCTGGCCCGCTTCCGATTGGAAGCGGGCCAGCAAAGCGCGAGTGTCTCGGGTGGCGGGGTGGTCGGGACCCAGCACCCGCGTCTGGCTGTCAAGCAACTCGGCGAGGGCGACCACTGCCCCGGCCTCATTCCCTGCCCCCATCCGTACGGCTGCAAGTGCAATACACGTTGCCCTGCTTTGGGGGTGGCCGGGGCCCAGCACCCGCATCTGGCTGTCAAGCAACTCGGCGAGGGCAACCGCTGCCCCGGCCTCATCCCCCGTCTGAACCTTCCAAGTGGCATGGAATCCACGCGTTGCCAGGGTGTCGGGGTGGTCAGGGCCCAGCACCCGCACCCGGTCGTCAAGCAACTCGGCGAAGGCAGCCACCGCTTCGGACGCATCCCCATCCACTCCTCGCCAAAAGGCGAGGTCGTGTCGCGTTGCCAGGGTGTCGGGGTGGTCAAGGCCCAGCACCCGCACCCGATCGTCAAGCAACTCGGCGAAGGCAGCCACCGCTTCGGACGCATCCCCATGCATTCCTCGCCAGTAGGCGAGGTCGTGTCGCGTGGCCAGGGTGTCGGGGTGGTCCGGTCCCAGCGCCCGCACCCGGTCGTCAAGCAGTTCGGCGAAGGCGGCGACGGTATCGAACTCGTCCCCTGCCCAGCTGCGTGAGGCAGCGAGGTCGTGTCGTGTTGCCAGGGTGTCGGGGTGGTCAAGGCCCAGCACCCGCACCCGATCGTCAAGCAACTCGGCCAGGGCAATCGCTGCCCCAGACCAATCCCCGGTTTCCCTTCGCCAGTGGGCAAGGTCATGTCGGGCGGCGAGAGCGTGGGGGTGGGCGGGGCCGAGTCGGTGCTGGACGTTGGCCACCAGGTGCTGGAAGTGGGTGATGGCTGCGGTGGTCTGGCCGGATTCGCCGAGACTCCGGCCGATGCGGTACAGCACCGCGTGTGCATCGGGCTGGTACAGGGTGTCTTCGGTGTTGGCGGTCAGGGCGGTGGTGTTGGCGCGGAGGATCTGGGCGAGGGCGGTGTCGCGCTCGATTGCGGGCCAGGCGGCGGTGAGGGCGTCGGCGGCGGTGCGAGCAGTCTGGTCGTAGCGGTTGGGGGTGAGGGTGTCGCGGGTGGTGCGCTGGATGAGCTGGTGTATGCGGACGGCCTGGTTCGGGGTGTCGGGTGTGTGGTCGATGAGGCTGAGCCGGTGCAGGGCACGCAGGGCACGCAGGGCGTCTCCAGCGGCGGGAGGGGCCGGTGCTGCAGTGGCATCCGGGCCGGTTCGGGTGCGGTGTGCTGCCAGGTGGGTGAGGGCGGGAGCGCTGGTCAGCACGTCGTGGGGGATGCCGTTGGCGTCGAGCATTGCGGCGAGTTGGAGCATGGGCCGGGCCAGGCCGACGGGGCGCAGCGTGTCGGCGCGGTCGATGGACAGGGCCCATGCGGCGGCAAGGGGGAGGGCCTGGTCGTCGGGCAGCCGGTCGGGTGTGGTGTCGGCAAGGGTCGTTGTGCGGTCGGCCAGCAGATCACGGTAGGTGGCGGTGTCCAGGCCGGAGTCGATGAGGAAGGCGGCGGCCTGGGCGAGGGCCAGGGGCAGGCGTCCGAGATCGGCGGCCAGAGCGGTGAGCTGGTCGGCGGGCTCGGTGCGGCCGTAGGCGGCCAGGGATGTGGTGAGGTAGGCGGCTGCTTCGTCCTTGGTGAACAGGCTGACCTCGATCGGGCGGCGGTCTGCTCCGGTCAGGGCGGCGTCGCGGCGGCGGGTGGTGACCAGGGTGCGGCCGTGCGTGCTGGCGGGTGGCCACAGACCGCGCAGGTCGTCGGGGTCGGCGACATCGTCCAGGACGACAAGCCACCGGCACGGCTCCCCGCCGGTCTTGGGCTCAAGCCATCCCAGGAAGGTCTGCGCGGCCTGCTCGGGATCGCCGGGGTCGGCCCCGCACAGCTCAACCCCGGCCTGCGCGTATCCGGTCACCACAGGCGAGCGGGCGCTCGCGGTGATCCAGACCAGGACATCGATGCCGCCGTCCTGCCAAGCGGTGCGGGCGTAGTCGGCGGCGAGCTGCGTCTTGCCGACCCCGCCCATGCCGGCCAGGACCTGGCCGGATACCACGGTGCCCGCGTCGGCGAGGACGGAGTGCACCTGGTCCACGGCGTGGCGGTGCTGGAAGCTGTTGGCCCGGCGCGGGATCACGCCGACCTGGTGCGGCAAGGACACCGAGGGGCGCGTGGTCGGGAAGTAGTTGTTCTGCGTGTTGTGGTCGCCGTACTGGACGGCGGTGGGACCGTGGACGGTGTTCCCGCCGCTCCCCGGGCACTGCGCGGGGTCGGCGGCGGGACCGTTCAGGACCCGGTCCCGAAATGGTTGTCCATCCGGTTGCCGGTTCCGGTCTGGATCGCGGTGGGGCCGTGGAAGGTGTTGCCCGAGACCGCACCACCTCCATCGCCGCCCTTGCGGGCGGTCTGCTCGTCGATCAGGGCACGCAGCGCCTCGGCAACCCGGGCGCGTTCCTCATCGTCGCTCACGCTCTCCAGCAGAGTCTCGAAGCGGGTCTGCCAGGACGCCTCCTGACGGATCTGTATCCGTTCCGACTCCGCCGGTTCCAGCTCCCGCAGATCGGTGGCCGTCTGGTCCAGTCGCTCCAGCTCCGCCTGCTCACGCGCCGGGTCCCCGCGGCCCAGCAGCCGGGCCACCCCGGACCGAAACCCGTTCCACGCATCGGTACCCGCGGCCTGCACCACCGCGGTGCCGCCCGCTGCGGTCAACGCCACCAACGCCGTCTCCAGCATCCGCCACCCCCACGCTCGCGCCTGCGCTCCTGCGACCGTACCGCCGCCGAACCGTGCCCGTCATGACAGCGCCAAAACCAGGCACGCCAGCGGCCGCCATGAGGTTCCCGTCTGAAAATGCACGGCTGGAAGACGGGCCCTCGCCCGGGCCTGGATCTGCTGGAGAGCCCAGGGGAACACACCCGCGAGGGCATACCGGCGAAAGCGTGCATAGCCGGTCTTCCAAGAAAGACGACCGCCCCGTCCGCGAAGTTCAGATCCCCGCGGACCACATCGCTCGCCCTCGAGACGCGTGAGACCTGGGGATTCTCGCGATAGATCCGGAAATCTCATCGATCGACGGGGTTGCAGGCCACAGCGCTGCACAACTTTGGCCAAGTCAGCACTCAGCGGAGTAAGCACAGGTAATAGAGCAGGAACGGCGGCGTCCAGGCTGTCTCATTCAAACCACGGGACTGCAGCTCAGAAATTTCATCGCAGGCAGCTCAAATCCGAGAATGCACAGGACCACTTCCACCGATAGCCCCCTGAGCGCCAGGCCGCACCGTGACCGGGCGGCCCGGCGCTCAACTTCCCGGGAGCCGGGCAGCAGGCTGCTACTGGGTGAAGAAGCCGTCGATCACGACCGTGCGACAGGCAATGTCCGCGCGGTGCCAGCCGGTTGAGGGATCAAGGTGCAGGACCGCAGTCGTGAGGTCCAGGTCCTCGGCGCGTACCTGGGACGTGTCCCAGCTCGTCTGTTCCTGACTGTCGAGGGCGGGCGTGAACCGGTACTCCCGGCCGTCGTACAGCAGCAGGCCGTCGACCAGCGGGAGCCCGTCGGCAGCCGGGTGGAGGATGCAGGCGAAAGCGACAGGCCGGTTCCTCCACCACAAAGCGCGGCGGTCGGCCGGGCTGCCCGCTCTGGTCTCCTCGTTCAAAGCGAGTGACTGGTTTGGTGGTCGTCTCGGGCTGAGTTGATCTGCGGGCCTGGATTGTTGATCATTGGGGATCGTGTCCGAGACCCCGTCGCTGCCGAGC
>NZ_JBHWKX010000142.1:0-8694 GCF_042730885.1 Streptomyces sp. NPDC059909
CAAGCAGCGTGCCAAGCGCCACGACGTCGGCAAAACAATCAAACGCGCCGAATCGATCAAGGAACACCAAACACAACGGGGTTAAACGCCAAGCTGAGACGGAGTTCATGTGATCGCCTCACCCCGACGATCTCGTAGACGCACGGCGATCGCCTGCGCGGTGGTCGCTGCCGCGGCGGGCGGACTCCTGCCCGTCGCCGGCGCACCCTCCGCCGAAGCTGCGGATGCGGAGCAAGGCTTCACGGCGCAACTGGTCGTGGTGGACACCCCCAGTCGCGCTGCGAAGAACCGGCTGGCCGCACTCGGGCTCGACCTGACCGAGCACGCGGGCCACGACCACGCCGAAGTCGTCCTGCACCAGGCGACCGACGCCCTCGCCCTCCGCGCGGCCGGACTCAGCTGGCAGGTGCGCATCCCCGACCTCACCCGGCGCGAGGCAGACGTCAACGACACGAACCGCGCCTATGCGGCGGCTACCGCGACCTCACCGCTGCCGTCCGGACGTGACACCTACCGCCGCCTCGCCGACTACAACGACGATCTCGCCCGGCTGGCCGCCATCCGGCCCGACATCGTCAAGAAGTTCGCCCTGAACCACAAGAGCCTCGAAGGCAAGAACGTCTACGGGGTGGAGATCGCGCACAACGTCACGGCCGCGGCGGACGGCCGGCCCGTCTTCCTCATGATGGGCCTGCACCACGCCCGCGAATGGCCGTCCGGTGAACACGCCATCGAGTTCGCCTACGACCTGGTGAAGAACTACAACCACGACGCCCGCATCACCGCCCTGCTGAAGAAGGCACGCGTGATCGTCGTGCCGGTCGTCAACGTGGACGGCTTCGAGAAGTCCGTGAACGACGGTCAGGCGGTGGACCTCCGCCCCGTCGACGGCGGCGGCACGACCTCGGTCCTCGCCACCCCCGGCAACGCGTACAAGCGCAAGAACTGCCGGATCATCGACGGCCTGGCGCCCCTGCTCAACGAATGCGCCCTGGTGAGCAGCCCGGGCGGGTTCGGCGCCGGAGTGGACCTCAACCGCAACTACGGCGGATTCTGGGGCGGTCCCGGCGCCGCCGCCGAATCCGCACAAGCCACCTACCGCGGTGCCGCACCGTTTTCCGAGCCCGAGACACAGAACATCCGCGAGCTGATCAGTACGCGGCAAGTGACCGGCCTGATCACCAACCACACCTACTCCAACCTCGTGCTGCGTCCGGGCGGCGTCGCGCCCGATACGGCCGGTCCCGACGGGCAGCCCATCGGTGACCCGCCGGACGAGGCGGCGCTCAAGGAGCTCGGCGACCGGATGGCCGCCCAAAACGGCTACACGAGCCAGCACAGTTGGGAGCTGTACGACACCACGGGCACCACCGAGGACTGGTCGTACAACGCCACGGGCGGTTACGGCTACACCTTCGAGATAGGGGCGCACGAGTTCCACCCGCCGTTCCCCGAGGTGGTCGACGAATACCTCGGGGCCGGGGAGCATGCCGGGAAGGCCAACCGTGAGGCGTTCCTGCTCGCACTGGAGAGCGCCACCGACGCCGGGCAGCACTCGGTGATCACCGGCCGCGCCCCCACCGGGGCGACGCTGCGGCTGAAGAAGAGTCTCGCCACCCCCACCTGGTCGGGCACCATCAAGGACACCCTCGACACGACCATGACCGTCGGCCCGGACGGCAGTTACACCTGGCACGTCAACCCGTCGACGCGCCCCGTCGTCCAGGCCCGCCAGAACCGGGTGATCTCCACCGAACCGCTGAAGCGCCAGTCGTTCACCGGAACGACCGCGCCCGCACAGCGCACCGAGCAGGAGTTCACCGTCGACCGGGACGCCGATGCCCTCGAGGTGACACTCGACTGGCCGACCCCCGACGACCTCGACCTGTATGTGCTGCGGAGAAACGCCGACGGCACGCTCACCCAGGTAGGCAGTTCGGCCGGCTCCGTCGGGGAGAAGGAGCGCGTGCTCCTGGACGGCCCGGAGCAGGGCGTCTACGTGCTGCGGGTCGACAACTTCGCCTCTGTCACGCCGTCGTGGACGCTGACTGCATCCCTCTACGACGCAACCGAGCAGCAGGTCGGCGGCCTCATCGAGAACTGGACGCTCTCCTGCGAGCGGAACGGCACGGTTCTGGAGCAGGTGCCCGTCGTGGTCGACCGCGGCGGGCGGGTCAAGGCCGATATGAAGATGTGCGCACAGAAGTGGGGCAACGGATGAGGGCACGGCGCGATCCTGGCCGAGGGTATTCGCCCCAACGGGCCCTCATGCGGTCGGCCTCGATGCCCTGAAGCGCCGCCCAGCGGCAGTAGGCGTGCCACAGCACCGACGGCGGATGACAGATGCCCTTGTGCTCACCGCGGACCATGGCGCGGATGGAGCCCTCGGCGGAGAAGCAGGCCAGCTGGGTGCAGACACCGGCGCGCAGCGGACCGTTGTCCGGCAAGGCCCCGCGCGCCGCGCCCATGGTCTCTCCCAGCGCCATTCCGACCAGCAACCAGCGGAGCCCGGACTCGGTGCGTCCACGGAGAACCTTCTCCTGATGCTTGTTCCTGTCGGTCAAGGCGGTGCGCTTCCCGTCGGGTGCTGGAGCGGGCCATGTGACCCTCCCTCTTTCGCGAGGATCGCGTGCGATGCAGACGGGTGTTGGGCCTATTCCCCATCGCTGCAGATCACTGCGGTGATCTTTTTCGGGTCGGGGTCCGCGCTCTGAGCCCGGCAATGCCGCTCGATGAGCTCGGCGCAGCTCTCCGTCGGCCCGCCGCACTCGTTGCCGGCTGGGGGACCGCACGGCACTGTGTCCTGAGTGGCGTACGGCGACGGGGCCCATCCTGCGGGGGTCGTGCTGTGGAGAAACTCCGTGGCCGCCCATCCGGAAGCGCCGACCACCAGGACCACGATCCAGAACAGCCGTAGCCATCGCGGCCTGCCGATCCCTTTCACGCTCCTCCCGCTCTTGACGTCGCCGTGTCCATGCCACCGTATCTGGCGGCACACGCCGCCGGGCAGCGCGTTGCCCATGACTTGCGTCAGGAATCGGACATTCTGCTGTGACGGTGCGGATGCTCATCCTGGCCGTCGTGGTGCTCGCGGCCGCGAATGCGCTCGTGAACCGGCTCGGACCCGGGCTGTACGCACATCTGCGTCGTCACAGCCGCCGTGCTCGTGCTCATCGCCCTGCGGCCCCGATCACCTGGGACGAGCTGGGGCTCGGCCGTCCCTCGGCACGGCGAGGCCTGCGCTGGGGGCTCGTTCTGGTCGGGCCGTTCTCCTCGTCTACGCGGTCGGACCGGCGCTGCCCTTCACCCGCGAGGCGTTCCACGACAACCGGGCCGCGGAGCTGTCGACCGGACAGCTCGTGTACCGCGTGCTGGTGCGGGTGCCGTTCGGGACCGTGCTGCCGGCCCGATGCCGGCGTATGCGCTTCCGTCGTCGGGAACCCCGGCGGTGGACCGGCTCGTGCGGGGTGTGTGACCTGCTGATCGCCTGAACCAGGCCCAGGGCCGTCCTGGCGGGTCCGGTTACGAAGCCTGCAAGGGAACGGTTGGCGAACAAGTGCCATGGCGTCAATGCGCCAATTCCACCACCTGTCACGGCGTCAACTCCTGACTTGAAATGGGGCCCCGGCACACGTCGGTGCCGCTCGTTCATGGCAGCACCTCCAGGGAGTTGGTACAGGGGATGGGATCCAGATCGAGGACCGCGGCCGTGGTCGCGGCCACCGCGGTGGCGATGCTCGCCACCGGGCTGCCGGCAGCAGCCGAGACGGAGCCCGGCACCGGGCCCGGACGTTCGGCGGCACCGCCGCCCGCGGCGGCGCCCGGGCAGCGCACTGTCACCCTGGTCAGCGGCGACCGGGTCGGCTTCACCGGCAGCGGGAGCGGCCTCCAGGTCAGCGGGGTGACCCCGGGCAAGGGCCGGGAGCACATCGCGTTCACCCGGGCCAGGATCAACGACCACGAGTACGTCATCCCCGTCGACGCCACGCAGGCCCTCGCCGACGAGCGGGTGGACCGGCAGCTCTTCGACGTCACCGCGCTCGCCGCGCAGGGCTACGACGACGCTGCCAGGGCGGACATTCCGCTGATCGCGACGGCGCAGGCCGGGCCCGCGCTGCGCGGATCGGCGCAGCGGGACACGTTCCCCGAGCTCGGGCTGACGGCCCGTACGGTACGCAAGTCCGAGGCCGTCACGGCCTGGCGGGGCTTCCTCGCCGGTGCGGGCGGAAAGTCCCGCACCGCCGCGTCCGGGAAGCTGTGGCTGGACGCCAAGGTCGAGGCGAGCCTGGACCGCTCCGTCGCCATGACCGGCGCGCCGGACGCCTGGCGCAAGGGGCTCGACGGCAAGGGCGTGAAGGTCGCGGTGCTCGACACTGGGTACGACCCGGCCCACCCGGACCTGAGGAACAAGGTCACCGCGGAGAAGAACTTCACCTGGGACGAGAGCGTCACCGACCTCAACGGCCACGGCACGCACGTCGCCTCGACCGTCGCCGGGAGCGGTGCCGCCTCGCACGGCCGGTACAAGGGTGTCGCGCCGGGCGCCGACCTGCTCATCGGCAAGGTGCTCGACGGGGGCGGGACCGGCAGTTTCAGCGGGATCCTCGAAGGCATGGAATGGGCGGCCGCCCAGGGCGCCGACATCGTCTCGATGAGCCTGGGTTCCAGCCTGCCGAGCGACGGCAGCGATCCGCTCTCGCAGGCGGTCGAAACCCTGTCCCGCGACGGCGGGCCGCTGTTCGTCGTCGCGGCCGGCAACGAGGGCAGGCCGCGCAGCATCGGCTCGCCGGCCGCCGCGCCCAGCGCCCTGACCGTCGGGTCGATCACCAAGGAGGGCGCGATGTCGTCGTTCTCCTCCCGTGGTCCCGCCGTGGCCGACGGCGGCGTCAAGCCCGAGATCACCGCACCCGGCAGCGCGATCACCGCTGCCCGCGCCGCGGGCACGCTGGACGGCGCTGCGGCCAGCGAGTTCTATGCGACGATCAGCGGTACGTCCATGGCGACCCCGCACGTCTCCGGGGCTGCCGCCATCCTCAAGCAGCAGCACCCGAACTGGGACGCGGAGCAACTCAAGTCGGCGCTGATCGCCACCGCCGACCCGGTCGACGGCGCGGACGTGTACGAGCAGGGCGCGGGCAGCGTGGACGTGCCCGGCGCGCTTTCGACCCGGATCACCGCCTCCCCCGCCGCGGTCTCCGCCGAGCTGGCCTGGCCGTACAACGGCAGCCCGACCCGCACGGTGACCTACCGCAATGACGGTGACAAGGACGCGCGGCTGAGCCTCTCCCTGACCGGGACGGCACCGGTCTCGCTCGCCTCTCGCCGGCTGACCGTCCCGGCGGGCGGCACCGCCGCCGCGACCGTCCGGATCGACACGGGCCGAGCGTCCGCCGGCGCCCACAGCGCGTGGATCACCGCGCGCGGCAGTGACGGCAGCACGGTGCGCACCCCCGTCGGCATCGACGCGGAGGGGCCGACCGCCACGCTCACCCTCGAACCCGCCCCCGTACGGCCCGGGGTCGAGACGGCGTACACGAACCTGGTGGTGCAGAACGAGAAGACCGGCGAGGCACGGCTGGTCGGCCTCACCACGGCACCCGAGGAGATCCGGCTGCCGGTCGGCGACTACCGGGTGTTCGGCGGGGTGTGGGAGTACGTCCGCCACGGCGGGGCGAGCGTGCCGGAGACGTCCGTCGCCCTCGCCTGGCGTGTCTCCCTCACCGGCGACCGGACGCTGAGGACCGACGTGTCCGCGGCGAAGCCGGTCACCATGGGCGTCGACGACCCGGAGATGCGGCTCAACGAGTGGGGGTCGGCGACCGGGGTGATCTCCTCGGCCGGTGCGGGCGCCCCGGTCGGGCTGGCCGCACCGCTCTACAACGGCGCGTACAAGTCGTACGCCGTGGGCAGCGGCCGGATACCCGGGCTGACGTACTTCTCCGCCGCCTCCTGGGAGCAGCCGTACGTCCTCGCGACGACGGTCGGCGGCGCCGGCACCCCGGTGGACGTGCCGGTTTGGCTGGTGTCGTGGCAGCGGCTGGAGTGGGACCTGGAGAAGCGGGTCACCGACGCGGGCTTCGGCGGGGACCTGTCAGGTCTTGAGCTCAAGGACCGGATCGTGCTTCTCGAGACCGACTGGAGCCTGCCCTGGGAAGAGCTGACCCGGCGCTACGAGGCGGTCAGGGCACAGCAGCCGGCGGCGATCCTGCTGGCAGGGTTGGCGTCGATCGACCCGGCCGACCCGACGCTGGGCATCGGCGACCATGGCGTGGCGCTGCTGCGCGAGCGGCTCGCCAAGGGCGAGGTGACCCTTCGGATCAAGGGTGAGCGCAACGGTGAACGGACCTACTTCACCTTCCACACCCATGACGACGGGGTGCCGGCCGGCGCGCACTGGCAGGACCGGCGCCGGGACCTGGCCCGCGTGGACCACAGCTTCCGCACCACCGGGTTCCCCAACGACCCCAAGGGGATCTACGGCTGGGCGACCCACAGCGGCCTGCGTGTCGCCCAGCAGTCGACCCTGTTCCGCGCACCGCACCGGATGACCGCGTACTACACGCCCGATGTCCCGTGGACGACGGCCACGTTCGAGTACGCGACAGACGCCGGGGCGCTCGGTGCGCAGTACACCAACCCGACGATCTACCACCAGGGACGTACGGTCACGGACAACTGGCTCGCGGGGCCCTTCAACCCGTCGCTGTCGGTGAACGGACCCGACGGCCGGGCGCAGGCCACCCGCGACGGGGACAAGCTGCGTCTTGCGTTGCCGATGTTCTCGGACGCCGCGGGCCACCAGTCGGATCCCACGCGGGTCGTGGAGTCGGGCGAGACGGTGCTGCGCGACGGCTCGGGCAAGGTACTGGCCCGTAACGACGAGCCGGGGCGGGGCGTCTTCGACGTACCCGCGCGGGGCCAGTGGTACGAACTCACCTCGTCCGCGCACCGCGACACCTATGAGTGGAAGCTGGGCACGCACGTCACGGACACCTGGCGGTTCCGCTCGGAGCACACCGGTGGCGAGCGCCCGCTGCCACTGCTCGACACGCGCTACGACATGGCCGGGCTCGACGGCGACAACTCGGCGCCGGAGAACCGGGCGTTCACCTTCGGCCTGGGCATCGGCCGCCAGGCCGGAGTGAACGGCGGCGCCGGCATCGAGCGGGTGTCGGTGCAGTACTCCACGGACGACGGCGCCACCTGGCAGCCAGCGAAGGCCCGGGGCCGGGACGGCGACCGACAGGTGACCGTACCTGCGATGAGCACCGGCTGGGTCTCACTGAAGGTGACCGCCGAGGACCACTCCGGCGCGTCGGTCACGGAGACGGTCACCCGGGCCTACCGGGTCGGCTGCCCCGAGTACTGGTGCGCGTTCGCCCCGGCGTGGCCGCACTGGCCCGCCGGGTAGTCCGCGAGCGACACGGCGTTGGTGCGGGCCGGCCCGAGGGTCGGCCCGCACCGTCGTGCCGGTCTGCGTGCCGGGCTGCGCCCTCATGATGGCCCGCACCGTTGGGCTCAGCGCGCGGTGCGGGCCGAGGCCCCGGGGCGGGTGTAGGCCTGCTGGGGGGTGAGCGCGTCGTGCCCGCCGGTGCAGACGGCTACGGTCTCGACGGGTTCGCCGCAGTCGCGGTGGCGGACCTCCAGGGGCGGGCCCTCGGGGTCCGCGGTGTAGCGGTCCCCCCACTGCTTGAGGGCGATCATCGCGGGCCACAGGTCCCAGCCCTTGGGCGTGAGCCGGTATTCGTTGCGGGTACGGCTGCCGGGCTCGCGGTAGGGGACGGTGTCCAGGATCCCGGCGGCGACCAGCTTGCGCAGCCGGTCCGCCAGCACCGCCTCGGACAGTCCCATGTGGCGGCGGAAGTCGTCGAAGCGGCGTACGCCGTTCATGGCGTCGCGCAGGACCAGCAGCGACCACTTCTCGCCGATGAGGTCGAGGGTGCGCTGCACCGTGCAGTTCTCGGTACTGGTCTCCAGCCAGGTCATGCGGTCATCGTAGGCTGGCTTTGGCATTGACAGCCAGAGATGCGGCTGGCTAACTTCGAATGACGAAGCCAGTAAGTCTGGGAGGAAATGTCCAATGGCGAGGTCACGCACGTTCGAGTGGGGGGACCCGAAGGTCTCCGCGGCCGCGGTCGGCCGGACGAGCGGTCTGGAGTTCCTCCGGGACGTGCTGGCCGGGCGCCTCCCCGCGCCGCCCATCGCCGCGACCCTCGGATTCACCCTGGAGGAGGTCGAGCCGGGCCGCGCGGTCTTCGCGATGGAACCGGGGGAGGAGCACTACAATCCCATCGGCAGCGTCCACGGCGGCGTCTACGCCACCCTGCTCGACTCCGCCGCCGGCTGCGCCGTGCAGTCCGTCCTCCCGGCCGGCATGGGCTACACCTCGCTCGACCTGAACCTGAAATTCCTGCGCCCCATCACCGTCGACACAGGCAAGGTCCGCGCCGTTGGCACCGTCCTCAACCAGGGCCGCCGCACCGCCCTCGCCCAGGCCGAGCTGTTCGACTCCCAGGACCGCCTGCTCGCCCACGCCACGAGCAGCTGCATGCTCTTCCCCGTCCCCGGCCGCTAGTGTCCTGCGCCAGAAATGACGAGGCTAAGTGTGTAGGCTGTTTTCATGGTGTCTCGGGGTCCTCGTGCTGTTGAAGTCGTGCTGTCTGCCGAGGAGCGGGCGGAGCTGGCGCATTGGGT
>NZ_JBHWKX010000143.1:0-8606 GCF_042730885.1 Streptomyces sp. NPDC059909
GGTCGACTGCCTGTACCAACGAGCTCCGTTGCTCTGCGTCGGAAATTGTTCAACGGGCTTGCGTGACCTGCGAAAACGCTAACTACCCGGCCTTGAGCCAAACCCCGATATCCGCAGGGGCCGTACGGTCGTCTACACCCTGCACGCGCACTTGGTCTTCACACCCAAGTACCGGCGCGGACCGTTCACCCACGACATCCTCAACCGCTGCGAAGAGATCATGCGCGCGGTCTGCGAAGACTTCGGCGCGGAGCTGCGGGAGTTCAACGGTGAGACCGATCACGTCCATCTGCTCGTGCACCACCCGCCGAAGGTCGCTTTGTCCCGGCTGGTAGGCAGCCTCAAGGGCGTCTCAGCCCGCAGACTCCGCCAGGAGTTCCCCGCCCGCATCCGCACGTACCTGTGGGGCGCACACTTCTGGTCCCCGTCCTACTTCGCCGCCTCCTGCGGCGGCGCCCCGCTCAGCATCATCAAGGAGTACATCGAGAACCAGAAACGTCCTGGCTAAGGACAACAGTGCAGACCCGTGATCAGCACGGGTCAGGGCAATCGAGACAAGCGCTTCCTCCCGGGCGCGAACGCCCGGGGTTCCGCGCTAGATCGTGCTGAACATCCGGCGGCGGGCGTACGGGTCACCGTACGTTCGCCGCATGGACGTCATCGAGGTGCTTCCCCAGCTGCACATGTTCCGTTTCCCGATCGGCCAGGCCTACCTGTGGCGGGACAGCGACGAGCTCACACTGGTCAACGCGGGCCATGTCCATGCCGCCCCCGACATCGAGAAGGCGGTGCGCGGCCTCGGACTCGACCCCGCGCGCATCCGCCGGATCGTGCTGACCCACTGCCACCGTGACCATGTCGGTGCGGCGCAGGAGCTCGCGGACCGGTACGGGGCCCAGTGCTGGCGCACGCGCTGGACGCGCCGGTGATCCGCGGCGAGGTGCCCGAGCCCGTACTGCTCGACTGGGAGGTCCCGCTGTACGAGCACGGGCTCACGGTGCCCGAGGCGCCGCCGGCCCGGGTGGACCGGGAGTTCGCGGACGGGGACGAGCTCGGATTCGCGGGCGGGGCCCGGGTGGTGCATGTCCCGGGCCACACCGACGGCTCGATCGCGGTCCATCTGCCACGCCACGGAGTGCTGTTCACCGGGGACGCGGTCGCGTCTGTGGGACAGGTGATGCTGGGCGTGTTCAACGTGGACCGGGAGCGGGCGAAGGCGTCACTGCGCCGGCTGGCCGCGCTCGCGCCCACGACGGTCTGCTGCGGGCACGGTGACCCGGTGACCGCGGACGCCGCGGCTGCACTGGACGCGGCGGCGGCCGAGGCCTCGTCCGATGGCGCATGACCCGGCGGCGTACGGGCACCTTCGGGCCGCCGTTCACCCCACCGGAACGCCGGCCTCCAGGTTGAGCACGGTTCCGCGCTCGCGGGCCCGCAGTGCCCAGCGAAGGCGTTCGTAGCGGACGGGCGGGAGCATCCGGGCCGCCTCCTCCTCGGAGGCGAACCGCCAGCCCCGCAGTTCCGACCCCGGCAGCAGCACCCGTGCGGCCGCCTCGCCGCTCAGCCGTCCGCCGTCGAAGAGCAGCCGCAGCCCGCCGTAGCCGGGCGGCCGCGGCGGCTCCCAGTCGACGACCAACAGGCGTGGTACGGCGTCGAGATGGATGCCGATCTCCTCGGCGACCTCGCGCATCCCGGCGCGGGCCGGGGCCTCGCCCTGCTCCACGACTCCGCCGGGGAACTCCCAGCCCGGTTTGTAGGTGGGGTCGACGAGCAGCACCCGGTCCTCGTCGTCGAAGAGCAGGACCCCGGCGGCGAGTGTCTCGGCGGTCGGTTCGGGTGTCTGCACGATCTCGCAGATTCCGGCGGCGCCGGTGCGTACGGCCTCGGCGACGGCCTCGGCGGTCTCGCGGGGCGTCAGATACGAGGTGTCGACGACGTGAGCGTCAGTGGTGAGCCAGCCGAGGGCGTTGCGGTAGGGCTCGATGTGGTCGTACGCCCATTGCCGTACCCGCTGTTCGGCGTCGGGGTTGTCGGGTTCCTCGCGTTCGGCGATCCGCGTCCGCAGGATCGTTTCCTCCGGGGCGAGCAGGACATGGCGGACCGGTATGCGGCGGGCGGCGAGCCCGCCGAAGATCTCGTCGCGGTACTCCTGGCGCAGCACCGTCATCGGCACGACGAGCACGCCTCCGACCTCGGCGAGCAGCGCGGCCGCCGCGTCCACGACCAGTCGGCGCCACATCGGCAGGTCCTGGTAGTCGGTCACCTCGTCGAGGCGTTTCTGCGGCAGGAGATACCGCAGTGCCCCTCCGATCACTTCGGGGTCGTACACAGTGCTGTTCGGGATCAGATCGATCAGTTCGCGAGCGGCAGAGGACTTGCCCGCGCTGAACGCACCGTTGATCCAGACGATCACGGTTCCCCCTCTTCCGTAGCCCCCAGTGGACTGCCCGCAACACCCTGCCACGGAAACCCGTGTCTCCGGGCGAGTCGGACCGGCCGCATCCGTGCCCGCAACGGCGCCCGTGTCCGCGGCGGCGCGGGCCGCAACTGCCCGAAGCCGTCGGGGCGTAACAGATCCGGAGGGCGCGTCGTTGGGGATCACGACGAACGAGGGGGTGCGCACATGCGCCGCAGGGTGCTGGAGATGTTTCCCGCAGGGGGTCCGTGGGGCAGCCGGCCGGCGGAGGAGTTCGCGCGTGCCCGGCGCGACGAGGGCCTTCCGGCAGAGGTCGTGATGGACCTCGACACGGACGCGTTCCTCGTGGTCGTCCCCCACCAGCCGACCGAGCCGGGCCGCCACCCGCTCGGCTGACCCCCGTCGGGGCCCGGCTCAGCGCGTTGTGAGCTCCGGCCGCGGCGCGTTCGCGGCTGGGTCATTGCTTCAAAGTCCCGTCTGCCCTGCGGCCCTTCGGGCGGACGGCGCTACGTCGAAGCCACTCCCCAGGGCCGGCAGCTCGTCCACCGACCACTGGTCGTAGACGTGCTCGCCGTACTTGACGGCGAGGACCCGGCCGTCGCTGCCGATCAGGAAGTCGGCGGGAAGCCCCAGACGTCCGCCGGGCTGGCTGCGCGCCGGTCCGCGTTCCCTTCCGCGGGCCATCTCCCGGGCGCTGCGTGCGACCGCCAGGACGATCGGGCCCCATGCGCGCGGACTGAGCAGCGAGCGGGGCGCCGACTCCACGCCGAACTCGGCGTACAGCCGCTTGCCGGGATCGGCGATCAGGGCGAAGGGCAGGTCCGCGGCGTACTCGGCGAGCTCATCGGCCGGCGGGCGAGGGAACCGTCCCCGCACCCCCACCCCGTTCAGCCGTTGAGCGTCGCCGCCGTCTCGCCCCTCAGCACCGGCGAGGCCGCGGCCGCCGCCCCCAGCAGACCCGCGTCCGTACCGGTGAGGGCCGGGGCCACGACCAGGCCCTGGACGAAGGAGAGCGTGGCGTAGTCGTGCAGCGCCCGCCGCAGCGGGGCGAAGAGGACGTCACCCGCGCCCGCCACACCCCCGCCGATGACGGCGATGCGGATCTCCACGAGCGACGCGGTCGCGGCGATCCCCGCGGCCAGCGCCTGGGCCGCCCGCTCGAAGGACGCGATGGCGACGGGGTCACCGGCACTCGCCGCCACGGCGACGGCGGCCGCCGAGGTATCCCCGTCGGGACCCGGCCGCCAGCCGTTCTCAAGGGCACGGCGCGCGATGTTGGGGCCGCTTGCGATGCGCTCCACGCAGCCGCGCCCCCCGCACGGGCACGGGTCGCCGTCGAGGTCCACGCTGATGTGGCCGAGGTGGCCGGCGTTGCCCGTCGGCCCGGGGTGCAGCTTGCCGCCGAGGACCAGACCGCCTCCGACGCCCGTCGAGACCACCATGCACAGCGCGTCGTCGTAGCCGCGGGCGGCGCCCTGCCAGTGCTCGGCCGCGGTGATCGCGACACCGTCCCCGACGAGTTCGACACGCAGCCCGCCGGAGGCCGCACGCACCCGCTCCACCAGGGGGAACCCACGCCAGCCGGGCACGTTGACCGGGCTCACCGTACCGGCGGACGCGTCCACCGGCCCCGCGCTGCCGATGCCGACGGCCGTCGCGTGCAGCCACAGCGGTGACGCCGCGAGCTCACCCAGCACCGACTCCACGGCCCGCATCACCGTCTCGCCGTCCTCGCGCGCCGGCGTCGGCCGCTGGGCCCGCACGAGAATGCTGCCGCTGCTGTCCACCAACGCGCCGGCGATCTTGGTGCCGCCGATGTCGAGCGCGGCGACGAGGTCGTTATGCATGGGTGTGCGATCTCCAAGGGACGAGCAGCTAGGACGCACCGCGGACCTGCGGCTTCGATGACCAGTCTCCATTGCCCTGACAACGTTGTCCAGGGCCTATGCTCGACGCCACAGCCTTGCACAGCACGACAATCTCCGCAGGGCGAACCCATGTGCCCGCCGAGGGCGCACCGACGACGACAGGACAGCGCACTGTGGCCGAGTTCGCCCGCCGCCCCGAGACCGTCCGCTACGGCACCCGGCCCACGATGAAGGACGTGGCCGCGCGCGCGGGAGTGGGGCTCAAGACGGTCTCGCGGGTGGTGAACGGCGAGCCCGGCGTCACCCCGGACACCGAGCGGCGCGTGCAGGAGGCCATCGAGGCGCTGGGCTTCCGGCGCAACGACAGCGCCCGGGTGCTGCGCAAGGGCCGTACGGCGTCCGTGGGGCTGGTCCTGGAGGACCTCGCCGACCCCTTCTACGGTCCACTGAGCCGCGCGGTGGAGGAGGTCGCCCGGGCCCACGGCGCGCTGCTGATCAACGGGTCCAGCGCGGAGGACCCGGACCGCGAGCAGGAGCTGGTGCTCGCGCTGTGCGCCCGCCGCGTGGACGGGCTGATCGTGATCCCGGCGGGCCACGACCACCGCTATCTGGAGCCCGAGATCAAGGCGGGCATCGCGACGGTGTTCGTGGACCGGCCCGCCGGGCGGATCGACGCGGACGTCGTCCTGTCGGACAGCTTCGGCGGCTCCCGGGAGGGCGTGGCCCATCTGATCGCGCACGGGCACCGCAGGATCGGGTTCATCGGCGACCAGCCACGTATCCACACGGCTACGGAGCGACTGCGCGGCTACCGCGCGGCGATGGAGGACGCGGGGCTGCCGGTGGACGAGCGCTGGGTCTCGCTCGGCTCGACCGACCCCGAGCGCGTCACGGCCGCGGTGGAGACGATGCTCTCGGGTCCCGACCCGGTCACCGCGATCTTCGCCGGCAACAACCGGGTGACCGTGACGGCCGTACGGGTCCTGGCGGGGCGTGAGACGCCGGTCGCCCTGGTCGGGTTCGACGACATCGAGCTCGCCGATCTGCTGGGCATCACCGTCATCGCGCAGGACGCGGCGGCACTGGGCCGTACGGCCGCGGAGCGCCTGTTCCGCCGGCTCGACGGAGTGGCCGAGGAGCCCGCCCGCGTCGAGCTGACGACCCGTCTGATCGCCCGCGGCTCGGGGGAACTTCCGCCGAGCGGCTGAGCCGCGCCGACGGGCGGGCGGCGCTGCCGCCCACTCGCGGGTGCAGCCGATCGGGCGCGGCGCCGAGAGGCTCGGCCCGGAGGCGAGCAGGTCACGCACGGGGAACAAGGCACGGCTCCCCCAGCCCACTGAGCGGCCATCAGCACGGCTCATAATCAGGGGCGTTTGCACCCGCCACCCGCTTACGCTCCTCACCATGGCCGAACTCGCCGCCGACGAGCGGATATCGGAAGGGTCACGCCCGCTGTGGCGGGACCGCGACTTCAGTGTCTTCTGGGCCGCGCAGACCCTCTCGGTCGTCGGGGACTCCTTCGCCCTGATCGCGCTGCCGCTGCTGGTGCTGCACGCAACGGGATCCGTGGCGCAGATGGGACTGCTGACCGCCGTGGCCGGTGCGGCCTCGCTCGTGGCAGGGGTCTTCGCCGGGGTCGTGGTGGACCGCGTGGACCGCAGGAAGCTGCTGATCGCGTGCGACGTCGTTCGCATGGTCCTGTACGCCCTGGTCCCGCTGGTATGGCTGTTCGGCCCGCAGATCTGGCTGCTCTTTGTGCTCCTGCCGCTGGGCGAGGCGGTGGGGATGCTGTTCGCCGTCACCTATGTCACCGTCGTCCGGAGCCTTGTGAGCGGCAGCCGGATCACGGAGGCCAACGGCAGGCTCAACGCGACGGCCGCGGCGGCCGGGGTGGTCGGACCGCTGTGCGCGGGCGTGGTGGCGGCCCGGTTCGGGCCCGCGGCGGCGGTCGGCGTGGATGCGGCGAGCTTCGGCGTGTCCGCGGTCTGCCTGAGTTTCGTACGGTTCCGGGGCGGCACGCGGGCGACCCCGACCGGGCGGACGTCGGGTTCGGATGCGAAAGCGGCTCCGCAGAGGCTGTGGACGGACCTGATCGCCGGGGTGTCCTTCCTGCGCCGGCAGCCCGTGCTGCGGGCCCTGACCGTCCTTCTGTCGGTCTTCAGTTTCCTCACGCTCGGTCTCAACGACCTGCTCATCTACCACCTCAAGCACGACCTCGGCCAGAGCGACGGCGCGGTGGGAACGGTCTTCGCGGTCGGGGCGATGGGCACGATCACCGGAGCGCTGCTCGTGGCACCGATCCGCCGCGGGCTCGGCTTCGGCGCGACCTGGATCGGCGCGGTCGCGCTCTGCGGGGTCGCCGTGGCGGGCATCGGCTGGGCCGGCAGTGTGGCGGGCGTTGCGGTCATGACCGCGACGTTCCTGGGCTGCGCAGGCATCGCGGGGACGTGCTCGATGTCCCTGCGCCAGGAAGTGACCCCTGAACACCTGCTGGGGCGGGTCACCTCGGCGTTCTGGACCATCCACTACTCGGCAGCCCCGGTCGGCGCAGCCGTACTCACCTGGGCCGCGCAACGCCACGGAACGGCCCCGGTGGGCCTGGCCGCCGGTGCATGCTGCCTGCTGGTGGCGGCGCTGGCGCTGCTCACCCCGGTCCGCCGGCGCCGTCCGGAGCGGTTGCCCGCTCAGACCTGACCGGCGAACTGCCGGCACAGCCCGGGACACCGCTGCCCTGCCCCGTTCCTCGGGACAGGGCAGCGGTGACAGCTGAGGCAAGGGCCGTCGGGTGCTACTGGGCCGTGGCCGTCAGGTCGCCGCGCCGCGGCCGCGCGAAACCGTCGAGCTCGGCGCGCGTCAGCCCCGTGAGGCGGGCCACCTCGTCCTCGTCCAGGGCGCCGCAGTCGAGCCCGCGCAGCAGATAGCCGCTGAGGGCCTTCGCGGTGGCGGGCTCGTCCATGATGTCGCCCTCGGTCCTGGCGACATACGCGGCAAGACGGGCCGCGGCCGCCTCCATGCCCTCGCGGTAGAACGCGAAGACGGCGGCGTAGCGGGTCGGGAGGTGGCCCGGGTGCATGTCCCAGCCCTGGTAGTACGCACGGGCCAGCGCGCGGCGGGTCAGACCGTAGTGCAGCTTCCATGCCTCGTGGACGTGCTCGGTGGAGCCGACGGGCAGCACGTTCGTGGAGCCGTCGGACACGCGCACGCCCGTGCCGGCCGCGGCGACCTGCATGACCGCCTTGGCGTGGTCGGCGGCCGGGTGGTCGCTGGCCTGGTACGCGGCGCTGACGCCGAGGCAGGCGCTGTAGTCGAAGGTGCCGTAGTGCAGTCCGGTGGCGCGGCCCTCGGCGGCGTCGATCATGCGGGCGACGGTGGCGGTGCCGTCGGCGGCGAGGATGGACTGGCTGGTCTCGATCTGGATCTCGAAGCCGATCCGGCCCGCGTCCAGGGCGTGGGCCTTCTCGAAGGCCTCGAGGAGCCGGACGAACGCCGTGACCTGCTCGGGGTAGGTGACCTTGGGGAGGGTGAGGACGAGACCGCCGGGGAGGCCGCCGTGCTCCATCAGGCCGGTGAGAAAGACGTCCGTGGTGCGGATGCCGCGGTCGCGTACGGCGGCCTCCATGCACTTCATGCGGATGCCCATGTACGGGGCCGCGGTGCCCTTCGCGTACGCCTCCGAGATCAGCCGGGCGGCACGCGCGGCGTCCGCGTCCTCGTCGCGGCCGTGGTAGCCGTCCTCGAAGTCGACGCGGAGGTCCTCGATGGGCTCGCGCTCCAACTTGGCCCGTACGCGTGTGTACACCGGCTCGGCGAGCTCGTCGGACAGGCCGAGGACGCGGGCGAGGGTGGCGGCGTCCGGCGCGTGCTCGTCGAGCACGGCGAGCGCCTGGTCGCCCCAGGATCGGATGGTGTCGGCGCCGAAGGCGTCGCCGGGTACGTAGACGGTGTGGATGGGCTGGCGGGTGCCGGGGTCTCCCGGGTAGCGGCGGGCGAGCTCCGCGTCCACCGGTGCGAGGGAGGCGCTGATGCTCTCGCTGACCGCGCCGGCGAGGCTCGTCGCCACCTTCTCCTGCTGACCCATCGCTGCACACCCTCCTGTTTTCCGCTGCACGGAATCAATAATCCGTATGGTGAAGTTAGTCGGGTGGACTGACCTGCGTCAATGGTCCCCTGCAACGGCATGGGGCCGCGCGGTGGGTTCACCGTGCGGCCCCGTGGCGGGCGTGTGCCGGGGGTCAGCCCTTGCGGGTGTTGATCTCCTCGGTCAGCTGCGGGACGACCTGGAAGAGGTCGCCGACGACGCCGTAGTCGACGAGGTCGAAGAT
>NZ_JBHWKX010000144.1:0-7934 GCF_042730885.1 Streptomyces sp. NPDC059909
CCGGTGCAGGACCAGCCGGACAGGGACCCGGACTCGAACCCGGGATTGGTGAGCAGATTCGCGGCCTGCGCGGTACTGGGCAGGGCGATGGCGGCTGCCGCCCCCGTCAGTGCCGCGCCTGCCAGGGCGAGCAGGCGTGATCGGAAACGCACGGAGCCTCCCAGTGAGGGGGATGGGACGACTAGGACCTAGCGGAACCGCGGCGCCACAGCCTCGAGGTGGGCACCGGTACACGGTGGGGGGTTGATGGCTCGACAGCTTCCTGAACGAGGCCGTCCGGGGTCAAGACTTTGGTTAGGAAAGTTTCCTAACGTGTGCGGTAGTTGAAGGGGCCGGGCCTCGCCAGCCCCTCACATCACAGGTGAATCACGCGTGACTCAGACAGGCATGCCCGGAACCAAGGGGAAGGCGCCGGAGCGCTGGTGTGCGCTCCGGGGCCGGGGTCCGGGTCCGGGGTCAGGCCGGCTGCGTCCGGTGGACGTCGTCGTGGATGTCGTCGAGCTCGAGCCGCTTGATGTCCTTGACGATGACGAGGTAGCTGGCGACCGCCATGGCGGCACAGACGCTGACGAACGCGAGGGCCAGGTCGAACGAGCCGGTGGCGTCGATGAGATAGCCGATGACCAGCGGGGTGACGATGCCCGCCACGGCGCCGAAGGTGTTGAAGACGCCCCCGGCCGGACCGGCGATCTGCTTGGGGGAGACGTCGGCCATCACGGCCCAGCCCAGTGCGCCCAGTCCCTTGCCGAAGAAGGGCCCATGTGTCATAGGTGTCGGAGCAGCGTGTGCAGCGCCGGGTTGTCGTTGCTTTTGCGCCACACGAGGTTCAACTCGACCGGCTGCGGCGTGGGCAGTGAGACGGGCTTGAACGTGATCCCGGCGAAGCGCATCTGCGCGGCCGCCTCGGGAACCAGCGCGACTCCCCAACCGGTGTTGACCAGCGCCAGGATGCTGTGGACCTGGCTGAGGTACTGGGTGAACACGGGCGTGACCTGCGCGGCGCGGAAGATGCTGATGAGCAGCTCGTGGAAGTAACGCGACTCGACGGGGGAGTACATCAGCATGTCCTGGCCGTCGAAGTCCTCGACCCGCAGGGCGCCCTCCCGCGCCGTGAGCGGGTGGTCGGTCGGCAGGGCGGCCAGGAGCCCTTCCCTCGTGGCCGGCCGGCTTTCGAGATCGGAGCCGATCGGTGCCGGCCGGACCATGCCGAGATCCAGCGAGCCCGCGGTGATGGCCTCCAACTGGTCACGGGTGACCATCTCGCGCAGCACGATCTCGGTTCTCGGCATGCTCGCGCCCGCGGTGTCGAGCAGCGTGCCGAGTGCGGAGTACGCGCCGGCCGCCGTGAAGCCGATGGCGATGGCGCCCGCCTCGCCGGCGGACACCTGCCGGACGGCGAGGGTGGCGTGCTCGGCCTGACGCAGCATGCGCCGCGCCTCGTTGAGGAAGGCCCGGCCCGCGGGGGTCAGTCGCACGGACCGGTTCGTCCGGTCCAGGAGCCTGACCCGCAACTCGTTCTCGAGGAGCTGGATCTGCCGGCTGAGCGGCGGCTGGGTCATCTGGAGCCGCTCGGCGGCCCGGGTGAAGTGCAGCTCCTCGGCGACGGCCACGAAGCTGGTGAGTTGCGTCAGCGTGAACAACAATGCCCTCCCGGTATCACCGCATCCAAAGTTTATGTTGGACGTGGATCATTCGTCGTCCCTAGCTTCGGAGGCAGTCGGGTCCGCAGCCAACCGCCGATCGCATCCGCCTCACACCCAGGGACACGAAGTGGTGACCACGACGCACACGACAACGAACGCAGCGCACCTCGCAGGCGAGGCGACGCTCGACAGGATCTCCTGGATCAGGCTGTCCTCGGTCTTCCTGCCGCTGAGCACCCCGATCAGCGACGCCAAGGTGCTCACCGGACGTCAGAAGCCGATGACCGAAGTGGCGTTCCTCTTCGTGGAGCTCGGCACCGACCAGGGCCACCAGGGCATCGGCTTCAGCTACTCCAAGCGCGCCGGCGGACCCGGCCAGTTCGCCCACGCCAAGGAGATCGCGCCCACGCTGATCGGCGAGGATCCCAGCGACATCGGCAAGCTCTGGACGAAGCTGGTGTGGGCCGGCGCGTCGGTCGGACGCAGCGGACTGGCCACCCAGGCCATCGCCGCCTTCGACGTCGCGCTGTGGGACCTCAAGGCCAAGCGGGCGGGGCTGCCGCTGGCCAAGCTCCTCGGAGCGCACCGCGACTCCGTGCGTTGCTACAACACCTCCGGCGGTTTCCTGCACACGCCCATCGAGGAGGTCCTGGACAACGCCGCCGCCTCGCTCGCCAGCGGCATCGGCGGCCTCAAGATCAAGGTCGGTCACCCCGACGGCAAGCAGGACCTCCGCCGGCTGACGGCCGTACGCGAGCACATCGGTGACGACGTCCCGCTCATGGTGGACGCCAACCAGCAGTGGGACCGGCCCACCGCCCAGCGCATGGGCCGGGCACTCGAGGAATTCGGTCTCGTGTGGATCGAGGAGCCGCTCGACGCCTACGACGCCAAGGGCCACGCCGCCCTCGCCGCCACGCTGGACACCCCGGTGGCCACCGGCGAGATGCTCGCGAGCGTTGCCGAGCACTGGGAGCTCATCCGGCACGACGCCGCGGACATCATTCAGCCCGACGCACCCCGTATCGGCGGCATCACCCAGTTCCTCAAGCTCGCCGCGCTCGCCGAGCACCACCACCTGCAGCTCGCGCCCCACTTCGCCATGGAGATCCATCTCCACCTGGCCGCCGCGTACCCGATCGAGCCGTGGGTCGAGCACTTCGACTGGCTGGAACCGCTCTTCAACGAGCGCCTGCGCATCAGCGACGGCCGTATGCACGTGCCGTCCCGCCCCGGCCTGGGCATCAGCCTCACCGACCAGGCCCGCGCCTGGACGCAGGCCGAGTACGAGGTCGGCGCCCGCCCCTGACGTCCGGCGTCACATCACGCCGGCAACCACCTTTCCGCGGGGTGAGAAGACCCGCAGGGCGCCACCGCACCGGCAACAGCGGCGCCCCGCGCGGTCCCGCATGCCGCGTTGATGTTCACCGGCCGTATCGGCCTCATCACGCTCGCCTCCGCGCTCGCGCTGCGTGAGCGCGGCCGCCGCTACCAGCTGCCCGAGGAGCGACCCGTCATTGGCCAGGTACCTGGACCGACTGCGCCGCGGCACGCGCCGCATCAGCCGTACGCCACGCCGGGGCGCCGCCGCCGCCCGCGGCGCCGACGACCTCAGGGTCGCGGTGATCGGGCTGGGCCGCTTCGGGGTGTCGCTCGGCTCCGAGCTGATGCGCCGCGGCGGGGACGTCCTGGGCGTGGACTCCGACGCCGGGCTGGTGCAGCGGCTGCGCGACCAGCTGACGCACGTGGCCGCAGCGGACTGCACCGACCCCGAGGCGCTGGACCTGCTCGGGGTGGCCGAGTTCTGCAGGGCCGTGGTGGGCATCGGCAACGCGCTGGAGGCCAGCATCCTGGTCACCTCCAACCTCGCCGACGCGGGGGTGCCGCACATCTGGGCCAAGGCGGTCGGCCGCCGGCACGGCAGGATCCTGGAGCGGGTGGGCGCGCACCACGTGGTGCTGCCCGAGCAGGACATGGGGGAGCGGGACCTGGTGACCGGGCGGATGCTCGACTTCATCCAGTTCGACGACGACTACGCGCTCGCCAAGACCGTCGCGCCGTCCTGTGCCACCGGACGTCCGCTGGGCGGACTCGGGGTCCGGGCGAAGTACGGGATCACGGTGGTCGGCATCAAGCGCTCGGGGGAGGACTTCACGTACGCCACCGCCGAGACGGTCGTACGGCCGGGGGAGCTCATCGTCGTCACCGGGCGGGCGCGCGCCGTGGAGAGCATCGCCGAACTGGTGTGACGCCGGAGCGGATCATGGCCGGTCGCACATGCCTGGGAGACGGCCGTGGGCCGCCGCCCGGACGCTCCGCCGGGGTCAGCGGTCGGCGATGTCCTCGCGGAGGCCGTCCGAGAACTCCCACCACGACAGAGGAAGCCAGTCGCCGTTCACGAAGGCATCCACCGTCGCGCCGCGACCGCGGACAGTCACCGTGGTGCCGGGCGGGTAGGTCGTGCCGGACAGGCCTGGTACGGGGACGAGCAGGGTCCCGAGCCGCTGTGCTGCCACTGTTCTCGCCCTCGCTTTCCATTCCTCGGTGGGGTACCGGTGAGATATGCCGACATTACCGGGTTGTCCGATCCTCCGGGCCGGAGAATCATGAGAGATAGGTCACGCGGACAGAGCGGGCGGGGGCGGTAATCGCAGTGCACATCGCCGAGCGGAGGTGGCAGCCATGAAGGCCGTCGTGTACAAGGGACCGTTCACAGTTGCGGTCGAAGAGGTGGAAAAGCCCACCATCCAGCATCCGAACGACGTGATCGTACGGGTCACCTCCACCGCGATATGCGGCTCCGACCTGCACATGTACGAGGGCCGTACAGCGGCGGAGCCCGGCATCGTCTTCGGTCACGAGAACATGGGAATCATCGAGGAAATCGGCCAGGGCGTCACCGCGCTCAAGGAGGGCGACCGCGTGGTCATGCCCTTCAACGTCGCCTGCGGATTCTGCACGAACTGCGTCGAGGGATTCACCGGATTCTGTCAGACCGTCAATCCGGGCTTTGCGGGCGGAGCTTACGGCTATGTCGCCATGGGGCCCTGGATGGGCGGACAGGCGGAATACCTGCGCGTGCCCTACGCCGATTTCAACTGCCTGAAACTGCCACCGGGAAACGAGCACGAGACCGACTTCATGCTGCTCGCCGACATCTTCCCCACCGGCTACCACGGCTGCGAACTCGCCCAGGTCCGGCCGGGCGAGAGCGTCGCGGTGTACGGCGGCGGGCCGGTCGGGCTCATGGCCGCGTACTCGGCGATGCTGCGCGGAGCGAAGAAGGTGTTCGTCGTCGACCGGGTCCCCGAGCGGCTGCAGAAGGCCGAGGAGATCGGCGCGGTCCCGATCAACTTCGCCGAGGGCGACCCTGTCGAGCAGATCAAGGAGCAGACCGAGGGTGTCGGCACCGACAAGGGCGTGGACGCCGTCGGCTACCAGGCGATGGCCCACGGCACGGACCGCGAGGAACCGGCGACCGTCCTGAACTCGCTCGTCGGCACCGTCCGGGCCACCGGAATGCTCGGTGTGCCGGGCCTGTACGTGCCGGCCGACCCGGGCGGCCCCGATGAACAGGCCAAGCACGGAATGCTCCTCGTCTCGATCGGCAAGCTCTTCGAGAAGGGCCTGAAGATGGGTACGGGGCAGTGCAACGTGAAGCGCTACAACCGGTACCTGCGCGACATGATCATCGAGGGCAGGGCGACGCCGAGCTTCGTCGTCTCGCACGAACTGCCCCTCGGCCAGGCGCCGTCGGCGTACGACAAGTTCGACAAGCGCATCGAGGGCTACACGAAGGTCGTGCTGCACCCGTAGACCCGCAGGACCTTGTGATGGTGCGGTCCGCCTGCCCTGGCAGGCGGACCGCCTGTCGGATACGGTCCGACTTCGGCAAGCGCATGCGGGAGCGAGGCACCATGAACCGACCGGAAACCGTGACACCCGCATGGGGCGAGGCGTAGCCCGATGTTCCGCACGTCGATGTCTCCCTCAATGTCCACGGCACGTCCCGCACACTGCGGACCCGCAACGCGGAGAGGTGGCCGCAGGTTTCGCCGCCGCCGATGTCGTCGTCGAGGGGACCTGCACGACATGCGGGTCCCTGCCGATCACCCTCGACCGGCTGCTGCTGTGACCGCTCATGCGGCGGTCTGCCCTTCGGCGGCCCGCGTCACCTCCCGGCGTGAGGCGAGCCGGTGGGGGGCTCGCACCACTCGCGCCGATGGGGGCAGCGTCACTGCTTGACGTCGATGGTCAGGGAGTCGATCTCGCTGAAGCGCTGTCGGTGCCCTGGAAACGGAAGACCGGAGTCGCGGGCGACGGATCCCGAGCGCGCTGAGGGCGCGGTCTCACTCCGTGACGAGCACGGCCACCCCGGTGATCCGTCCGGCCGCCAGATCGGCCAGGGCCTGGTCGGCGCGCCGCATCGGGTAGTGCGTCACCCGTACGGCGGGCCGGAGCCGTGCCGCTTCGGCGAGGAAGGCGCGGCCGTCCTCGCGGGTGTTGGCGGTGACGCTGAGCACGGTCCGTTCCTGGAACAGGTGCCTGTCGTAGTCGAGCGACGGCACGGCGCTCAGGTGGATCCCCGCGATCGCCAGGGTGCCGCCCCGGTCCAGGGCCTCGAGCGCCACCGGCACCAGGCTCCCGGCCGGTGCGAACAGGATCGCGGAATCCAGCGGCTGCGGAGGCGCGACGGCTCCGGCGGAGGCCGCCCCGAGCTCCAGCGCCAGCCGCTGCGCCTGCGGCGAACGGGTGACGACGTGGACGTCGGCGCCCCGGGCGATCGCGAGTTGGGCGGTCAGATGCGCGGACGCGCCGAACCCGTAGATGCCGAGCCGGCCGCCCGGTGGCAGGCCGGCCCGCTCGAGGGCCCGGTAGCCGATGATGCCCGCGCACAGCAGGGGCGCGGCGTCCTCGTCGCTCCACCCCTCCGGGAGGCGATAGGCGAAGCGGGCGTCGACGAGCATGTGGTCGGCGAATCCCCCGTGGATGTCCCAACCCGTGTACCGCGAGCCGGGGCACAGGTTCTCCCGTCCCGTACGGCAGTAGCGGCACAGGCCGCAGGTGCCCGCCAGCCAGGCGGCCCCCGCCCGGTCGCCGACGCCGAAGTCCTCGACGGCCGGCCCGGCGGCGACCACCTCGCCGACCACCTCGTGGCCCGGTGTGCACTGCGGCTTACGAGGCGCCAGATCCCCCTCGGCCAGATGCAGGTCGGTGCGGCACACCCCGCACGTACGGACCCGCAGCAGCAGCTCGTGCGGACCGGGCCCGGGGGTCGCGCGCTCCGCGAGCCGCAGGGGCGCGGACGCGATCGGCGCCGGGTGCTCCACCACCCAGGCGGACGTCGTCCCGGTCATGGGCCGGCCGGCGGTCCGGTGACCACCACCTGGGCGGGCCGCAGGAGGTGCTCACCGACCCGGTACCCGGGGCGCAGGACCGCGGTGCAGACGGGGTGCTCGAACCGGTCGCTGTCGCGGTATGAGACGGCCTCGTGCACGACCGGGTCGAAGGGGTCGCCCACCGTGCTCACGGACTGCAGGCCGAGGCCCGCCAGCTCCGTCTCCAGTGCTACGGCCACGTGCGCGAACCCGCCGGTCACGTCGCCCTGTTCCCTGGCCTCGCCGATCGCGTCGAGCACGGGCAGGAGCCGGCCGAGCACGTTGGCCACGGCGATCTCACGGACCGCCAGGCGGTCCCGGCGCACCCGCTTGCGGTAGTTGTCGTACTCGGCCTTCAACCGCTGCAGATCGGCCGTGCGCTCCTGCAGCTCCGCGTGGACACCGTGCTCCGGGGGCGGCGCACCGGCACCCCGGCCGTCGCGCCCCGCGCCGGGGGCGGGACCGTCTCCCGGCTTGCCAGGGGCGATCATCAGGGGCGGGCCGGGGCGGCCGCGGACATCGGTCGGGCGGTTCATCCCGCGGCTCCCTCCTGCTTGTCGTCGTCGACGATCTCGGCGTCGACGACATCGTCCTCGGCCTTCGCCTGGAAGGCACCGGCGTCACCGGCACCGCCACCGGCCGCGGCCTGCTGGGCCTGCGCGCTGGCGTACATGGCCTGGCCGAGCTTCTGGGAGACGGCGGCGAGCTTCTCGGTCGCGGTGCGGATCTCCGCGGTCTTGTCGCCCCCGCCGGACTCGGCCTTGAGCTTGTCCTTCAGCTCGGCGACGGCACCCTCGACCTCGGTCCTGATCTCGCCGGGGACCTTGTCCTCGTTGTCCTTGAGGAACTTCTCGGTCTGGTAGACGAGCTGCTCGGCCTGGTTGCGGGTCTCGGCGGCCTCGCGGCGGCGGTG
>NZ_JBHWKX010000145.1:0-7800 GCF_042730885.1 Streptomyces sp. NPDC059909
TCGAGGGCGGCGACGACCTCGTCGTACGCGGCGGCGAAGACGGGGAACGCCTCGTACAACTCCCGTCCCATGCCGACCCGCTGACTGCCCTGCCCGGTGAACAGGAACGCCAACTTCCCCGTCGTACGGCTGCCCTGGAGCAGCTCTGGGACTGTTTCGCCGGCGGCGAGAGCGCGTACGCCGTCCAGCAGAGCGGTTCGGTCGCCGCCGACGACCGTCGCGCGATGCTCGAAGGCGGAACGGCTCGTGGCCAGCGACAGGCCCAGGTCCACGGCCCCGTACTCCGGGTGCCGCTCGGCGTGGTCGGCCAGGCGCCGGGCCTGGGCGCGCAGGGCCTGCGGCGTCCTGCCCGAAAGGACCCACGGAACCACGGGCAGGGGCGCCGTCCGCTCCGGCTCGGCCGGCTCCGTGTCCTCGGCCGGCGCCTGCTCGATCACCACATGCGCGTTCGTTCCGCTCACGCCGAACGCCGACACGCCCGCGCGGCGGGCCCGGCCCGTCTCCGGCCACGTCCTCGCCTCGGTCAGCAGGGACACCGCCCCCGCCTCCCACTCGACGTGCCCCGTCGGCTCGTCGATGTGGAGGGACTTCGGCATGATCCCGTGACGTATCGCCTGGACCATCTTGATGACCCCGCCGACCCCGGCCGCCGCGACCGTGTGGCCGATGTTCGACTTCAGTGAGCCGAGATACAGCGGCCGGCCGTCCGGCCGGTCCTGGCCGTAGGTCGCCAGCAGGGCCTGCGCCTCGATCGGGTCACCCAGCCTCGTACCCGTGCCGTGCGCCTCGACCACGTCCACATCGGCGGGCGTGAGCCGGGCGTTGGCCAGGGCCTGGCGGATGACGCGTTCCTGGGACGGGCCGTTGGGGGCGGTGAGGCCGTTGGAGGCGCCGTCCTGGTTCACGGCCGAGCCGCGGACGACCGCGAGGACGTGGTGGCCGTTGCGGCGCGCGTCGGAGAGCTTCTCCAGGACCAGCAGACCGACTCCCTCGCTCCAGCCCGTACCGTCCGCGGAGGCCGCGAACGACTTGCAGCGGCCGTCCGGGGACAGCCCGCGCTGTCGCGAGAAGTCGACGAACCCACTCGGCGAACCGGACACGGTGACGCCACCGGCCAGCGCCAGCGCCGACTCGCCCGACCGCACCGACTGCACCGCGAGATGCAGTGCCACGAGCGACGACGAGCACGCCGTGTCCAGTGACACCGCGGGCCCCTCGAAACCGAAGGAGTACGCGACACGGCCCGACGCGACGCTGCTCAGCTTGCTCGTCATGAGATAGCCCTCGAGCTCCTCGGGGCCCTCGCGGTCGAGGTAGCTCTGCTCCACCACTCCCGCGAACACGCCGGTGCTGCTGCCCTTCAGCGACACCGGATCGATGCCCGCGCTCTCCAGGGCCTCCCACGCGGTCTCCAGCAGCAGCCGCTGCTGCGGGTCCATGCCCAGCGCCTCGCGCGGCGAGATCCCGAAGAAGCCGGCGTCGAACTCGGTTGCGTCCGCCAGGAACCCGCCCTCGCGGGTGTACGACCTGCCGGGCCTGCCCGGCTCCGGGTCGTACAGCGCCTCGATGTCCCAGCCCCGGTCGACGGGCCACGGCGTGATGCCGTCGACCTCGTTCGCGACCAGCTCCCACAGGTCCTCCGGAGAGGACACCCCGCCGGGATAGCGGCACGCCATCCCGACGATCGCCACGGGCTCCTGACGGCCCGATTCCAGCTCGGCCAGCCGTCGGCGGGCCTTCTGGAGGTCAGCGGTGACCCACTTGAGGTAGTCGACCAGCTTCTCTTCGTTCGACATGCGGATTCAGTCTCCGTGGGTGGTGGTCAGTTCGTGGAACGGCCGAGCTGGTGGTCGATGAAGTCGAAGATCTCGGACGCGGAAGCCGACTCGAGAACGTCGACAGGGTCGGGAGCGCCGTCCGTCCCGCCCGTCCCGCCCTGGTCGTTCAGCTCGCTCAGCCGCGCAAGGATCGTCTGCAGGCGTACGGTCACGGCGTTGCGCGTCGCGCCGGCATCCCCGTCCCCGTCCGGGAGCGCGTACACGTCGGCCAGCGCCGCCTCCAGGCGGTCCAGTTCGGCCAGGACCGGAGGCGTGTCCGCGTCCGCCTCGCCGCCCGGCGCCACCTGCGCGAGCAGGTACTCGGCCAGCGCCGCGGGCGTGGGGTGGTCGAAGACCAGGGTGACCGGGAGCCGTACGCCGGTCTCCGCACTCAGCCTGTTGCGGAGGTCGACCGCGGTCATCGAGTCGAAGCCCAGCCCCTCGAAGGGCCGCTCGGCCTCGACGCCGTCCCGCCCGGAGCGGCCCAGGACGGCGGCCACCTCGGTGCGGACGAGATCCAGGACGAGCTGGTGCCGCTCGGTGGCGGACAGCGCGGCGAGGCGCTGCCCGAGCGTGTCGGTGGTGGTTGCCCCGGCCTGGGCGGTGCGGCGGTTCGCGACGTTGACCAGCCCGCGGAACAGCGCCGGGACGTTCCCGTACGCACGCATGGCGGCAAGGTCCACGGGCAGCGCCACCAGGTGGGGCCGGTCCTCGGCACCGAGCGCCGCGTCGAGGAGGGCCGTGCCCGTCGCGGGGTCGATCAGCCGGAAGCCCTCACGGGCGAACCGCTGCAGGGCACCGGCACCCAGATGGGCGTTGATGCCCCGAGGACGGTCCCCCTCCGCCGCCCACAGGCCCCAGGCGGTGGAGGTGGCGGGCAGGCCGTGGGCGGTGCGGTGGGTGGCGAGGGCGTCGAGGAAGGCGTTGGCGGCCGCGTAGTTCGCCTGCCCCGGCACACCGGTCACGCCTGCGAGGGAGGAGAAGAGGACGAACGCGGTGAGGTCGTGGTCCTGGGTGAGGATGTGGAGGTTCCAGGCCGCGTCGGCCTTGGGGCGCAGGACGGTGGTGAGCTGCTCGGGGGTGAGGGTGGTGAGGAGGCCGTCGTCGGTGATGCCTGCGGTGTGGACGACGGCGGTGAGGGGCCGGTCGTCGGGGATGGCATTGATGACGTGGGCGAGGGCGTCGCGGTCGGCGGCGTCGCAGGCCGTGATGGTGACTTGCGCCCCGAGTGCGGTGAGTTCGTCGCGGAGTTGGTCGGCGCCGGGTGCTTGGTCGCCGCGGCGGCTGAGGAGGAGCAGGTGGCGTACGCCGTGGGCGGTGACCAGGTGGCGGGCGACGAGGGCGCCGAGGCTGCCCGTGCCGCCGGTGATCAGGACCGTACCCTCCTGGCTCCATGACGTGCCCGCCGCCGTCGGGGCGGCATCCGCGGCGGTGTACCGGCGCAGCCGCGGGAGCAGGACCTTGCCGCCGCGGATCGCCGCCTGCGGCTCGCCCGAGGCGATGGCGGACGAGGGCAACGTGGCGTAGGCCGCGGGGCCGTCCTCGTCCAGGTCGACCAGGAAGATCCGGCCGGGCACCTCGGTCTGGGCCGCGCGCAGCAGACCCCAGACGGTCGCCGCCGCCGGGTCGGGCGCGGCACCCGGCTCGGTGGCCACGGCCCCGCGGGTGGCAATCACGAGCCGGGTCCCCGAGAGCCGGTCGTCGGCCAGCCACGCCTGTACGAGGCTCAGTGCGCGGTGCGCGGTGGCGTGCGCGGCTTCCGCGGTGTCCGGGTGGTCCTGTCCGCCCGAATCGGCGCGCACCAGCACGGTGTCGACCTGCGCACCGGCCTCGACCGCCGCGGCCGGCCCGGACACGTCGTCGAAGACCAGCCCGTCGAAGTCCCACGCATCGAGGTCCGGCCCGTGGGAGCCCGGTCCGCCGGAACCAGGTCCGTCGACATCCGCGATGCTCATGGCGCCCCAGCGCACCGGCCCGGCCGAACCGAGCGCCTCACCGGCCGGTTCCCAGCCGATCTCGTACAAGGGCTGGCGGCCTCCCTTCGCACTGCCGAACTCGCTCTCGGGAACGTCCCGGAAGACGAGCCGGTCCAGCGACGCCACCGGCTGCCCCGTCTCGTCGGCCAGCACGACGGCGACGGTGCCCGCGTCGATCGCGTCGACCCTGACCCGTACGGCCGTCGCCCCGACCGCGTAGAGCCGAAGCCCGTGCCACTCGACGGGGATCCGGAGGGTTCCCGGCACCGCGGTCCCGGGATCGGCGGCCTCGACCGCGGCCTCCAGGAGCGCGGGATGCAGCCCGTACTCGGACGCCTCCGCCCGGAGGCCGGCCGGCATCCGGACGACGATTGCCGTGGCGTCCACGGCGGCCGGAGGCGCCGACGCGCCCGCGGTCAGGAAGCCCTCGGCGTGGAAGGTCCAGGGGGTCTCGGTGCCGGCGTGGGCCGTCGGGCGGGCGTGGAACGTGAAGGGGCGACGGCCCTCGTCGTCAGCGGGGTCGACCGTGAATTGGAGCTGGGTGGGGGTGGTGAGGGGGACGGGCGTGTGGAGGGAGAGGTGGTCGAGGGTGTGGGCGCCGATGCGGTCGCCTGCGTGGAGGGCGAGTTCCGCCAGGGCGGAGGCGGGCAGCACGGGCGTGTCGTCGACGGCGCGGTCGGCCGTCCATGCGTACGTGTCCGCCGAGACATGGCCGATGAACAGCGTCCTGCCGCTCTCCGCCAGTTCGACCGCGCCGCCCAGGACCGGATGGCCAGGCGCACCGGCGCCCGTGTCCGTGCCCGTGCCGAGGTTCGTCCCAGCGGAGACCTCGGACTTCAGCCAGAAGCTCTCCTGCTCGAACGCGTACGTGGGCAGGGGGATGCGCCGTCCGCCCGAGCCGGAGAAGTACGCCTCCCAGTCGACGGCGACGCCCCGGTTGTGCAACTGACCGAGACCGGTGGTGACGCTCGCCGCCTCCGGGCGGTTGCGGCGCAGGAGCGCCACCGCCGCGGCGTCGGGCGACTCGGCGGACAGGGACTCCTGGACCAGCGCACTGAGCACGGCGTCGGGGCCGAGTTCGACGAACGTGGTGACCCCCGCGGCCTCCAGCGCGGCGACCCCATCGGCGAAGCGGACGGGCTCGCGTACATGCCGCACCCAGTACTCGGCGTTCGTCAGCAGCGCAGGGTCGCCCGGGCCACCGGTCACGTTCGACACGATCGGGATCTTGGGTGCGTGGAAGGTCAGGCTCGCTGCGGTGGTGCGGAAGTCGTGGAGCATGCCGTCCATGTGGGGGGAGTGGAAGGCGTGGGAGACGGTGAGCTGTTTGGTCTTGCGGCCGCGCTGCTGGAGTTGGGTGGCGATGGTGGTGGCCGTGTTTTCGTCGCCGGAGATGACCAGGGAGGTGGGGCTGTTGACCGCGGCGAGGGTGACCTGGTGTTCGTGACCGGCCAGCAATGGCAGGACCTCGTCTTCGGTGGCCTGGACGGCGATCATGGCGCCGCCTTCGGGCAGGGCTTGCATCAGTCGGGCGCGGGCGGCGACGAGTGTCACGGCGTCGGCGAGGGTGAGTACTCCTGCGACGTGGGCGGCAGCGAGTTCGCCGATGGAGTGCCCGGCGAGGTAGTCGGGGGTGATGCCCCAGGACTCGACGAGCCGGTAGAGGGCAACCTCGGCCGCGAAGAGCGCGGGCTGGGTGTACTCGGTACGGTCCAGGCCCTCCCCGCTGGTGATGACCTCGGTCAGCGGGCGCTCCAGCAGCGGGTCGAGGGCGGCGACGACCTCGTCGTACGCGGCGGCGAAGGCGGGGAACGCCTCGTACAATTCCCGTCCCATGCCGACCCGCTGGCTGCCCTGCCCGGTGAACAGGAACGCCGTCTTGCCGTTGCTCCGCGTGTCCCGGAGCAGGCCGGGGACCATGCCGCCGTCCGCCAGTGCGCGTACGCCGTCTAGGAGCACGGCCCGGTCAGGGCCGATGAGCGTGGCGCGGTGTTCGAAGGCGGAACGGCTCGTGGCCAGCGACAGGCCCAGGTCCGTGGCCGTGTGCTCCGGGTGCCGCTCGGCGTGGTCGGCCAGGCGCCGGGCCTGGGCGCGCAGAGCCTCCGGGGACTTGCCTGACAGGATCCACGGGACGACGGGCGCGCCGTCCTCCGCGGCGGCCACCGGCTCCGTGTCCTCGGTCGGCGCCTGCTCGATCACCACGTGCGCGTTCGTGCCGCTGATACCGAACGACGACACACCGGCTCGGCGCGGACGTCCCTGCTCGGTCCAGGGCCGCTGCTCGGTGAGCAGCGAGACGGACCCGGACTCCCAGTCGACGTGCCCGGTCGGCTCGTCGATGTGGAGCGACTTGGGCACGACGCCGTGGCGCATGGCCTGGATCATCTTGATGACGCCGCCGACGCCGGCCGCCGCCTGTGTGTGGCCGATGTTGGACTTGAGCGAGCCGAGGTGGAGGGGCCGGTCGGCGGGCCGGTCCTGGCCGTACGTGGCGAGCAGGGCCTGCGCCTCGATGGGGTCACCCAGCTTCGTGCCCGTGCCGTGCGCCTCGACCACGTCCACATCGGCGGGCGTGAGCCGGGCGTTGGCCAGGGCTTGGCGGATGACGCGTTCCTGGGAGGGGCCGTTGGGGGCGGTGAGGCCGTTGGAGGCGCCGTCCTGGTTGACGGCCGAGCCGCGGACGACGGCGAGGACCTGGTGGCCGTTGCAGCGCGCGTCGGAGAGCTTCTCCAGGACGAGCAGACCGGCGCCCTCGCTCCAGCCCGTACCGTCCGCGGAGGCTGCGAACGGCTTGCAGCGGCCGTCCGGGGACAGCCCGCGCTGCCGTGAGAATTCGACGAACGACGTCGGGGTAGCCATCACGGTGACACCGCCGGCCAGCGCCAGGTCGCACTCGCCCGACCGCAGCGCGTTCGCCGCCAGGTGCAGGGCGACGAGCGACGACGAGCAGGCCGTGTCGACCGTGACCGCCGGACCCTCCAGACCGAGGGTGTACGCGACGCGGCCCGAGGCGACGCTGCCCGCGTTGCCGCCGGCGAGGTAGCCCTCCAAGTCATCGGGAATGCGCCGCAGTTGCGACCCGTAGTCGTGGTACATCACCCCGGCGAACACGCCGGTGCGGCTGCCGCGCAGGGCCGAGGGCACGATGTTCGCGCTCTCGACGGCCTCCCAGGCCGTCTGCAGCAGCAGGCGCTGCTGCGGATCGGTGGCCAGCGCCTCGCGCGGGGACATTCCGAAGAACTCGGGGTCGAAGAGGTCCGCGTCGTGCAGGAAGCCGCCCTCGCGGGTGTACGAGGTCCCGACGCGGTCCGGGTCGGGGTCGTACAGGCCCTCCAGGTCCCAGCCCCGGTTGGTCGGGAACTCACTGACCGCGTCGACACCGTCGGCGACCAGCCGCCACAGGTCCTCGGGCGAGGAGACTCCGCCGGGATAGCGGCACGCCATGCCGACGATCGCGATCGGGTCCGCGGACGTCAGGCCCGCGTCCGCGCCGGTGTCCGTGTCTGCGACTGCGGATGTGACGGCACTCGCCGCCGACTCCGCCGCCTCGTCCGCGAACAGCTCCGAGACCAGATGGCGGGCGAGGCCGGCGGGGCTCGGGTGGTCGTAGATGAGGGTGGCGGGGAGTTTGAGGCCGGTGGTGCCGGTGAGTTGGTTGCGGAACTCGAGGGCGGTGAGGGAGTCGAAGCCCAGTCCCTGGAAGGGGCGGTCGGCGTCGACGGTGGTGGTGTTCGTGTGCCCGAGGACGGTGGCCGCCTGGGTCCGGACGAGGTCGGTGAGGGCCTGCTGACGCTGGGCAACCGTGAGGCCGGCGAGTTGCTCGGTGAGGTTGGCGGTGCCGTTCTGCGCCTGGGCGGCCGGGTTGGTGCGTCGGGTGGTTGTGGGGGTGAGGTTTTTGAGGATGTGGGGGATGGTGTGGTGGTTTTTGCGGAGGTTGGTGGTGTGGAGGTGGGTGGCGGCGTGGAGGGGGTGGGGGGTGGTGAGGGCGGTGTCGAAGAGGGTGAGGG
>NZ_JBHWKX010000146.1:0-7754 GCF_042730885.1 Streptomyces sp. NPDC059909
GCCCATGGGGCTTGCTTGAGCCGGTTGCTCGGAAACGGGCATGGCCGGTTCTGAGGGGGGACCGCTGCAGCAATGCAGCGGTCCTACCCGACGAGGCCGAGTTCGCAGCCCTGCGCTACTTCGCACTCAACGGCACCGACCACCGCAGCCACGACGAGCAGAACGCCGCCATCGCCGCCTACGTCCGCTGGCGCAATACACACACGGAACCGAAGACCAACTTCGCCCCCGACTCACCGATCCGCCAATGGACCCAATACCCGACCAAGGCTGCGTGACGAGCCACTAGTGATGATCATGCCTCCTCGCCTCCGCAAGATCGTGCTCACCACACACGTCGTCACCTCGGTCGGCTGGCTCGGCGCGGTCCTTGCCTACCTCGTGCTCGGCATCACCGCTGTCACCAGCCAGGACATACCGGAGGTGCGTGGCGCGTACGCCGCGATGGAGGTGACGGTCCTGTACGCGATCGTCCCGCTGGCCCTCGCGTCGGTGCTCATCGGGATCGTCAACGCGCTGGGCACCTCGTGGGGACTGTTCCAGCACTACTGGGTGCTGGTGAAACTCCTGCTCACTGTCTTCGCCGCCACGGTCCTGCTGATAGAGACACAGACTGTGAGCCACCTGGCAGAGATGGCGAGGTCCAGTGCCAATTCCCGCGAGCTGCCGGGCACATTGCTCCACTCCGTCGGCGGCCTGGTGGTGCTGCTCATCATCACGATCCTGTCGATGTTCAAGCCGCGGGGCGTGACCCGGTACGGGTGGCGCAAGCAGAACGAGCACCGCGCACGTCAACGGGCTACAGCCAAGGGTGATCAAGCAGCCGACCTGGCCGCTCGCTGACACCGGGACACGCGCAGCGGTTGCCGTGCGCCGTCGACCGGTGCGATAAGCCGTCAGCGGTCGAGGGCGGGCAGGCGGGTGGTGAAGGTGGTGCCGTGACCGGGGGTGCTGTCGGCGGTGATGGTGCCGCCGTGGGCGGCGGCGAGTTCGGCGGCCACGGCCAGCCCGATGCCGGATCCGTCGGCGCGGGCGGCCCTGCTGCGGAAGAAGCGGTCGAAGATGCGGGGGAGTTCTTCGGCGGGGATTCCGGGGCCGGTGTCGATTACCCGCAGTTCGGCCCAGTCGCCGTCCTGACGCAGGGTGACGATGACGGTGCCGCCCGCGGGAACGAACTTCAACGCGTTGGTGAGCTGGTTGGTCACGATCTGCCGCAGCCGTTCCGCGTCGCCGTCGACCTGCACCTCTGCAGGGAGGTCGATGCGCAGAATGATCCCGGCCTCGGTGAAGCGGTCGGCGAGGTGGCCGGCGGTGTCGCGGACGAGGGCGGTGAGGGACAGCGGTTCCCGTTTGAGGGTGAAGACAGCGGCGTCCGCGGAAGCGACGGTCTCCAGGTCGGCGATGAGCCGTCCCAGGCGCAGGGTCTCGTCGTGCAGGGAGGTGATGAGCTCCGGGGTGGGTTCGCGGATGCCGTCCTGGACGGCTTCGAGTTCGCTGCGCAGGATGGCAAGTGGGGTGCGCAGTTCGTGTGCGATGTCGGACGCGAAGAGGCGGCGGAGTTCATCCTCCTTCTTCACCCGGTCGGCCATGGTGTTGAAGGTCGTGGCCAGTTGGCCGATCTCGTTGTCAGGGATGGTGGTCACGCGCCGGTCCCGCTGCCCGGCGGCCAAGTCATCGGCGGCGTGGGTGAGTTCGGTGATGGGGGCGGTGACCCGTCGTGCGGTGTACAGGCCGACAGCGAGGGCGACCAGCCCTGCCGTAACTCCGCCGGCGACGAGCACCTGGTTGACGTCGGCCCGGAAGCCCTGGTCGACGGCAGGGATCTGGCCCTTCGGGACACGGACGTCCAGGGTGCCGACGCGCCGTCCGTCCACCATGACGGGCAGGGCACGTACGGGGCCGAGCTCTCCGATGCCCATCATGTCCCGATGCATGGCCGCCATCGCCGGGTCCACGCTGGCATCATTGAGCGACCAGATCTCCTGCCCGCGTTCGCCGCGCAGTTCGACCTGCGAGCCGGTCATCGTCACCGTCGGCGCGAGTTCGTTCAGCGATTCGGGAGTCCAGGCATCGGCCCGCTGGTACTCGGCCGCGAACAGGGCGACCAACTGCTCCTGGCGGACCTGCTGCTGCTTGGCGAGGTAGTCGTCGAAGCGCGCCCCGAATGCGACGTTGACCAGGATCGCGGTAAGGGCCGCCGCGCCGATGCCCAGGGCGGCGAAGGCCAGCGCCAGGCGGCGGGCGAACCGACCGCGCAGCAGATCACGCATCTCTGTCCAGTCCCAGCTTGTAACCGACTCCGGGCACGGTGACGATCACGCGGGACGGCGGGGTGTCCCCGAGCTTGCGGCGCAGGTTCTTCACATGCACGTCAATGGTGCGCTCGTACGCCTCGAACGTGTGGCCCTGGACCCTGCCGACCAGTTCCATGCGGGTCCATGCCCGGCCGGGGCGCGTGGCGAGCGCGGTGAGCAGGTCGAACTCAGTCCGGGTTAGCTCGACCGGATGCCCGTCGCTCTGCACCTCGCGGCGCTCGGTATCGATCCGCAGCCGGCCGTCGCCGTAGGCGAAGGCTGCTTCCTCGGCTGCTGCGCGCCCGCCCAGGGTGCGGCGCAGCACCGCCTCGATCCGGGCGACAAGCTCGCGTGGACTGAACGGCTTGACGACATAGTCGTCGGCGCCGAGGCGCAGCCCCATGACACGGTCGTTCTCGGCGGCCTTGGCGGTGAGCATGACGATCGGCACGTCGCTGGTCTTGCGCAGCAGCCGGGCCACCTCCTCACCGGGCAGGCCGGGCAGCCCGAGATCGAGGACGATCAGGTCGGGCAGGGCGGTGCGGGCCAGATCGAGGGCTTGGCGGCCCTCGCTTGCCTCCAGCACCCCGTACCCCTCGCGCTCCAGGTAGTCGCGGACCAGGGCGCGCAGCTTCAGTTCGTCGTCGACGACCAGGACGGTCGCGGTCGCGGATGTCATGAGGCGGCCACCTTGATCGAGGGCTGGGCTCCCGCGGGCTGCCGGGTAGGGGTGGGGAGCGGCTTCGGGGTGAAGGTGCGCAGCCGGTTGGCGTTGCCCACCACCGACAGCGACGACAGCGCCATCGCCGCGGCGGCGATGATCGGGCTGAGCAGCCAGCCGGTGAATGGGTAGAGGACACCGGCCGCCAGCGGGATGCCCGCGGTGTTGTAGACGAAAGCCAGGACCAGGTTCTGGCGGATGTTGCGCATCGTGGCCCGGCTCAATGTCACGGCAGTGACCACTCCGCTCAGCGCCCCCGAGATCAGGGTGATGTCGGACGCCTCGATGGCGACGTCCGTGCCGGTGCCGATGGCGAAGCCGACATCGGCCTGGGCGAGCGCGGGGGCGTCGTTGATGCCGTCCCCGACCATGCCGACCTGCTTGCCTTCGTCCTGCAGCCGCTGGATCTCCTGCGCCTTGTTCTCCGGCAGCACCTCGGCGAGGACCCGGTCGATGTCGACCTGGCGTGCGATGGCCTCGGCGGTACGACGGTTGTCGCCGGTGATCATCACGACTTCGAGGCCGAGTCGCTTCAGTCCGGCGATGGCGGCGGCCGAGTCCTCCTTGACGGTGTCGGCGACCGCCACCACGCCGGCCAGCCGCCCGTCGACCGCCGCGAAGATCGGCGTCTTTCCCTCGGCGGCGAGGTGGTCCGCCTCTGGTTGCAGGGGAGCGGTGTCGATGCCCGCATCGGTGAGCAGGGCGGGCTTGCCCACGAGGAGACGGTGTCCGTCGACGGTGGCGGTGATGCCCTTGCCGGTCACCGAGTCGAACTCGCTCGCGGCCGCGAGGCGGATGCCGCGTTCGGCAGCGCCCTGCACGATGGCCTGGCCGAGGGGGTGCTCGGAGGAGTCCTCGGCGGAGGCGATCAGGCGTACGAGATCGTCCTCGGCGAATCCGTTCGACGGGGCGACGTCGGTCAGCGTGGGCCGGCCCTGGGTGATGGTGCCGGTCTTGTCCAGCACGATCGTCTGCAGCCGGTGCGCCGTTTCCAGAGCCTCGGCGGAGCGGATGAGGATGCCGTTCTGTGCGCCCTTGCCGGTGCCCACCATGATCGACAGCGGGGTGGCCAGGCCGAGCGCGCAGGGGCAGGCGATGATCAGTACGGCCACGGCGGAGACGAGCCCCAAGGTCAGGGCCGGGGCAGGCCCGACGATGTACCAGACGGCGAAGGTGGCGATGGCGATGAAGACCACCGCCGGGACGAAGTAGCTCGCCACCAGGTCCGCGATCCGCTGGATGGGGGCCCTGGACGCCTGCGCCTGCTGCACGAACCGGATGATCTGCGCCAGCATCGTGTCGGCGCCGACCTTGGTCGCCTTCAGCCGGAAGGCGCCGGTCTGGTTGACGGTCGCACCGACCACCTCGTCCCCGACGCTCTTGGTCACCGGGATCGACTCCCCGGTCACCATGGACTCGTCCAGGGTGGAGCGACCGTCGACGATGACTCCGTCCACCGGGACCTTCTCCCCGGGCCGGACCACGACCACATCACCGGCCACCACGTCCTCAACCGGTATCTCAAGCTCCGTCCCGTCCCGTACGACCCGGGCCGTCTTGGCCTGCAATCCCAGGAGTTCACGGATCGCTTGCCCTGTACCGGCCTTGGCTTTCGCCTCGAACAGTCGGCCCAGCAGAATCAACGTGAGGATGACCCCGACGGCCTCGTAGTAGACCTCGCGTACCCCGGCAGGCAGCAGCCCCGGCGCCACGGTGACCAGCAGGCTGTAGCCGTATGCCGCGCAGGTGCCCAGGGTGATCAGCGTGTTCATCTCGGCGCTGCGGGTCCGCAGCGCGAGCCACCCGGTCCGGTGGATCGGCCAGCCCGTGTAGAACATCACCGGCGTGATCAGCGCGAGTTGGCACCACCGGTTGAGCAGTAGGTCCGGCACGTCGGCGCCGAGGAACTCGTGCAGCATCACCGCCAGTACGACTGGTGCGGACAGAACAGCACCGACGAGCACCCGCCGGGACAGATCCTTGATCTCCGCCTGGCGCTCGGCAGCTTCGGTCTCGCCGGTGTCGATCTCGCCCGGTACGGCTACGGGGGAGACTGCTGCTTCCTCGGTGACGGCGGACGGTACGGCGGCACCGTCCCCGGCGCCCGGCTCGACCAGCAGCGTGCCGTGCACCATGCTCATGCCGCAGGCGAAGCCGAACCGGCCCGCCTTGTCGGGCGTGAACTCCACCGTTGCTTTGCCGAACGCCGGAAGCGACTTGGCGAGGGCGAAGTCCGGGAAGAGCACACGGGAGGTGCAGTCTCCGCTCTCCTGCCGGTCGAAGACGAGACGGACGGGCACGCCCTGGCGGACCCGGATCAGGTCAGGGGAGTAACCACCCTTCACGGTGATCCCGATCTCCTGGGCGCCGCCCCGAAGTTCGGCCAGCTGGGCTTTCCTGGGGCCGAAGAAGAACCAGGCGAGCAGAGCGATCAGCGCACAGGCGCCGATGAGAACCCCGATCTGGTCCGCGCTCATGACGTCCTCCCTATGAGCTGCGTCCCGATGGCACATCTGCTGCTTTCGCAGCGAACGATCACGGTGATCACGTTGGGCATGACGTCAACTCCCTCGTCCTTTGCCGTCGACGCCGGTCAGCGGTGCCGGAACAGCACCTTCATGAGCTCGTCGTAGATGAGCGGGTCATCGCCCTTGATCGCGTCGGTGACGCACCGTTCCAGGTAGTTGCGCATCACCTGACGGGATACGCCGTCCAGGGCCTTGCGCACGGATTCGATCTGGTCCAGGACGTCGACGCAGTGCCGACCCTCCCGGATCATCCGGGTGACGCCCTGCACCTGTCCGCTGATCTTCGCCAGTCGTACGACCGCATCGTCCACGACGTCCGGGGCGAGGAACTGCTTCCCCTGATGAACCTGTTGGTTCTTCATCCGAACCTCCCTCCACTGTGGACGCTACGCCTACCCCCTAGGGGTAGCAAACCGCTCCTATAGTGCCTACTCGGTTGCCGCGGGCTGCTTGGTGGTCGAGTTTGTGCTGGTAGCCGCCCGGAGCTCCTCCCGCGTGTGGGAATCCCGCAGGTGCGAGTGCACAGCGCCCCCACATCGGCGCTTCATGGCTCCTTCACAGCCCGTGCCTAGCGTCGATGACACACAGCCCCGCCTGGCACAAGGAGCGAATCATGATCAAGCGCAGGACCATCGGCCTGGCCGTCGCGACCGCCGTCCTCGGCGGTGTCGGCACCTACGGCGCCACCGCCGCGCTCGCCGCGACCTCGGCCTCTGAACCCAGGCCCGCAGCGACATACAGCTCCGATTCCGGACCTGGGGCGCGCGCCGGCCACGACAGGGAGGAGATGATCCGGCACTGCACGGAGCATCTGCCCGCCTCTGAGCGCGCAAAGGCGCGGCAGCACATGGAAGAGATGATGTCCGAAGGCATGATGTCCGGCTCGATGATGGGCGGTTCGACCGAGCACGGACACCACAGCGAAGACGGACGCAACGGCATGGGCTGACCGTGCATCGAACACACAGGCCCGGCGCATTGCGGCGGGCCTATCTCGCCCTGTGCGCCGTGCGGGCCACCGAATCATGGGCCGTGCGGGCCGCTTCTCGACGCGACGCCGCTGGCGTCGTTCTTCGTCGGGACGGTGATGATCCTGCCGACCGCGGTGATCCCGAACTTCTCCTTCCGCGTGACGGTCAGGCTGTCTTCCCTCCGGTGCAGGCGGCTCCCGGCTCGGGCGTCTGCGCGCCTTGGACGTACTTGTCGAAGAACTCCGCCACGCGGGCGTCGGATGCCGTGGTCACATTCAGTTGGTGTCCCCAAGCGGTCAGGGTGATCGGCGAGGGCTGGCCGGGGAATGGGCTCATCAGGCTGTATGGGGTCTTCGACACTCGGTCGCTGAGCGACTTGACGTCACTGGGTGCCGCCTTTTCGGTGTAGGTGACCCAGACAGCGCCGTGTTCCAACGAGTGCACGGCGTTCTCCTCGGCCACCGGCTTGGTGTACACGTCGCCGTTGCAGTTCTGCCAGACCGGGTCGTGGTCACCGCCGGCACCCGGTGTCATCGGGTACCTGACGTCCTTGGTGACATGGGTCTGACTGAGGTTCGACCAGGTCTGTTCGCCCGCGACCGGAGCGGCCTTCTCCTGCTCGGCCCCCTGTGTGGTGGCGAGGAGGTACCAGGCGCCGCCGACAAGGGCCGCGAGGATCACTGCGGCGACGACCAGCGTGATGATCTTGTTCCGGCGGTTTCGTGCCTGATCTGCGCGGCGCAGTTCCTCTATTCGGGCGCGGCGTGCGGCGGGCTTGTCTCTGGAACTTCGGGACCCCATGGCGTGTCCTTGTCCCCGCCGTTTACCCGGGGCGGCGGTATGAATGGGGCTGGCGTCGGACTGCGTAGTGAATGCGCCGTGTGGATGGCTCGCGCGTGGTGATGTCGGGGCTGGTCTGCTCACTCGCGTCCCGCGGCCGTCGCCGGTTGGGCCCGAGATGGTCCGCACGTTGACAGCTGCCCCGTCGACCATCTCCATCGTAGGAACGACCGCCCCTTGGGTGCGACTCGCTGAGCTGGGTGATCGCGACTTTGAGATCGGGGACGCCGAGGCGGACCTGGTCGGCGAGTGTGCGCAGCGCGACGACGACGGCGGGGTGGTCCGGGGGCAGCTGCAACCATGACCTAGTGTCCTGAGTCTTTATTCCGCCATAGAAGTAGGCTGGGCTCATGGCGCGTATGGGTCGGCCGACGGTCGAGGTGGTTCTGGCGGATGAGGA
>NZ_JBHWKX010000147.1:0-7714 GCF_042730885.1 Streptomyces sp. NPDC059909
AAGGAGTACATCGAGAACCCAAAACACCCCGCCTGAGCGGGTAAAGACCACAGTGCAGACCCGTGCTCACGCGCGGGTCACAACAATCCAGAGAAACGATTCCTCCCGGCTCTAATACTCCAGCTGTAAATCGTGATCTTGCTGGTCGGGCCGGTGTGGAGACGGGTGCGACCACCGTTGATCATCGTGGCTTGTGTGGAACAACGATGAGACGGTGGCCGCAGGTCACAGCATAGATCCCGCTCGCTGGCGGGAGGCGTTCGAGGCCCTGATGGGGCGGATCGCGGGACGTTTTGCCCGGGTCGAACCACGGCGCCGGGCCGGGCGGTTGGTGCTGGGCCTGCTGTCGGACCTGCCGCGCAAGAATTGCTGGACGATCGCGGAGTGGGCCGGGGAAGCGAGTCCGCACGACATGCAGCATCTGCTGTGCCGGGCCTCCTGGGATACCGATGCCGTCCGTGATGACGTCCGCGAGTACGTCGTCGAGCACCTGCACGATGAGGAGGCGGTGCTGGTCGTGGACGAGACCGGCGATGTGAAGAAGGGTGTCCACACCGTCGGGGTCCAGCGTCAGTACACCGGCACGGCCGGGCGGATCGAGAACTCCCAGGTCGCCGTCTACCCGGTCTATGCAGGTGCCCGAGGCCATGCGGCGGTGGACCGGGAACTGTACGTGCCCCGGTCCTGGACCTGCGACCCGGACCGCTGCCGGGCGGCGGGGCTCGGCGAGGACATCGCCTTCGCGACCAAGCCTGAGCTGGCCCGCACGATGATCGAACGGTTCCTGGACGCCGGACACCGCGTCGGCTGGGTCGCCGGCGACGAGGTCTACGGCGGCAACCCGAAGCTGCGGTCCGCCCTGGAGGAACGCGGCCTGGGCTACGTTCTCGCGGTGGCCTGCTCGGCCGAAGTCACCACCAGGGCGGGCAAGTTCCGTGCCGACACGCTCGCCGCGAAGGCGCCGAAGCGTGCCTGGCAGAAGCTGTCGGCAGGCGCGGGAGCCAAGGGGCACCGCTTCTACGACTGGGCCGTCATCGACCTGGCCGACCCCCGGCCCGGCAGTCACCGACTGCTGATCCGCCGCAACCGCACCACCGGAGAACTCGCCTACTACCGCTGCTTCTCGCCCGCCCCGGTACCCCTGGCCACGCTGGTGCGCGTCGCCGGGTCAAGATGGCGGGTGGAGGAGACCTTCCAGGCCGGAAAGGGCCTGGTCGGACTGGACGAGAACCAGGTCCGCCGCTTCACCTCGTGGTCTCGCTGGGTCACTCTGTCCATGCTCGCCCACGCCTTCCTCGCCGTCGTCCGTGCCGACGAACACGCCCGCCATCCCGCCCCGGACGGGCTGATTCCGCTCACCTGCAACGAGATCCAGCGACTGTTCACGACGCTCGTCGTCCGGCCCATGTGCGATGCAGCCCACCGGCTCCGCTGGTCCGCCTGGCGACGCCGCCACCAGGCCCGAGCCCAGGCTGGCCATTACCGCAGACGATCCGCGAATCAGACGTGAAGATCACGACCCCGGGGCGGCCAGTTGCCAGCCTGGCCCCGCAGGATGCGCTCAAACCAGTCCGCAGTCAGTTCCGCGCAGCGGGCGGGTGAACCGGCGACGCGGTGTATTCCCACCACAGACCCCTGGAGGGGAATGTACATCTGATCGTGCAGTTCGGTACCGAGCACACCCTGCTCGTCGAAGAACGCACCGAACACACGGGAGATGACATGGGTTCCAGGCGTCACCGCGTAGAGCAGGGCCAGCAGATACGCGAATCCGGTCTCCTCAGGGCGGAGGATGAGGGTGTCGTCGGGTTCGCAGGGCCAGGTGACAGCCCGCTCGCGCAGTACGGACACGAACGTGCGCCATGCACCTTCCAGCGTCTCGAACGCGTCCTCATCGGTCTCTCCGACCGAGAACCAGGGCACGTACACGCGGCCGTCCATGGCTTGCACCGTATCTGACAGGCTGACCGATCAAGCCGCCCCCCACCAACAAGATCACGATCTACGGCTGGAGTACTAATACTCCAGCAGGACTTTGATGTCTGACCTGGGGCGATGCCCGGGCGGCTGGAGTGTAGCGGGACGGTAGCTGGTCAGGGGCGGCCTCGAAGAGACCGCCCCTCGATCGTGCGACAGCGTCGCTGGTAGTGGCAGCGGCGGGGCAGTCTCCCCGCGTGATCACCGAGCATGCTGCCGAGCAGCGGGACCTTGAACTGGACGACCTCTTCGTGACCATCGGCCACCGTTTCCGCCGAGTCGAGCTCCGTCGCCGCGTGCGTGACTACGTACGCGGTCTGCTCGCCCCGGTAGCCCGAAAGAACAGCTGGCAGCTGGCCGAACAGGCAGGCCACCCCACTCCCGACGGCCTGCAGCACCTGCTCGCCGGCGCGAAGTGGGAGCCCGACGATATCCGCGACGACCTGCAGGGATACGTCGCCGACAAGCTCGGCAAGGACAACGGAGTCCTCATCATCGACGACACCGGGTTCATCAAGAAGGGCACCACCTCCGCCGGGGTCCAGCGCCAGTACTCCGGGACCGCCGGACGCACCGAGAACTGCCAGATCGGCGTCTTCGCCGCCTACGCCTCGGTCAAGGGGCGGGCACTGGTCGACCGCGAGCTCTACCTGCCCAAGTCCTGGACCGAGGACCGCGAACGATGCCGCACGGCCAGAGTCCCCGACGCGCGGGAGTTCGCCACCAAAGGCGAACTGGCCCGGCGCATGGTGCTGCGTGCCCTCGCCTCGCCGCTGCCCATCACCTGGGTCACCGCGGATGCCGCCTACGGACAGGAGAGCCGCTTCCGCCGGCTGCTGGAACAGTCGGGCGTCGGCTACGTGCTGGCCGTGCCCAAGTCTCAGTTCACTGTGGGCTGTTCACGCCACCTGCGGCATCAGCGTGCCGGCATCCACGTTACGAAGAGCCTGCCTCACCCAGGAACGGGATCGGCGCTCGTGCCCCTAATCAGCGGTCTGCCAATGCCTCCGGTACCCGGTGACAGCACCTTTTCGATCATGATCGACTGGGGCAGCAAGTCATGACGGGCCCGGAGGCCGGGAGCCCCGTTGCGGGGCCGTGAAAAAGGTAACTGTGATAGTCGACCTGCGGCCCGGGTTGGGTTGCTGCCAGGCTGGCGTTGGCGTTCCGGCATGACCCGAAACGGTAACTGGCGGCTCGTCAGAGCTTGCCGTGCCCCCGAGATGTCTGCCGGACGTCGGCGTCGGCCTGGCCCACCCCGTTGGCTTGATCAGCAGCTTGTCCGCCATCTCGACGTGACTCATCACAGTTCTGCCACGCGGTGACTCCACCCAGGCCGACGCCGACCACGGTCGTCCAGCCCTTGAAGGAGAACAACCGCGTGACCATGCTCGCAGAACAGGTCGACGGCGTCATCGGCGTCGACACGCACCGAGACACCCTCGCCGCAGCGGCCGTCAGCCCCATCGGCGCCGTCCTCGCCAGCACCGATTCGCCTGCCAATGCCCGGGGTTACCAGCAGCTGCTGGACTTCGCCCGCCAGCACATTCCGGGACGGTGCTGCTGGGCGCTGGAGGGTACCGGCTCCTACGGCGCCGGGCTTGCCGCCTTCCTGGACGCGGCTGGTGAAAGCGTCGTCGAAGTGTGCCGGCCCAAGCGTCCCGCGGTCCGAGGCGGGCGCAAGACCGACATGCTTGACGCTGTCCGCGCGGCCAGGGAGGCCCTGGCGACCGAACACCTCATTCACCCACGACGCCGCGGTGAGCGCGAGGCACTTCGTGTCCTCCTGGCCACTCGCCAAAGCGCCGTTCTGGCCTGCACCGCTGCTATCAACCTGCTCAAGGCCCTGATCATCTCGGCGCCTGACGAGCTCCGCGTCGAACTCCGAGGCATGAAGAGTAAGGACCAGGTTGCTCACTGCGCGAAGCTGCGGGACCGGCCGACCCAGGACACCGAGCACCGAATGACCGTTCGCGCCCTGCGAAGCGCCGCTCAGCGGATCGAAGCCCTGCGCTCTGAGGCGAAGGAGCTCGAAACGGAGCTCCTCGAGCTCGTTCGTACGGTCGCCCCCGAACTGCTGGCGTTACAGGGCGTCGGGCCGATCAGTGCTGCCCAGATCCTGATCAGCTGGTCGCACACCGGCCGCTTCCGGTCCGAGGCAGCGTTTGCGGCCTTCGCGGGCGTCGCTCGATCCCCGCCTCGTCAGGGTTGACCAACCGGCACAGGATCAACCGCAGCGGAGACCGGCAGCTCAACCGGGCACTCCACACGATCACCCTGATTCGGATCCGCCTCGACCCGATCACCCGTGCCAACGTCGCCCGGCGAATCAGTGAGGGAAAGACCGCGAGAGACGCACAACGCTGTCTCAAGCGTGCGATCTGTCGGCAGCTCTTCAAGCTCCTCGAACGAGGAGATCACCCCGCACAGCAGATCACCGCTGAAGATCTCCCTCAAGCAGCTTGACTTGATATAGCAGCCTCGGGGCGGAACCGGTGAGACAGCCGAGACCATCGAGCTCACAGTGGCGGAGATTCGGCGACTCCTGGCAGCTTGTCGTCCCCAGCCCCCGCACCTGCGCGGACACCGAGGCCGACGCCACGCGATGAGCTGGTCGAACTGGCGCCGACGACGCCAAGCAGTCGCCCGCCGCTGCCACTACCAGCGACGCTGTCGCACGATCGAGGGGCGGTCTCTTCGAGGCCGCCCCTGACCAGCTACCGTCCCGCTACACTCCAGCCGCCCGGGCATCGCCCCAGGTCAGACACCAAAGTCCTGCTGGAGTACTAAAGAGCCGGGGTTCCTCGCTAGATCATGCTGAAGGGAGGTACACACCGTTCCCACAAGCAGGTCCGGGCCTACGGCCCGTGTCAGCGGCCAGTTTGGATTCCCTCACGCATGGCCAATGACGTCGTTTCGTTCCGTGACGATTTCTTGATCGCGGTGTTGCCCAAGCGGTTGGCTGTCCGGTCGGGAGGCTTCGGCCCGGGAGCGGGTGGAGCGCGCCCGGGAGCAGAACGCGGAGCTGAACCGGCGACTGGTGGCTGAGGAGGAGGCGCGCTGCCCCGGCTTGTGATCACCTGGGAGACGATTGAGGAGATCCTGGGCGATGCGGCGCCAGATGGTGCGCGCGACGACGCGGATGCGACCGTGTGTGGCGAAACAGGTGGGCAGATCGATCAGGAATCGAGAAGCGCGGTCACGGAGCCGCACCTAGCCTGATCGGCATGGACATCACCATTCACACGAGCTTCCTCCCGCATGACGACCCGGACGCGTCCCTGGCCTTCTACCGCGACGTCCTCGGCTTCGAGGTCCGCAGCGACGTCGGACAGGGCAAGATGCGCTGGATCACGGTCGGCCCCGTCGGCCAGCCCAGTACGTCCATCCTCCTGGCGCCGCCGGCCGCCGACCCTGGGGTCACCGAGGACGAGCGCCGCACCATCGCCGAGATGATGGCCAAGGGCACCTACGGCTGGATCCTGCTGGCCACCCGGGACCTCGACGGCACTTTCGAGAAGCTGCAGGCCAGCGACGCCGAGGTCGTCCAGGAGCCGACCGAGCAGCCGTACGGCATCCGCGACTGCGCCTTCCGCGATCCCGCGGGCAACCTGGTCCGCATCCAGGAGCTTCGCTGAGCCGTCCAATCATCGATTCGGCCATGATGGCCGGCGTCGCGACCACCTGCGAAGAATGCGGCGGCCAACGCTTCCAGGCCGCTGTCCTCGACCACCCCCTCGGCGGCCGCACCATCGCAGAGGTGCCCGCGATGCCGGCCGCCGAGGCCGTGGCGAGCACGCTGGCCGTCCACAAGTGCAGCGTCTACTTCCTCGCCGAGCCGACCACCGGCCTCCGTCCCGCCGACGTCGAGCAGCTGGTCGGCCTGCTCGACCGGCTCGTCGACTCCGGCAAGCCGGGCATCGCCATCGAGCACCTCGCCGCCTACCTCGGCATGGAACCCAGGTGCTCGCGGACATCGATGAAAGGATTTTTCTCATGTGTCACCCCTCGTGGGGGCGCGCACGCACCGCGGCGCAGCGCCTGAGCGACCTCGCGCGACTGCGCCGCGTCCGCGACCGGATCGACCGGGAGTACGCGCAGCCGCTGGACGTCGAGGCGCTCGCCCGCGGCGCGCACATGTCGGCCGGGCACCTCAGCCGCCAGTTCCGGCTCGCCTACGGCGAGTCGCCTTACGCGTACCTGATGACGCGGCGCATCGAGCGCGCGACGGCGCTGCTGCGTCGTGGGGACCTCACCGTCACCGAGGTCTGCTTCGCGGTCGGCTGCTCATCGCTGGGCACCTTCAGCACCCGCTTCACCGAGCTGGTCGGCATGCCGCCCAGCGCCTACCGTCGCCGCGCAACGGGCACTGCGGCGGGGATGCCGCCGTGTGTGGCGAAACAGGTGACCAGACCGGTCAGGAATCAAGAAGCGCCGGTCGCCGAGCCACAACTAGCGTGATGGCCATGGCATCCATCGAATCCATCACCCTCGAGGTGGCCGACCCCACGGCCGCCAACCGCTTCTACACCGCCGCCTTCGGTCTGGACACGCAGATAGGTCTGCGAGCCTCGGAGGCACCGACGACCGGCTTCCGTGGTTTCACGCTGTCGCTCACGGTGTCCCAGCCGGCCACCGTCAACAGCCTCATCGACGCCGCCCTCGACGCCGGCGCCACGCCGCTGAAGCCGGCCTCGAAGTCACTCTGGGGCTACGGCGGGGTCGTACAGGCCCCGGACGGGACGATCTGGAAGGTCGCGACCTCGGCGAAGAAGGACACCGGCCCGGCCACCCGGCAGATCGACGAGATCGTGCTCCTCCTGGGAGTCGCGGACGTGGCCGCGAGCAAGCGGTTCTACGTCGACCAAGGCCTTACCGTGGCGAAGAGCTTCGGCCGCGTGTACGTCGAGTTCGCTGCTGCGTCGAGTCCCGTCAAGCTGGCGCTGTACAGGCGCCGTGCCCTTGCCGAGGACGCCGGTGTCTCACCCGACGGCATCGGATCGCACCAGCTCATGATCGGCGGCGATGCCGGGCCTTTCACCGACCCGGACGGTTTTGCATGGGAGGCCGCATCGCCGGCACCCGCGCCCTGAGTGTCACTGCTGCCTGCCCTGCCTGGTCGCCGATCACGAGACGGCCGGCTCAAGACTGTCCGATCCAACTGCTCCGAACGCGATGCCCTCACCCGGTACGTCCGGTCCTTCGCTACCATGCTCACCGAGCGCCAAGGGCAGCGGCTGTTCGAGTGGCTCGACACCGTCCGCAACGAACGACCTGCCCTGCCTCCACACTCTCGCCGCGGGCATCGACCTGACCGGGAGGCCGTCATCGCCGGCCTGACTCTGCCCTGAAAGACCTCGGTCGAGTACGGGCTGACCCGCGCGGCGAGCGGTGGAGACGACCGAAAACTGCATCGACGTACAAGGCGCGGTTCACTGGCGCGACCACCGCCGTCCTGGAGCGGCTGCATGACGGCCGGCTCGATCTCTCTCCGGCCGTGGAGCATGTCCCGGTGGAGACTTTGGGCCCGCGAGATCGATCGCGAGCTTGCCAGGTCCGCGGCAGCCGAGAATCGTCCATCCCAACGCGGGGCTGGGGCTATCCCGTGTGCCGGAACCTGCTGCGGTACTCCGACGGTGTCGTGTTCAGCACGATCTAGCGCGGAACCCCGGGCGTTCACGCCCGGGAGGAAGCGCTTGTCTCGATTGCCCTGACCCGTGCTGGACCACGGGTCTGC
>NZ_JBHWKX010000148.1:0-7673 GCF_042730885.1 Streptomyces sp. NPDC059909
CCTAGAGAAACGCCTCTCAGGCGCCCTCACCCATGTCCGCGCAGGTCAGACCCCAGATTAGTGACTCTAGGACGCTGAATTACGCGGAACGCAGGTTGTCTGCGTGGAGCTTGTCCGGCCTGCGCCGCCGCCGCCCGCGGCGGGAGCGGATCGGCGGTACGCCTTTCACCAGGGGTATCAGTGCCTGACTGTCGCGCAGGTTCGCCCCCGAGATTCCGACGGAGAGCGGCAGACCCGTCCGCTCGGTGATCAAATGGATCTTCGATCCGTACTTGCCCCGGTCGACAGGATTCGGGCCTGTCAGGTCCCCCTTTTCAGGGCCCGCATGTTCACCGAGTCGATCGCGCAGCGTGACCAGTCCAACTCGCCGCGGGAGCCGAGCTCGTCGAGGACCAGGCGGTGGAGCTTCGCCCACACCCTGGCCTTCGTCCACTCCGCAAAACGGCGATGAGCCGTCGCCCCCGACGGACCGAACGACACAGCGCACAACTGCTGCCATGTGCATCCCGAGGTGGTTACGAACACGATCGCGGCCAGCACCTCACGGTCGCCATGCCGGCGGCGGCCACCGCCCTGAGGCCGCGAAGGCGCCTCCGGCACCACCCGCTGGAACAACTCTCACAACTCGTCCGGTACCAGCCGCTCAACGATCCCCACCACGACCCACGGCCTGCCGAGGCAACCAAATGAGATGACCTCTAAAGATCTCTAGTCAGAATGCAGTGGGGATCGTCGTTGTCTTCGTCGCCCACGCGGGTCCAGAGCATCAGAGTATTTCCATGCCGCAGAGCGCTGAGGACGTCTCCCACGTCATCCCCCTTGGGGCCTTTGGTGTTGAACGACCGCCGGACGGCGGTCCCTGTCTTGTCGGAGTCGTCTTCCCAGGTGCCCGATCCTGACCGGGGTCCTGTCCAGTTCCAGTCCGAGGCGCCCATCCAGTCGCCGCATACGTTGTTGGCGGTGAAAGTTCCATCTGGCTTCAGCGTCAGGGTGCCGCCGTTGGCGTCGGTCCATGTGGTCGTGAGTTCGGCCGGCTTCAGCACGACGGATTCGCCCTCGGGCGGCGGCCGGTGCCAGAACCAGCTGCAGGCCGTGAGTGCGAGAGCCATGGCAAGGAGGACCAGCGCGGTCCGGCAGGAACGCAACACGCTCCACCTCCAGCGGTTTCTACAGGGCGCGTGCGCGACCGGGGAGATCAAGGACGTGTTCCGCAGCCTGGCACAGAATTTGAACACGTTCAAGCCCGAGTTGACGGAGACGGAGCCCCACGGGTCGTCACGGCCGTACCGCAACCGCAACCGCAGCGACTGATGGCGGTCGACCCAGACCCTCCATGGCCCGGAAGTGGCCGTAATGCCCCTGAATGGCCGATCTGTCTCGAGCCGGACTTGCTCACGCCGAGCCCGTTCCTCAGCCGTCAATCCACCGCCATCGGGATACCGCATCCTCCCGGCATGGCGCGGACCACGGCAGCCGTCACGGCCCGACGTAACCCGCACCATTAAAGATGTCTAGATCGGGATCGCTGGGCCTCTGTTTTGCTCCTCCCCAACTGTGTCCCGCCGCCCGGCACCCCCTTCGTCCACGGCGGGGCACCGCCAGCCCCGCGGGGCGCAAGCACGGCTCAGCCGCGGAGCCTCCGCCAGTCAGCCTGCGCCCGCGGTCGGCCTCACGCGGGCGGTCAGCCTTCCGCGCGGGCGGGCAGCCGCCATCCCGGGCGCGGGAAATGGCAGGTGTAGCCGTCCGGGTAACGCTCCAGGTAGTCCTGATGCTCGGGCTCGGCCTCCCAGAAGGGGCCGACCGGTTCGACCTCGGTGACGACCTTGCCCGGCCACAGTCCGGAGGCGTCCACATCCGCGATCGTGTCCTCGGCGGTCCGCTTCTGCTCGTCATCCACGTAGTAGATCGCCGAGCGGTAGCTGAGGCCGATGTCGTTGCCCTGACGGTTCTTGGTGCTCGGGTCGTGGATCTGGAAGAAGAGCTCCAGGATCGCGCGGAAGTCGGTCATCTCGGGGTCGAAAAGGATCTCAATGGCCTCCGCGTGCGTGCCATGGTTACGGTACGTCGCGTTCGGCACGTCACCCCCGGTGTATCCGACCCGGGTCGCCGTCACGCCCGGAAGCCGGCGGATCAGGTCCTGCATCCCCCAGAAGCATCCGCCCGCCAGCACGGCCCTTTGCGTCTGCGCCGCCATTGCAGCCCTCCAATATGTGTCAGCTCGGTCACTCGGGCTGCTCGGTGCACACACCACCGTCATCCCATACGCACCTGCTCCAACGCGCGAGGGTTCCAAGCGATTCCGTGCCCGTCCAACCGCTCCTGCGGTCACCGGCCGCCGCGAGGAGCGCACCGCCGTGTTGCCTCCCCCACGCCGGTGCACTCATCGTCGGCGGCATGGGCTCCGAGCTGAGACCTTTGTGAGCAACTGAGACTCCTCCTGCTCCACCGGCATCGCCAAGACGGACGACCGCCCAGCAGCGGCTCACCGATCGAAGGCGTAGACCCGTGACCCCGACCGGTATCGCCCCTGCGCCGACTCCCACGGATGACTGACCGCACACCGGTGTCCGTGGTCGGAGTCGCCGTGTCGGCGAGTTCAGCTTCAGGGAGCATCTGGACCTGATCCGAACACGACCCGGCATGTGCGGCCCAAGCGGCTCCTGTAGCAACTACGTCACGTACCTGAACAATTACGATGCGGGCGCACGCGGCGCGCTGCTCGGCTTCCGGGAATGGCTGCTCCTCAAGCTGGGACGCCAAAGCAGCTTCGTATGTTCGAGCCTTGTGACAGAGCTGGCGCTGCCAGGTGTCACACGTACCTACGGCCACAGGAATCTGACCAATGAGCAGGACCAGATGGTTGTCGAGGCCTTGTTCCAGTTTCCTTGGAGCCTTCCTACATGACCGTGATACGGAGCGTGACGGGCTGCGGAGCATGTCCGTGACTACTCGCTCCGCTTCGCGGAGTGATCCATGAACGGGACTACGCGTGTGCGGTGGCGTCGCCGACTCCGGTAGCCGATGGAGTGACGAACACCGCCAGGTAGCGGAACTCCCCGCCTCCTCCGTCCTGCTCGGAGTACTGCTCCCAATCGAGGGAGTACGTGCCTCGCAGATTGCATGTGTTCGGCTCGTAAGCCCCCTCGGCCCAGAGCAGCGTCCCGGCGAGCTCCCCTCCGTGGTGAATCCTGAAGTCGTGATCCCGAGTACGTCGGCGGCCGAGGCCTGGCGCAGTCCACAGGGAGGCCTCGTTGGTCAGCATGAGGGCAAGACCGTTCTGGTCGGATCGGCGGCAGAAGCGCTCCAGCCTGGCTATGTCCCGAACGAAGTGCAGACGTGCGAGGTCAGTGGCGCCATGCGCCTTCAAGGCGTAGTCCTCGGCTGGAGTGCCGACCGTGCCCGTCCAGCTCCGAGTGAAGTACTTGAACTCGATCGCGGTGCGGGTCGAGGGCCCGAAGCACAGGAGGTCCAGATACTCGGTCTTGTCCGACAGCCGCTGCGGCACTTCGAGCCTGGAGTGCACGTCCGGCGCCAACTCCCACAGCACCCGAGCGAAGTTGTGTTGAAGGTCGGCTTCGGAGTGGAACACTGGCCTCTGCACGCGCAGCTGCGCAATGATCTCGTTGAGTGCGGTCCGTCCGGCGATAGTTTCAGTGTCGTCCATCGGTGCCATGGTCACGGCAACATTCAAGTGGTTCGGTGACGGAACTCTCAAGAGGCGGCGCGGCCCTCGGGCCCTCGGGCTCTCGTGCGTCCGTGCGAACGCTCGGGAATTCAGTTGCCTCGCGTCACCCCAAGATGGCTGGATTCTCCGTATGGCAGACATTCAGGGCTCATACGATGAACTGTTCACTGCCGTGCCCAGCGCGCTGGCGGCATTGCTGGACGAGGGAGACGCCGGTGGCTCGGTGGCCGTCTTCGTGGACGGCCGGCCGGTGGTGGACGTCTGGGGCGGATTCACCGACGCCGACCGTACGATGCCGTGGCAGCGCGACACGATCGTCAACGTCTGGTCCGTCACCAAGACGATGACCGCGCTGTGCGCGCTGGTTCTCGCCGACCGTGGCGAACTCGACCTGGCCGCGCCGGTCGCCCGGTACTGGCCGGAGTTCGCCGCGACGGGCAAAGAGAAGGTGCTGGTACGCCACCTGCTCGCGCACACGGCTGGCCTGCCCGACTGGGACGGGCCGGTGGCGGAGCTGTACGACTGGACGTCCGCCACGGCACGCCTGGCCGCGCAGGCTCCGCAATGGGAGCCGGGCAACGAGGCCGGATACCACTCGCTCACCCAGGGATTCCTCGTGGGCGAGGTCGTACGCCGCATCACCGGCCGAAGTCTGGGCGCGTTCTTCGCCGACGAGGTTGCCGACCCCCTGGGCGCGGACTTCCACATCGGCCTGCCCGCCGAGCATGACCACCGGGTGGCGCTCACAATCCCGCCACAGTCCCGGGACGACGGCTACGCCGCGAGTGCCCCCGCCAGCGGCGCGACTCCCGCCGCCGGGACCCCGATACGGGTCCACGACGGGAACAGCGTGGCCTGGCGCCGTGCGCAAATCCCTGCGGCGAACGGGCTCGGCAACGCCCGCTCGGTCGCCCTCGTCCAGTCCGTGATGGCCTGCGGAGGATCGGTGCGGGGGGCGCGGCTGCTGTCGCAGGCGGGTTGTGACCGTGCCCGGGAGGAGCAGTTCCACGGCGATGACCGCGTCCTGGGCATGCCGATGCGCTGGGGTCTGGGCTACGGACTCTTCGGCAACACCTACGGGTGGGGCGGTTGGGGTGGCTCACTGGTCATGATCGATCCTGATGCCCGTATGGCAGTGGCGTACGTGACACATCAGATGCGCGAACCGGCGGACGACAATCGGGGACTAGAGATCGTCACGGCAGCGTATGACGGGCTCACGGGTCTGCGCGCCTGATCCCACGGGTCACATGGCAGCACAGGCTCGCCGGGACGGGCGTCAAGCCAAGTACCCCGTTCGAGACCAACTGGGGGAGCGTCCTGCCCGACGGGCATCGCGCCGATGCCGGACGCTACAGACGAGTAGTTGTGGCCGGCGGCGGAGTGACCTACTGGACGATGCGCGTGACTGTCCCGTCTTCGGGGTCCCCGTACTTCGAGATCAGCTGCCGATCGCTCATGCGGTCAACTTCTTCGCTTCGTTCGACGGGAAAGATCACGTGGGTGTCCTTGTCCGTCCAGTACTCGACGATGCGGTGTGTGTCGGTGGCTCGGCTCATACTGTGCTCCCTTGCGGCGCGTGGCGTATCAGAGTGCGTCTGTGCACGTTGAGGGTCAAGTGGGAAGGGGTCTTCCGTTTTGGCTGGCGGAAGTGTAGGTTCCGCTTACCTCGCGACTGCGCCTTTCGAGGCGCCGGCCCGCCGCTCCCGGGGCGGCGGGCCGCGCGGGGGCCAGCTAGTGCTGTGACAACCGGGAACCGGGTTGGTCTCGATGTCCTGATCGCCGGACGGTTTGGCGACCCAGCTTTCCGGCAATTGAGCCCTCCGCAGGTCCTCCCTCAGCGGGTGCGCCCTCCTCCGCAAGGCGGATACGCTCCGCCGTAGCGGACGAAGCGTGGCCGCCATGTCCAGGGCCAGCATGTATGTCATGACGACAGCGACCGCTCCTCTCCCCGCCTCCGCACCCGCCCCTGTCTGGGCTCGCCGCGCCGCCCACGCCATCGCTCTGTGCGCAGTTCCGTCCGGCCTGTGGCGCATCGCCATGGCATCCGGTGTCTATGTGGGCTACGGCGACCAGGTGCTGCGCGACGTATTCGACATCCCGGGCTGGGGAATCGCATACGTTGTCGGCCTCTCTGTCCTTGCCGAACTGGCCGCTCTGTTTCCGCTGTTGCTCGTCATTGACCGGTGGCGGCCGCTGCGCCCCCGGGCACTCGCCGCGCTGGCCTGGACCGCCTCGGGCGTCCTGGTCCTGGCGGCATTGTGGCAACTCGTGGTGGCTTTCACCGTTGAGAGCCAGACGTACATGTCGAGCGGTACGGCACAGACCGTCTGGGGCTTCGCTTTCGCCCCCCTGTTTGCCATCCCGGCCCTGATGACCGCGGTGACCTGGTCGTACGCAAAGCGGCACCGGGCAGGGGAACACGCGTAACCCCTGCACAGGCTTGACATCGGCTACTCCTGCCCACGGTTGCGGTGCCAAGCAGTCATGACCTTGAGAGAACCGTTCAGCATGATCTAGCGAGGAACCCCGGCTCTTTAGAGCCGGGAGGAATCGCTTCTCTGGATTGCTGTGACCCGCGCGTGAGCACGGGTCTGCACTGTGGTCTTTACCCGCTCAGGCGGGGCGTTTTGGGTTCTCGATGTACTCCTTGATGATATTCGGGGGTGCTCGGCCGTAGGACGCGGTGAAGTAGGAGGGCGACCAGAAGTGCTTGCCCCACCGGTACTTGCGGATGTGGTCGGGGAACTCCTGGCGCAGACGCTGGGCGGAGGCGCCCTTGAGCGAGCCGACCAGCCGGGAGAGTGCGACTTTGGGCGGATGGTGCACGAGCAGGTCGACGTGATCACGCTCGCCGTTGAACTCACGCAGCTGTGCACCGAAGTCCTGGCACACGTCGTGCATGGCCTCTTCGCAGGGTCGAAGGGTCTCGTCGGTTACCGGCAGCGCCGGTACTTAAGGCGTGAAGACCAAGTGTGCGTGCAGGGCGTAGACGACGCTGCGGCCCCTGCGGATATCGGTATTTGGCTCCCATCGCGGTGACATAGAGCAGTATCGTGCTTACCCTCGTGAAGATCGTTGTGCAGGTGAAGCTGATGCCGGATGCCGTGCAGGCACCGGCACTTGAGCGCACCTTGCACGCGGTCAACGAGGCGGCGAACTGGGTGTCCGCGGTGGCGTTCAGGCTTGGTGTTCCGCGTGAGTACGAGCTGCGCAAGCACACCTACGCCGAACTCAGGGCGAGGGGACTGGGGTCGCAGGCCGCTCAGCACACCATTAAGAAGGTCCGCGACGCCTATTCGACGCTGAAGGCCAACATCCGGGCCGGGAACCTCGGCAAGCCGGGTTCCAAGCGACGCACCAGGGCCGAGGCGAAGCCGGTCACCTTCCGTCCCGAGGCGGCGCAGCCGTACGACGATAGGTGTTTGTCCTGGCAGTACGATGCGCGGACGGTGTCCATCTGGACGACCGCCGGGCGGATCAAGAACGTCCGCTTCGCCTGCTCGCCGGACGCGCTCAAGACGCTTCGGGAGCACCGGCAGGGCGAGTCCGACCTGATCGAACGCGACGGCGTGTTCTACCTGATCGCCGTCTGCGAGGTGCCCGAGGCCGAGCCGTACGAGCCCGAGCAGTTCATCGGCGTGGACCTCGGTATCGTCAACATCGCCACCACGTCCACCGGCTACAAGGCGGCCGGGCGCGGCCTGAACCGGCACCGCAAGCGGCAAGCGGGCCTTCGCCGCAAGCTCCAGGCCAAGGGCACCAAGTCCGCCAAGCGGCTGTTGAAGAAGCGCAACCGGCGCGAGACGCGCCATGCAGCCAACCAGAACCACATCATCGCCAAGACGATCGTGACCGAGGCTGAACGCACCTCGGCCGGGATCTCCCTGGAGGAACTCAAGGGAATCCGGCAGAGGGTACGGCTCCGCAAGCCCTGGGGGCACCTCCCGGCCGAAGGCTGGGGGAGGGTCGCACTCCACTCCTGGGC
>NZ_JBHWKX010000149.1:0-7663 GCF_042730885.1 Streptomyces sp. NPDC059909
CTGGAACGTCGTACTCAGGGCCGGGCTGGTCCTTCCCGACGTGGCCTGAGCCACCGACAGGAGAAGCCCCCGGATTTATCCGGGGGAGGAGTCACCTGCGAGCGTTCCGGGGTCACGTCCAGCACGCCGTAGCCGTGGGAGCGGTTGGACCTGCTGCCGCTGCACGTCGAGCACGCCGAGGAGATGGCTGCCGTGCTGTCCGATCCGGCCCTGCACAGCTTCATCGGCGGCGCTCCGGACACCCCGCAAGCCCTGCGCTCGCGCTACCAGCGCATGACGGCAGGCTCTCCCGATCCGGCCGTGTCCTGGCTGAACTGGGTGATCCGGCTCCGTGACAAGTCCTGCCTGACGGGCACAGTCCAGGCGACGGTCAGCCCCTCCGGCCACGGCCCCATCGCCGAGATCGCCTGGTTGGTGGGGACCCCGTGGCAGGGAAGAGGCATCGCCACCGAAGCAGCCCAAGGACTCGTCAACTGGCTCAGCCGGCAGCCGGTGCACACCGTCATCGCCCACATCCACCCCGAGCATCGGGCATCCGCTGCCGTCGCCACTGCCGCCGGGCTCACACCGACCGACGAATGGCACGAAGGCGAGATCCGATGGCACCGGAGCATCAGACGATAACTGGGCTTGATCCGCTTTGACAGACACCTGAGATCAGGGGCTTCCGCCCCGGAAGGAAGATGTCTGTCATGGAGAGCATGGGGAAGAAGAAACCGCGTCCTCGCCGCTCGTTCACGCCGGAGTTCAAGGCCGAGATCGTCGAGCTGTGCCGACGCGGTGACCGGTCTGTCGGTCAGGTCGCCAAGGATTTCGATCTGACCGAGACCGCGGTGCGGGACTGGGTGCGCCAGGCCGAGGTCGACGCCGGAGAGCGCGACGGCCTGACCAGCGACGAGCACGAGGAGCTGGCCCGGTTGCGGCGGGAGAACCGCCGGCTACGGGAGGACGTCGACATCCTCAAGCGGGCCACGGCTTTCTTCGCGAAGGAGACCCGGTGACGGTCAACCCGTTCATCGAGGCGGAGAAGCAGGCAGGGCACAACGTCAAACGGGCGTGTGAGCTGCTGAAGGTCTCCCGTGCCGCCTTCTACGCCCGCCGGACCCCCACTCCCGGCCCCCGCATGGTCCGTGATGCCGAGCTGACCGAGAAGATCACCGAGGTTCACGCGGACTCGTGGGGAAGCTACGGGGCCCCGCGCGTCCACGCGGTCCTCCAAAAGGACGGTGAGCGATGCGGCCGACGCCGGGTCGCCCGGCTCATGCGCCAGGCCGGCCTGCAAGGCCGAACCCGCAGACGACGCCACCGCACCACAGTCCCGGACCCCAACGCCACCACGCGTCCCGACCTGGTCCTGCGCGACTTCCGGCCCGACCCGGCCGCCCTCGATTCGCGCTGGTGCGGCGACATCACCTATATCCCGACCGAGGAGGGCTGGCTCTACCTGGCCACCGTGATCGACATCGCCTCCCGTCGCGTCATCGGCTGGAGCGCTGCCGACCACCTGCGCACCGAACTGGTCGCCGACGCCCTGAGCGCGGCCTGGCGAACCCGCCGTCCCAATGGCCCGGTGATCTTTCATTCGGACCGCGGCTGCCAATACACCAGCCGTGAATTCGCCGACCTGGCAAGGGACTTCGACGTCCGGCTGTCGATCGGCCGCACCGGCCAGTGCTGGGACAAACCGTTGTCATCACACTGCGCTCCTTTGCGATGTTGCGTTGTGAGTGGCTTCCCGGGCCGCGATGCGGTCGGAGAGTTTGATGCCCATGGCGACGTGAGGGGCGTTGGGGCCGGGCGGTGGGTAGAGGTAGCAGTTCTTGTCGTTGTAGGGAATGCCGTCGATCAGGCCGGCCCGGCGCCAGATCTTCACTGTCTGGGCGGTGGTGCCGACTGCGGCGGCGTATTCCTCGTGGGTGAGCAGGCCGCGGTCGCGTAGTCGCTGGTAGCGGTGGGTGAGCTGGTAGTTGTCGCGGATGTCGCGGACCAGGAGCTCGGTGAACGGGCGTCCTTTGCCGCTGGTGTGGCCCCGTTCGTTGAGGATCTTCGCGATCTCCCGGTGGGTGTGGTGTTCGAGGAGTTCGTCGACCAGTGCGACGGTGTCGGGATGGGTCTGCCAGGCTTTGCCGCCGGACAGTGGGATCGGGACGGTCAGGGTGTGGTGCTGACCGCCGGACAGCCGGACCTGCGCGGTGATCTGGTCGGTGCGGGTGAGGGTGACATCCGTGATCAGCAGGCGGGCGATACGTTTCCGTTCCCGCATGGGGGTGGCAGGATCGGCCCAGAGGGCGTGGACGTCGGCGGCGAGTGTGGTCAGCCGGTCGCGGACGGTCTGTTCGAGCGGGGCGGCCTCGGTCTTCGCCCGCTCGTAGGTGTCCTTCGCCGCGGCGACCTCGCGCAGAGCGTGGTTCCAGTCGGCCTCCAGGGTGTCGGCGACGAGCCGGTTGTCGGGATCGACGGCGAGGTATCGGCGCCGGGCCAGGTCCGCGCGGTGCTGGGCGCGCTGGACATGGGTGGCCCGCAGCCGGTCGGCCTCGGCGGCCTGCGCGATGAGCTGGTCGCTGACTTTCAGCGCGGCGTCGACGGCGAGCGGGGTGAGGGTGTTCAGGAGGAGTCGGGTGACGGCGGCGTCGATGGCCTTGCCGGGCAGGCGTTCGCAGACGCGTGTGCCGTCCTGGATGGCCCGGGTCATGCACCGGTAGTCGGGGAAGATCTCGTCGCGGTACTGGCGATAGCCGACCGTCATCCGCCGTCCGCACTTGCCGCAGATCGCCAGGCCCTGCAACAGGGCCGGTCCTTCGCGGGCCGGCCCGGCCTTGCGGTCCTCGCCGTGGCTGGCCGCATTGCCGGCCAGCAGGCGGCCGTTGGTCTCCCACCGGGCGAAGGAGAGGTATCCCTCGTGGTGGTCCTCGATCAGCGTCATCCACTGATCACGGGGGACGATCGCCCAGGCGAATGTGCCCTGCGCGGTCCTCGTCGCGCGTCGGCGTCCATAGACGAACGCCCCGGCATAGCAGGGGTTGTGCAGCAGCGAGAGCACCCGCCAGTGCTTGAGCGGGCCCCAGACCAGCTCTCCCTTGTGAGGGCCGGTGCGGATGCGGGCGGGAAAGGAGAGCTTGTCCCGGGCGAAAGCAATGACGACCTGGCGGGCCGAGCCGGTCGCCGCGAACAGGGTGAAGACCCGCTCGACGGCTGCGCGGACCGCGGCGTCGGGGTCCTTGACGATGCGGTCGGCTTGATCGTGGACATAGCCGATGGGCAGGGCCTGCTTCATTTCCCCACGCCGGGCCTTGGACAGCTGCCCGCCCCGCAAGCGGGCCTTGAGCAGGTGGAGTTCGGCCTCGGACATGGTGCCCTTCAAACCGAGGACGAGGCGGTCGTTGAACGAGCGCGGGTCATAGAGCCCGTCCTCGTCCAGGATCAGCGTCCCGGTCAACGCGCAGATCTCCAGCAATCGGTGCCAGTCGGTGTTGTTGCGGGCCAGCCGGGACACTTCCAGGCCCAGCACGATCCCGGCCCGTCCGAGGGAGACCTCGGAGACAAGGAGCTGGAAGCCGTCCCGGCCAGCGGCCGTGGCCCCGGACTGGCCCTGGTCGGTGTCGATCACGGTGATCTGGCCCTCGCCCCAGCCCAGCGCGACGGCCCGGCCCCGCAGCGCGTACTGCCGGGAGGTGGACTCGGTGTTGTTGACGACCTGCTTGAGCGAGGACTGGCGCACATACAGATACGCACCCCGCCGCAGATGATCCGCGGTGACCTTCCCCGCGCCGGACGGCTGTTCCTGCACGACGTACTTCCTCTCGAACGCAACACTCCAGGTGACGGTGACGGTGACGGTGACGGTGACGGTGACGGTGACGGTGACGGTGACGGTGACGGGCTCAGGGCGGCCGACCGTGCCCGAGAACGAGCGAGGCCAGCACGTGCACGAGCTCGATGCCGAGGTGGTCGGCGACGTCGCCTGCGGGCACCGGTGATCGATCGGACTGTTGCCCGCCCGGGCCGCAAAAGGGCCGCCATTGCCCGGCTCCACGCGGCCATGCCCGAGCGGACCAGCACCGACCAGCCATGACGCCAGCCACCGCCGCGTCCCTCCACGACCGCGGACCGCAGCTGTTCGTAACTCGCGCAGACCCGCATCCCGGCGGCCGCGTCAGCTGCGGGGACCTATTTCCTCCTCCTGACTGCGGCCCTCGCGCCTGCGGGCCAGTGCCCGCTCGATGGAACGCGGATGCACCTGGACGCCGAACTCCTCGGCCACCGCCGCGGCCAACGCCGGTGCCTTGAGGCCCGGATCGGCCTGCAGCAGGGCCTCGATGTGTTCCATCACCGGCTGGATCAGCTTCCTCGGCCCCTTCGGCCCAGGCTTGCCCGGCACCAGCGCGGCCGGCCCGCCCGCATCCAACGCGGCCGCTATCGCATAGAAGCTCTGACGGCAGAACCCGAAGGCCGCCGCCGCACGGGCGACGGGCACCTTGTCGACGCGGACCCGGCGCACCATCTCGTACTTCACCTGCACCAGATCGCACGGATCCAGGAACGACGAAGCGGTGAACGCCTCGTCGACCACCGCCTCGGGACGCGGATTGAGCGTCCGCGACTCCCGCAGAGCACGGATCTTCGCCGCACTGCCCGCCGCTGCCGCCATGACCGCCTCCCCTCTCCAGCCCTGTCACCAGGATTCGGACGGACCCGAGCACAGCCAAGCCCCTTGTGACCACCGACAGGAGCAAAAGCAGCAGGCCAGCGCACATTCCACGCTTGCACGCGCCCCTGATCGACACCGCGAGCGCCCTCCCACCCGGCACAAACCCCGCGACGCTCACGGCGCAATCTCCCCGACACCCCGCAGCCGGTCGATCAGCGCGGCAAGCTCGACCAGATCCTGCGTCCGGAACGGACAGACGCCCCCAGCCGCGACCACGAACGCGTCCACCGGCGCCACCGACGTCCACTCCGCCGGGATCCGCGACCGGCCACCCACCTCATCGAAGTAGTACACCCGGTCCCCACGCCAGCACTGCCGACGCTCGATGAACTCCAACTCCAGCCCCGACAGCGGATGGAACGGATGCGTCACCCGCACCCGACCTCCGTCTTCAGAGTCGGAAACCCCAGCAGTCGACGGATCACGCCAACGCGCTTGCTGAGTCGTTCTTCGCCACCCTCAAGCGGGAGCTGATCGGCGACCGGCCGTGGCCCAGCCGGGCGGCGGCCCGCTCCGCGATCTTCGAGTGGATCGAAGGCTGGTACAACATACGCAGGCTGCACAGCAGCCTCGGCTACCGCAGCCCCGCCGAATACGAGACAGCACTCGCGGCCTGACCACCACACCAACGGTGTCCGTCAAAGCGGACCAAGCTCAGTTGTTCCCGGCAGGATGGCAGGCATGGGCCACTGGGTGTACAAGTTCTCGGGTTGCCCCGACTCGGGGGACTACCAGCAGATCGCGGATGATCAGGAGCCGGGCGATGTGGTGCTGCGTGAACGCCCGGGCGGTCTGGGCATCGTGGACGGGTTCGTGCGGGAGAGCGTCGACGACATGATGATGGTGGCCCGCTTTTGGTGGGTGGCCAGCGGAGACCCGTCCACGGTGGCACCGGCGGTGCTGCAGGCATCCGGACTTCCGCCCCTCGCGCGGCGCGATGCGCGGCCGGTGCGCACGGGCAGCGAGCCGGATGCCAGCGAGTCCGCTTGAGGGGCATCCCGAGACTGCTTTCGAGACTTCCGTCGTGGCTGTGCGCGACAGTCGTCGCGCACAGCCAATCTCCTACTCCTCTGTAGCGGGTTCTTCAGCCCCGGTCTCCTCGGCCGCGGCGGGGGCCGGTTCTTCGGTCCCAGTCTCCTCGGCCGCGGGGGTCGCGGGTTCTTCAGCCTCGGTCTCCTCGGCCGCAGGGGTCGCGGGTTCTTCTGCTTCCGTCTCCGCCGCCTCGGGGGTCGGCTCTTCGCCCTCCACAGGGCCGGCCTCAGTCGTGGCCGGTGACTCCTCGGGGGTGGTCTCCGCCTCTGTCCCTTCGGCCGCAGTGGGCTCCTGCTCGGCGTCGCTCACGTGCTCACCGCCTTTCCATACTGACAGGCAGGAAGAGGCTCAGGTGTCGCCTGGTCGGACGACCGTCATGATGCGGAATTCACTACTCATGATGTCACCGAACAGCACGATTTGAGGCTTATCGCAAGGTTGCCAGGAATACTCTGGAAACCTGCCGTAGGCCGCTGTGATCAACCCCGACGGCGGGCGGCGGAGTCGCGCTCGGCGACGTGCCGGGCGACCGCGTCGACGCCGGGGCGAGCGTAGCGTTCCAGGGAGCGGACGGAGGCGTGGCGGGAGCGGGCCAGCAGCATCGGCGTGGACGTTGCCCTTGCCGAAAACTCATCCGCCCTGGTGGGAGCCAACCGGACTTGGCACGGCTTCTCGCTGCCCCGGCGGGCTGTCACCTCTCCCGCTCACTTGCCCCGGTGGCGCGGTCACTGTCGAGCCCGTACGGCTGTTGGTCTGCATGGTGATCTTCCCGCCGTGCCCGGCGCAACACCGCGCCTGGCCGTCCACCGCGGCTGATTGCGCAACCTGGTAGCCCACGCCAGTCATGGGATTGCGCAAACACCGCGACGGTGGCCCGACCCAGTCCTGCGCACTGGGCAACCGCAGCGAGCCTGGCGGCTCAGGCTGATCTTCAAGCCGCAGCCGCAGCCGCAGCCTGCGGGCGGGCCTGTCGGCCCCGGGCGGTTGACGCGGGGATTAGGAGTGTGTTCCGGCCGCCGTTGCCGGGCGGAGGACCGGTGGTGATCCTGCTCATCTCGGCGCCGGCGGGCTCGATGGAGCTGGCCCGGTCCGCGAGGCCGCAGCTTCGCCCTGGCCCGGGCCCCCGCGTGACGTGGGCATGCGGCTAGCCCGGGTGACAGACATCAGACTGTCCGCTAGCCCATACTGGAAGAGCACAGGAGGAGGAGGTGCAGATGAGCGTCGCAGCGATCGAGATCGACCACACCGGTCCGTGGACCGTCGCCGATGTCCTTGCGCTTCCTGAGGACAGGCGCTTCCGCTATGAGCTACTGGGGGAATCCCTCGTCATGTCGCCCGCTCCCGGACTGCGCCATCAGCGGGCGAGCTTCCGACTCCACGTGGCTCTCGATGCGGCAGCTCGCGCAGTCGGCGCGCCGGTCGAGATCCTGGAAGCGATCAACGTCACGCTCCCCTCCGGTCTCGTGGTGCCGGACATTGTCATCGCCGACGCGGGCGCGGCCGCCGAGGACGGAGTAAGCCTCGACGCCGAGGCGGTGCAGCTGGTCGTTGAGCTGGTGTCGCCTGGTAGTAAGACGATGGACCGGAAATTCAAGCCGCTGCTCTATGCCGAGGCTGCGATCCCCCACTACTGGCGTGTGGAATTCGACCCGGCGCCGCGGCTCATCGTGACCGAGCTGGAGAACGGCCGGTACGTGGAGAAGACCACTGTCCTCGCGGGTGCGGTCACCCGGCTTCACGCTCCGTTCCCGTTCGACATCGACCCTGCCAGCCTCACCAGCCGCACGTGACCGCCAGGAAACAGCGGGCATTGGCCGGCTAGGAGCGTGTCTCAGTAACCGTCAGCTGGCCGGGAGGTCCTGATCGGCGGGATCGTTCACGGTCGCCCGGTCAGCGCCTGTGGGGCCGACGGGCGGGTCGGTC
>NZ_JBHWKX010000150.1:0-7480 GCF_042730885.1 Streptomyces sp. NPDC059909
AACAGGGCAAGAACCTGCTCGACGTGGTTACCCAGCTCTTCGACGGCCGAGGAGCCTGGATCCCCATTCCAGCCTGACCACCAAACCAGTCACCAAAGCGATAGCCGTCCCCCACGCCTGAACCAGAGTGCCGCGGACTCCGAGGACGCCGGCGAACTGATCGAGGGCCACCGCGATCGCGCGCTGAATATCCGGACGAAGCACATCGGTACGGGGGCCCACGTCGCGCAGCGTCCGCCGGACGTCGCTGTCGTGCAGGCCGGCCACCAACCCCACCCGAGCCCAGGTGGCCTCCGGACCTGCGCCCTGGGCTGCCCGCAGGTCCACCGAGTTCTGGTGGTGCTGCACCAGCGTGCGGAAGAACCGCCGGGCCTCGCTGTTCGCACCGGGTAGATAGGTGCTCAGCCGGGTGCTCGTTTCTGGGCCACGACGCCTGAAGAGTGCCAAGATCCCTCCCCTTGTGCCCGGGCGCTCCACCTGCGCCCGGGCGCCGGATTCTGCCAGGCACCCACCCCGGTCAGCAGGGGATTCGACACGGGACGGTGGTCCCCACCGCTCTGCGCGGTCACAACACGCGGAGCACCGCGACGACCCTCCCGAGGATGCGCGCACCGTCGCCCGGGATCGGCTCGTAGGCCGCATTGTGGGGCATCAGCCAGACCTGACCGTCCTGGCGGCGCAGGCGCTTGACGGTGGCCTCACCGTCGTCCAGGAGCGCGGCGACGATGTCGCCGTGGTCGGCGGAATCCTGACGGCGCACGGTGACGACGTCACCCGGGCAGATAGCGGCCTCGATCATGCTCTCGCCGACGACCTTCAAGGCGAACAGCTCCCCCTCGCCGACCAGTTGCCGCGGCAGCACGAGCACGTCCTCGACGGCCTCCTCGGCCAGCACCGGCGCGCCCGCGGCGATCCGGCCCACCAGCGGCACCTGCGCCCCCTCCACCAGCGGGACAAGCTCGTGCTCAAGGCCGGGGTCGGGCATCCAGCGGTGCCGGACCCGGTACGCGCGCGGCCGGTGCGGATCCCGGTACAGCACGCCCATGCGCTCCAGTCCTCGATGAACGCCACGATCGCCGCCTGGCGCGAGGAAAGCCCGTCCGCACCCCGGACACTCCCTTGCGGCCGGCCCGGCCCGACAGCGGCTTCGGCATGCGCTTCAAGGTACATATGGCGCCCCCAGGATGATCTTGCGTGACCTGGACAGTAACCCGCCCACCACCGGGGGAACACCTGCTTCGAAACCCCACACAACGGACGGACACGGGCGCACCGGTTCGGCTCGTGCGCAAGCCCAGCCCGCGGTCGCGACTCCACCGCCCGAGGCGACAACAGGATCGCCATGGCCAACAGGGCACCGGTTCGCCGACCGTATCCGGGACAGGCATGCCATCGTCCACACGCTGCTGGCCGCTGGCCACAGCCGACGCTCAATCGGTCGCCAGCTTCACATGACCCACCGCACCGTCAAGCGCCTGGCCGACGCAGCCGCTCCTGAGGACCTCTTCCAGGGACAATGGCAGGACCGTCCCACTGTCCTCGACGAGTACAAGCCGTACCTTGACGACCGCTGGAACCAGGGATGCACCAACGCCTGGGCACTGTGGGAAGAGATCGTGCCGTTCGGCTACAAGGGCAGCTACCAGCGAGTTCGCGCCTACCTACGGGAAAAGCGCCTCTCACCAGGACCGGTCTCCGCCAGGCCGCCGACCCCACGAACGGTTTCCGGGTGGATTCTGCGACACCCCGAAAGCCTCACAGAGGGCGAACAGTTGCGGCTCAAGGCCGTGCTCGCCCATTGCCCGGAGCTGGACGCTCTCACCAGGCATGTCCGTTCCTTCGCCCGGATGCTCGCCGAGCGCGAGGGCGAACGGCTCCCGGAGTGGCTCGACGCCGTCCGCCAAGACGACCTGCCCACCCTCCACACCCTCGCCGCAGGCATCGACCGAGATCGCGACGCGGTCATCTCCGGTCTGACTCTGCCGTGGAATTCCGGCGTCGTCGAAGGGCATGTCAACCGCATCAAGATGCTCAAGAGACAGATGTTCGGCCGGGCCGGCTTCGCTCTCTTACGCAAGCGAGTCCTCTTGGCACACTGATCGATGTCTGATGCGCGCGATAGCTTCCCCACATGGGTGTGTACCTGGTGAGCGTTGGCGCGGAGGAATGGTTCGGTGACGAGGAAGACGGGTGGGGCGAGGTCGCCTCAGCTCTCAACGCTGAACTCAGGCAGCGGGGCCTGCCGCCCTACGAGGACGTCCCCCCGGAGACGGACTTCGCGCCTGGTTCAGGGCAAGCCTTCGAGGAGAAGCTGACCCCACCCATGACCGGGTTCCTCGCCTTGTGCGAGACGCACCTGTCACGAGAGGAATCGGAGACCCTCTGCGGCTGGACCGTGCTCGTACCCTTCTCGCTCGATGAGGAGATCTGGTTGCCCATCGAATCCAGCGACTACGACTCCATGGTCGCCAGCGCCCCCCAGGTACTACCGCTCGCCGAGAAACTGGCGGCAGTCATCGATCTGCCACCTGAAACCCCGGCAACATGCGACAACCTCGACCTGAGCACGTGGTTCAGGCACCAAGCAAAGGAACTGGCCACTACTGGGACAGGACCGTGGAGCAAGGACCTGGACACAGCCTTCTACGTCGCACTGTTCCTGCGCGCTGCCCAGCACTCGATCCGACGTGGCTGCCCCATCGTCTGCAGCTGAGACCCACCTTCCGTCCTCACTGGTCTCCCAGTGGAGATCACTCACCGTGCACGGATCACGGAAAGTGAGCCAGAACCTGAGTTCGGGAGGCACTTGCCAGCGCAGCATCGGGATGCCGTTACTGACTTCGGCTCGTTAGGGTGAGGTTTCCCGAAGTGCCGTACGTGCCTGAGCTGTTGGCTGTAGTTCCTTTGTGCGTGAGGTATGCGGATGGGGGCGGGCTGACGTCTGAGGGACGCCTGCGCCGGGAGACGGTGCGGATGCAGGCGGCCGAGCTGTTCGAGCAGAGGGTCAAGCCGGCGGAGGTGGCACGGCGCCTGCGGGTGAGCCCGAAGTCGGCCTACCAGTGGCACCAGCTGTGGCGGGACGGCGGTGTGCAGGCTCTGGCCTCCCGTGGTCCGAGCGGATCCCGGTGCCGTCTGTCCCCGCGCTGTCTGGAGAAACTGGCCGGGTATCTCGAGCAGGGTCCGGCCGCGCACGGCTGGGTGGAGGACCAGGTGTGGACCGCGGCACGGGTGGCCACGCTGATCGGCAGGAAGTTCCACGTCTCCTACAGCGTCTCGGGGGCGACGAGGCTGATGCACCGGCTCGGTTTCAGCCCGCAGGTCCCTGCGCGGAGGGTCGCCGAGCGCGACGAGACGGCCGTCGAGATGTGGAAGGAGGCGACCTGGGCCGAGGTAAAAGAGCCCGGGCGGCCTGCGGGGGCTACATCTGCTTCGAGGACGAGGCGGGCTTCACCCGACGGCCGCCCAAAGGACGCACCTGGGGCCGACGGGGCCGCACCCCGGTCGTGACGGTGAGCGGGCGGCGCTCGGGACGCCTGTCGGTGGCCGGGGTGATCGCCATGCGGCCCGGCTCCCGCACTCGTCTGTGCCACCGCCTGCGCACCCACCCGGCAGGCAAGGGCAAGCGTCGCAGTATGGGCGAGCGCGACTTCATCGCGCTGATCGACGGCGTCCACCAGCTCGTCAAGGCACCGATCGTGCTGGTGTGGGACCGCCTCAACACCCACGTTTCCCACGCCATGCGCGAACTGATCGCCGAACGGGAATGGCTGACGGTGTTCCTGCTACCCGCCTACTCGCCCGACCTCAACCCCGTCGAGTGGGTATGGGCACACGTCAAACGCAGCCTGGCCAACCTCGCCGTGGTCTCCCTCGACCGGCTCGAAACCCTCGTCCGCAACCGTCTCAAACGCCTCCAGTACCGACCCGACACCCTCGACGGCTTCATAGCCGGCACCGGCCTGACCCTCGACAACCCAACGTCACCCTGACAAGCCGAAGTCAGTAGTGAAGGCTGCTGATCATGTCGCCACAGAGTGTCAGCGGGTTCAAGAATCAAGCACGGCGGCGACGGCCTCGATCTCGACGAGCTGGTCCTTGTAGCCGAGCACGGTGACGCCCATCAAGGTGCTTGGGACGTCATGGTCAGCGAACGAGTCCCGGACCACCTCCCAGGCAGCCACCAGGTCCTCTCGCCGGGCCGACGCGACGAGAACCCTTGTACTGATGACGTCCTGGAGCGACGCACCTGAGGTAGCGAGGGCAGCCTGCATGTTCTCGATGGCCTTCATTGCCTGACCCGCATAGTCACCGATCGCTGCCGTGGAGCCGTCATTGTTCAGCGGACACGCCCCGGCGAGGAAGATCAGGCGTGACTCGGCGGGCGCCGTGGCCGCGTAGGCATACTCGGCTACGTCGGACAGGGAGGCAGAGCGGATCAACGTGATGGCACGAGCCATAGTCGGCGGGTCCTTTCCCATCGGGTGTTGGAGCTCGGACATCCTGCCAACGCCCCGTTGGTTCCCGCCTTCCCTTTTCGTCGCCGCCCCCACGCGCAGCGCCGTCACTTCTGCTCGACAAATACAAGCCGAGTGATCACCAACTGACTCCGGAACCCGTCGACAAACGCTGTTCCCAGAGATCGACGAAGCCAACAGGCTGTTGATCGGCGAGCTCAAGCGCCCCGGCAACCCCGGCAGCCCCGACCAGCCCGGCTCCGCGCCCGTATCGCCGCCCCCGCCTCCCGGCGAGGGGCCCGGCAGCCGGCCGAAGGCCGCACACGCCCGCGCCGCCTGAGCCCCCGGGCCCCGGCCACGTCAACCGCGGCCGGGGTCCGGCAGCAGGTACGCGGAGCCGTCACGGGGACGTGGCGGCTCCGCGTACCCGCTCGCCCCCGCGGCCCGCAGCGCCGGCCTGCAGCGACTCAGCACGGGACGCAGTCGGCGGACCGCTCAGGCCCGGCCGCGCAGAGGTTCCGCGGCCCTACGCGTACTTCCGGCCGGAGCACCAGTCGGGGCCGGTCACGCGCTCGCAGACCTCGATGGCTTCGACCTCGTTCCTGTCGTAGGCGCGTGAACCGCACCCGTTCGCGGATCCGTTGCCGTCGCTGATCTCCACGTACCCGCCGACCAGCCAGACTTTGGCATAGACGCCGTGGCCGTCCGCTTCGCGGTCGCACGCGAAGGCCACTTCCCCGAGGAAAACGCCTTCGTAGTAGACGTGAGACACCTCCGCGTAGTCGTCCCCCTGGTAGACACGGGGTATGACACCCGCGTGGGCGGGCCCGGCAGCCAGAGCCGACAACCCGACGACGGCGGCAGCCAGTGCCAGAGCCTTCCCCGTTCTCCTTGCGGCGGCGGCGATCTTACGTCTTCCCATGTCCGTGTACCCCCCAGGGCGTTGGCGATGAGCGGCCCTGCTGCTTCATACGGCAGACCGGATGAAGCAGCAGAGCCGCAGGGCGATGGTGCGGCCGAGCAGTCGGGTTCGGTACCGGTGAGAACACCACCGACGGCTTGGCCATGCGCGCAAAATACTTGACGATCCCTTTGGCCGCTTCGGTTCTCCGGCAGACCGCGGGGCAACTGTCACGCGCCCTCCAGAACGCGGCGCCACAGGCCGCTGGGGCAGCGCGGAAACCAAGGACGGACCAGGGCGGCAATCTCGTCGAACGCCCGCCGGAGAGGCTCGCGGGTGGCCGGCTGTCCGGCAGGAGCCGGTCCGGTGCATGGGGTTCGGCCCTGCGGCCTGGTCGTTCGGTCAGTTCCGCGCGGGGGCGCCGTGAGGTCGACCCGGAGCGCCCTGCCGCCGTCTCCGACGGTGGGTTTCTCCGGGCCGCCTCCCGAACCCGGCGTGCCCATCGCTAGGCACCGGGCTCTCCACAAGCCCCGTTACAACGCTGGCGTTGCTCTCATCCCTTGGCCCCCCATGGCGAGGGAATGGCTGTGCCCCGGTATCGATAGCGGGTCGTGCCCACCTCTGCGGGGTTGAACAGCCGTACCTCTTGGGTGATTGGCCACCACCGGCCCTGGCAGTAGCGGCGCCGGAGCTGCTTCCAGGAGACCTGACGATGCTTCCGCCTGATCCAGGAGATCACTCGGTGCCACACATAGGAGCCCAGAAAATCGAACGTCTTGCTGGACACTCCGGGCCGGAAGTAGGCGCACCAGCCCCTCAGTACCGGATTGAGCTGGTACATCAGGGCTGACAGCGGCAAGTTCGTATCGACCTGTCGGCAGAGCGTCTTGACCTTCGCCATCACGGCGCGCAGCGCCTTCCTGGCAGGGTAGGTGTAGACGTACCGCCGGTCAGAGCCTCGCTTGGTCTGGCGCTGGATGTGCCAGCCAAGGAAGTCAAAACCCTGATCAATATGGGTGATCATCGTCTTCTCCGGCGACAGGCGCAAACCCATCGGTGCGAGCACCTCGGCCACCAGATCACGCATGCCTTCGGCATGCTCACGGGTCCCAGCGACGAGCACAAGAAAATCGTCCGCGTACCGTACAAGGCGGCAGTTGAACAGTCCCTTGCGACGCCTCACGACCCGCTGCTTGGAAGTCGAGTGCGGCCCTCCGGCATGCTGGTCGATGCACTCGTCCAGTACCGACAGAGCCACATTACTCAACAACGGAGAAAGAATCCCACCCTGAGGGGTCCCAGCGTCGGAGCTTCTCAGCGTGCCACTCTCGGCGAGAACCCCCGCCTTGATGAACGCCTTGATCAGAGCCAGGACGCGCTTGTCCCCGACGCGCCCGCGAACACGATCCATCAGGGCCGTGTGCGAGATATTGTCGAAGCACGCCTCAATATCGCCTTCCACGATCCACTCATAGCTCTTGGACGTGAGAAAGCGAGTCTCAGCGATCGCGTCATGAGCCCTGCGATTCGGGCGGAACCCGTACGAGCACGGGATGAAATCCGCCTCGAAAATCGGCTCTAGAACCAGCTTCAAGGACGCCTGGACCACCCGATCCGCGACGGTCGCGATACCCAGACGACGCAGCTTGCCGTTCGCCTTGGGAATCATGCGCTCCCGTACCGGAACCGGTCGGAAACTACGGTCCTTAACTTGCGACCGCAGCCGGTCGAGAAACACCTCGACCCCAGGGCTCGCCTCAACTGCATAGGCAGTCCGGCCATCGACTCCGGCCGTGCGTGCGCCCTTGTTCCCTCTCACCCGTGCCCATGACACCAGCAGAAACGCCGGGTCGGACACGAAGTTGTACAGATCGTCGAACCTGCGATGAGGATCGTCGTTCGCCCAACGGTGCAGTTTGGTCTGGATCTCCAGTACCCGGCGTTCAGCCTTCATCAAGGCCCACTCCAGCTCGTCAGTATTCACCAACGACCTCCCGGCATTCCAGCATCCATTCCGCTGACTTGCTGGTCCCGCAGGGTAGGCCGCCGGCGAGGTGTCCGCTGATGCGGACCCTTTTCCGACGGCCCCCCACCGAACCGGGCATGCGACTTATCACCGCACCCG
>NZ_JBHWKX010000151.1:0-7360 GCF_042730885.1 Streptomyces sp. NPDC059909
AACAGGCACCGCGCCAAGCGCCACGACGTCGGCAAGACCGTCAAACGCGCCGAGACCATCAAGGAGCACGAAGCCCGCCGAGGATAAACGCCAAGCTGAGCGGTGGCACCGGCCCGAGGCGGTGCCTCGCACGGCCCAGGGCCGTGCGGCGACGCTCGTGACGGGGTTCCGGGAGAGCCCCCCGGTGCGGGTGCGGGTGCGGGTGTGGGTGCGGGTGCAGGCGCGGCGCGGGGGGTGGGCGGCGGCAGTCCGGATCTCCCCGGCACATCGTTGTGACGCGCATCACCGCGATCCGCGCTACGCGGGCGGCCGTGGCCGGATGTACCGTCCCCGCCATGACCGACGATCTTGCGTACGCAGGCGTTGCCGGGCAGGCCGCGGCCATCCGTGCCGGTGACATCTCGGCACGTGAGCTCGCCCAGCTGGTGCTCGCCCGTATCGACGAGTACAACGGCGCCCTCAACGCGTTCACCGTGACGACGGCGCAGGAGGCGCTGGCCGAGGCCGCCCGACGGGACGCCACTCCGCAGGACGAGCGCGGTCCGCTGCACGGTGTGCCCGTCGCGATCAAGGAGGAGAACGACGTCGAGGGGCAGGTGACGACGTTCGGCACCGCGGCGAACACCCGGCCCGCGGCCGCGGACAGCGAGGTGGTCCGCAGACTGCGTGCCGCTGGTGCGGTCGTCATCGGCAAGACGAACATGCCCGAGTTCGGCCTGTTCCCGTTCACCGAGTCGTCGGCGCACGGTGCCACCCGCAACCCGTGGTCGTCCGAGCACTCGCCCGGCGGTTCCAGCGGAGGATCCGCGGTCGCCGTCGCGGCCGGTCTGGTCCCGGCCGCGATCGGCGGGGACGGCGGCGGCTCGATCCGCATTCCGGCCGCCTGCTGCGGCCTGTTCGGCCTGAAGCCCGCACGCGGCCGCGTCTCCACGTCCCCGCACCCGCACCTGTGGTGGGGGCTGGGCACGGTGGGTCCGCTGACGCGTTCGGTGCGGGACTCCGCCCTCGTGTACGACGCGATTCGCGGTTCCACGGCAGGTGACATGTTCCGCGCCGCCGAGCCCGCCACCTCGTTCGCCGAGGCCGCGGCCACCGAACCGCAGCCGCTGAGGATCGGCTGGTCCACCAAGCCCGCCGCCCTCGGGGTGCGGCCCGCGCCCGAGGTGGTGCGGGCCGTCACGGAGACGGCGGCGCTGCTCGCGGAACTGGGTCACCACGTCGAGGAGATCGACCCCCGCTACCCGGACCCGACGACGGCGTTCGTACCCCAGTGGTTCGCCGGTCTGCGCACCGAGGCCTTCGCGATGGACGACTACCGGCTCCTCGAGCGGCGGACGCGGGAGACGGTCCGCCTCGGCACCTGGGCCCGTCCCGGGCTCACCCGCTGGGCCGTCGCCCAGGGCGAGCGGATCGGCGCAAAGGCGAACCGCGTCTTCCAGCACGTCGACGTGCTGCTCACCCCGACGATCGCCGGTCTCCCGCCCAAAGCCGGACAGTTGACCGGCACCGGTACGGTCAAGGCCGCGCTGCGGGCGATGCCGATGATTGCGTACTGCGCCCTCTGGAACGTCACCGGCAATCCCGCGGCCTCCGTCCCGGCCGGGTTCACCGGTGTCGGCCTGCCCCTCGCCGTACAACTGGTGGGTCGTCACGACGACGAGACGACACTGCTCTCAGTGGCCGCCCAACTGGAAAGAGCCCGCCCCTGGGCCGAACGGACCCCCTCGGGGTTCCCCGCGTAACGGACTCAACGCCCGTGGCCAGAGACGACTTGCATGTCGCGAACGCGTCTGTCAACTTCTCGGCCGTAAAACGACCGAGCTTGTTGACTCGGTCGTCTACACCTTGTCGCGCTCCCGACTGCCCCCTACGACAGGGCGGTCACGGGTCGCATCTACCAGCGAAAGGAGGTGTTCAGGTCCTTTGTGGTACGGGTCCGTTGACGAGAACCCACGCCGAGCGTGCGCGGTTGCGTACGTTGACCCCGGCGACGTGGTCGGCGGGGCCGGCGAGCCCGCACCGACGACAGGAGAAAGTGTCCCGGGTGGGACGGTTGTGCCTCGCCGTGTGCCCGCATCTGGGGCACATCTGCGAGGTGTAGTGGGCGTCCACCGAGATCACCGGCACTCCGGCCCGCCGGGCCTTGTACCGGATGTGTTCTTCGAGCTGTTGGAACGGCCAGGAGGAGAGCGCGGCCCGCTGGTCGCGGAAAGGCCGTACCCGGTCACGGATGCCACTCAAGTCTTCGAGGGCGATGCCGCGTCCGGTGCGTTGTGCGACGGCCACGATCTCCTTGCTGATCCTGTGGTTGACGTGGGCGGCGTGCCGGGCCTCGCGGCGTGCCCGGCGCTTGGCCCGCCGGGCGGCGGACCGGGTGCGCTTCGCCTGCAACTGCGCCCGCTTGCGGGCGTGCCAGCGCCGGTACCGGCCAAGCCGGCGGCCCTGGTAGTTGGCCCCGTCGGACGTGGTGGCGAGGTTGGTAATCCCGCGGTCCACACCGATCCAGTCCACCGGGTCGGTGTTGAGCGGGGCTTCGGGGACCTCGCAGGTGGCGATCAGGAACCACATGCCGTCACGGTGTACGAGATCCGACTCGCCCTTGCGGTACTTGGCAAGCATCGCCAACTGGCCCGGATGACCTGTGTACCGGACGTTCTTGATCCGCCCGGCCACGGTCCAGATGCTGACCCTCTGCGCATCATGCTGCCACGACAGAATCCGGTCGTCGTACGGCTGGGCTGCATCAGGGCGGAAGGCGATCGGCTGCGACTCCGCACGCCTGCGCCGCTTCGAGGTGGCCGGACCAAGGTTTCCCGCCTGGATGTTCGCGCGCAATGTGGTGTAGGCGTCCACGACCTTCTTCACCGTGCGGACAGCCGGCTGGGCAGCGAGCCCGAACTCGGCCTTGAGGCGGGCGTAGACGAGCTTTTGTAACTCGTTGCGGGACGTGATGCCGCTCTCGTACGCCACCACGGATACGGCATCGGCCGCCCGGTTGCACACGGGCAGGGTCGCCGCCAAAGCCGCCGCCACCTCCGGCGACGGCAACAGCTTCACCTGCACCACGACCTTCACCCGAACGAGCTAACCGTCACCACTGACAACAGCCGAAAACGCAGGTCACGACAGGTACGGAGGGAACTCCGCCGCTTCGCGGCTCCGCTCCCAGGACCCATTCCTCCCCGGCCTGAAGGCCGGGGCATCCTGGGAGAAATCAGGTGAAGCGCGGGGCCGACGGCGTTTCACATCGTGGCGCGCAACGCCGCCACTGCCGTGCGTGCCGCGTCCTCCACCGTCCGGATGCCGGACTCCTTCGTCCTGTTGCCGTCGGAGAGGACGGCGACGTGGTAGGTCCGGCCGCCGGACGCGATGCGGCCGATGCTGTTGATGTCCCACAGGCCGGTGGCGGTTCTCGGCAGCCAACCGTTCTTGAGGGCCGTCTCCACGCCCTGCGAACCGGTGGACGCGGCCGCCGAGACGCCCCAGTCCTGGCCGGCGGATATGTGCTCCATCAGGTCCGTCACGTACGCCCGCGAGTCCTCCGTCAAAGGCGATTCGTCGCCGAACACGGCGTCGAGCACGGACAGTTGGTCGGCGGCCGTCGTCTGGGTGAGGCCCCACAGATCGCCGGTCCCGCCCTCCGTTCCGGTCATGCCGAAGCGCTCGTTGGCGGCCTCCAGGCCGTCCGTGCGGCCGATGGACCGCCACAGGGCCAGCGCGGCGGCGTTGTCGCTGTTCTCGATCATCGTCGAGGCCAGGGACCTCTCCCGAGCGGTCAACCCCCGGCCCTCGTCCTGGGCCTGGAGCAGCAGTGCCGCGAGGATGTCGACCTTGACGATGCTGGCGGTGTCGAACGTCTCCTCGCCGTAGATGGCGCTCGCGCCGCTCCGGGCGTCGCGGACGGCGACCGACAGTCCACCGTCGGCCTCGGCGACAACGGAGGCGAGCGCCGCGTCCAGGTCCACGGTCTCGGTCTCCGCCACCACGTTCTCCACGGGTGGGGACGCGGAAGCGGAACCGGGAGCAGAAGGGGACGGGGGCGAGGACGAGGACGCGGCGGCCCCGGCCTTCCGGCCCCAGCCGTTCCCCGCGTGCGACGTCGCGACCACCGCGCCGCCCAGCAGTACGACGGCTGCGGTCACCGCCCACGTCAGACGGAAAGTTGGGCGGTCCCGGTGGGGTGCACGGGAGCCGTGCTGCTCAGCTGTGTCCTCGCTCATGCCCAGCGACGGTAGGGACCCGGACTGCGTGCACTGTGAGCTCTGTATTAACTCTCCGTGAGAAGCGCCGAGACCACGGCCGAGGCAAGCGCGGCGTCGAGAGCGCCGACGCCCGTGAGGTCGGCGACCGTGACCGCTGCGTCGGGCCGGTCGACGGGCGCCTGGATCAGGAGCCCGGCGGGGACGTCGCGGTCCTCGGCGACGAGGCCGCGGTAGACCTCGTCGCTGAAGAGGTGGATGCCGCGCTCGTCGCACAGGCGGGCCAGCGCGGTGAAGTCGGCGGCGTCGATGACCTTGCCGGTGGGGTTGTTGGGGAAGTTCACCGAGACGACCCGGGTATTCGGGCGGAGGACCGCGGCGACGGCGTCCAGGTCGAGGGCCCAGTCCCGCTCGGGGTCGAGAGCGACACCGGTGACGTCGCACAGCGCCAGCGGCACGGTCTCGGCGGCCTGGTAGTTCGGGGTCACCACCACGGCGTGGTCGCCCGCACCGAGCAGGACGCTCATCGCCAGATAGAGGGCCTCCTCCGCGCCGGCGAAGCAGATGACGTCGTCGGCGTCCGCGTGCTCGTACGTCTCGGCGATCACCTCGCGCAGGGCCGGGTCGCCGAAGGTCTCGGTGTAGCCGAGGGAGAGATTCTCGAAGGCGTCCCGGTCCTTGTCGTCGGCCAGCGCGAGCAGTTCAGCCAGGGTCATCGTCTTGACGTCGGACGCGGTCAGATGATGGCGGGCGGTGAACTCCCACCGGGAGAAGTACGTCTCGAGGCGGAAGTCGGGCAGCCGGGTCATGGGGTCGGTCCTTCGTCGTGCTTCGTGCCGGATGCCCTGAGCTCGGCCAGCAGTCCGTAGAGCGTGGATCGGGACACCTTCAGTGCGCCGGCGACGACGGGGGCGGCGCGGCGCACCGAGAAGACGCCCGCCTCGTCCAGCCGGCCGAGGACGGCCAGGCGGTCCGTGCGGGTCAGTCGTTCGACGGGACGCCCGTGCTCGCGTACGTAGGAGCCGATGGTGTGCTGGACGCGCTCGGTCCAGTCCTGCTCGAAGAGCGGCTCCGGGCGAGCGACGCTCGGGACGCCGAACGCGGACAGTACGGCGGCGGCCTGCTCCAGCGGTGTGCGGTCGAGGTTGACGCAGAGTACGGCTGACGGCCGGCCTTCCGGATCGCGCAGGACGGCGCTGACCGAGGACAGCCGACGCCCGTCGGCGAGCACCTTCTTCCGCGCGGGCTCAACGCACCGGCTGCCCGATACCGAGCATGTTCCCCTCGCTGTCGCGGAACCAGGCGCCGCGCTCGCCTCGTGCGCCCTTGCTCGGATAGTTCCCTTCGATCTCGGCGATCCCGTCGACGGTCTTCAGCCCGGGCAGGTCCACCTCCTCGAAAACCACCCCGCGCCGTCTGAGCTCCTCCGTGACGGCCTCGATGTCGTCGACCTCCAACGCCATCTGGGTGAAGGTGCCGGGCGACGTCCCTGCCGACGCGAACAGGGCGAAATCCGATCCCCCGCACCGGTACAGCAGTCCGCCCGGCCGCTCGTCGATGGGCTCCAGACCGAGCTTTTCGCGGTAGAAGCGCCGCGCCCGGTCCAGGTCCTGTGCGGGAAGCCGGGTGGCCACGCGGGCGCTGTCGAGCAAGCTCATGTCGTCTCCCGTCGTCGATCCGTCCACTCGTCCACTCGCCACCGTGTGCCGCTTCCGGGCGGCGGGCAAGTCGCGGAGAACGAGGCCGTACCCGGCTTCGAGGGGGCGAGGACGGGCACGGCGCTCGGGTGGATCTGCGGATGTGCGGCTTTGGGGATCTTCGGATCGAGGGCGGTCAGGCGAGCCAGTGGTTGCCGGTGATGGCGATCATCACCTGGAGCTGGATGCTGGCGCCGTAGTAGCCGGACGGATCGAGCGGAGTGGCGTTGAGCTTGTTCCAGAGCGCGTCGAGCCATGCCTGGCTGCCGGAGTCCGCCGCGGCGGCCACGGCGAACGGGGCGATGAAGGCGACCGAGGAGCCCGGCTCGGCGACGCTGCCGTCGAGCCGGTAGCCCTGCTGGATGCTGCTCGGGTTGCCGCCGGTCGTCTGCTTGATCCAGGCGTTGATCTTGCGGACGGCGGCCAGCGAGCGGCTGTCTCCCGTGGTCAGTGCGTCGACACCGATCCGCCACGGGTCGCGGCACGCGTTCCAGGAGTAGGCGCCGTCGAGTTCGGACTCCAGGACCTTTCCGGTGGCGGGCCTGGGGCTGGTGGTGGTGTTCTCCACGAAGTCGGGCAGCAGCCCGGTGGACGGCGAGTACTGGGACTGGAGGCCGGCGATGAGGGTCTGGTGCCTGTCGCGGATGGTGTCCCACGCGGCGTCCCCGGTCGCCTTCTTGAAGGCGCGGAAGTGCCCGGGGAGCCAGTCGGAGGTGCGGCTGATGGTGTTGTAGGCGCCCGAGGACCAGTCGCCGAGGTTCATCAGGTTGGTGGCGGCGACGACCTCGCTGCGCTTGATCGCGTTGATGCGCTTGACCGCCAGCGCCTTGTAGTCGTAAGTGCCGGTGCTGCTGCCCCACTGCCTGTCGGCGAGAAGCAGGGCGTAGGCGATCTCCAGGTCGCCGTCGGTGGCCGAGTCGCTGCCGTTGACGCTCTGGCAGCTCGCGTTCTGCTCGGCGGCGTGCAGGTCCGGGTCGTTGACCGACGGGTGGTCGAGTACGTAGGTGAGGACGCGGTCGAAGTGGGTGCGGGCCTCCGGATCGGCGCCGGCCATGGTGGCCAGGATGGTCAGCCCGTAGCCCTGGCCCTCGGCGACATAGGGGTGGTCGGCGTCGGGCGAGGCGATCGCGGACCAGCCGTTGCCGCAGTTCGACGTCAGGAAGGCGGCCTTCCACTGCTGGTAGTACGCGACCACCTCGGCGTCGTTGTCGGCCTGGTTGCCCGAGACCTTGATGGTCCCTGCCGCGTAGGGGAACGTGTGGCTGCCGAACGGCACATTGACGCCGCCACCGCCACCACCCGGGTCGGTGGTGACGCTCACGGCGGATGACGCGGGGGAGGTGTTTCCGGCCGCGTCGCGGGCGCGGACGGTGAAGCTGTAGGGGGTGTTGGCGGCGAGTCCGGTGACGGTGGCGCTGGTGCCGGTCACGGTGGTGGCGAGGGTGGTGCCGCGGTAGACGTCGT
>NZ_JBHWKX010000152.1:0-6973 GCF_042730885.1 Streptomyces sp. NPDC059909
CTCAGCCGCGCCCATAACCAGCCGCCAAGACCACGACCAGCCCACCCACCCCAGCCGCAATGTCGAAACGGGCATCAACTCTCATACCGCCCTCTAAGAATCCACCTGCTGATCGACCGCTGCTTCGTAGAAGGCATCCGCGAGGGCGACGATGATCGAGTTGATAGCCGGCCCGTCGGTGAAGAAGTAGTCAGCCATCGTGTTGTGGGCGTCCTGGTTGTCTGCAACCGCCTCCGTAACGGCTGCTTGGAAGTCTTGTGACTCCACGAACTGCTTCTTGGAGTTCACCTTGGTCTGCTTGATCAGGTTCGAGTCGGCTAGCAACCGCTGGACGAGCCCCTGCACGAACTCCCGGACCTGGGATTCGGCGAACGATTCGGCGCCGAAGAGGTCGTTCATCTTGTCTATGACGACCTGGAGCGCGACGTACTTCGGATCCTTCTTCATTCCCGTGCCGGCGGCGCTGATGCCCTTCAGCTGCCCGTCGCCCACGAGCGAGATGTCGACCGGGATCGCCTTGTTGTGCTTGACCCCGACCAGCACCACGTCGGAGAGGTCGACGTCGGCCGCCCAAGCGGACTCGGCGATGACCTTCTCCAGGAGACGCAGGAAGATCGAGAGCATCTCCATGTAGGGGTCGCCGTAGTCGACGATCTGGGACATGAAGTCATAGAGACGTACGTAGGTGGAGACATCCTTGCGGAAAAGGTCGAGCGCGTTGAGGGCGACCTTTTCCTCCTCCTCGATCGCCCGCGCGTAGCGGCGCCGGAAGTCGTGCTGCGCCGGGCTGATCGCCGCCGAGAGCGCGTTGTTGCCCTTCCGGGTGACCCACAGCTCGGCGACCTTGCGGACGTCGTCCTCGGTGTAGATTCCGGCCTGGGCAAGCTTGGCAGCCAGGTGGACGACGACGTACGGATCAGTCTCGGTCTCCAGGGTCGCGTTCTTGAAGTACGGCTCGAAGGCCGCCTTGATGTCCTCGGGCTTGTTGGCGAAGTCGATGACGAACGTCTTACGCTTCTGCTCCCCACCAGCGGTGCGGTGGGTGCGGTTGAGCCGCGAGAGCGTCTGCACCGCGGTGACCCCCGACAGCTTCTTGTCGACGTACATCGCCGAGAGCAGGGGCTGGTCGAAGCCGGTCTGGAACTTGTTGGCGACCAGCATGATCTTGTACGTCTCGCCCTTGAACGCGGCCGCCAGATCAGCCCCGGCACCGGGGTTCATGTTGGCCTCGGTGAACTCGTCATCCTTCGACGGCTGCGGGCCCCAGTCGCTGTGCCAGGTCTCGCCCTCGGCCATCGTCACCCCGGCGGAGAAGGCGACCAGGGTGCGGTAGTTGTACGAGGCGTCCTCGGCGCGGCGCCTGGCGATGTAGGCGTCGATGGCCAGCTTGTACTTCACCGCGGACTTGCGCGAGTCGGTCACCACCATCGCCTTCGCCTTGCCTTCGAGGAGGTAGGCGACGTTGGCGTGGAAGTGCTCGACGATGATCTGCACCTTCTGACTGATGTTCGTCGGGTGAAGCTGCACCCACCGCATCAGACCCTTGCGGGCGGCGGCCTCCTCAACCTCTCCCCCGTCACCGCTCTCGGCCCTGCCGGCGATCTTCAACGCGGTGTCGTAGGACTGATAGCCCTTGAGGACGTCGAGGATGTAGCCCTCCTCGATCGCCTGCTTCATCGAGTACAGGTGGAACTCGCGCGGCTTCCCGTCGGCGTCCTTGCGGCCGAACAGTTCGAGGGTCTTGTTCTTCGGCGTCGCGGTGAAGGCGAAGTAGGAGATGTTCTCCGACTCGGCACGCTCGGTCATCTCCGATGCCAGGATCGACTCCACATCGATCTCGCCACCCTCCTCGACCTCCTTGACCTCCTCAACGGTCAGCACCTGCCTCAGCTTCGAGGAGATCTGACCCGACTGGGAGGAGTGCGCCTCATCGGCGATGACGGCGAACCGCTTGCCCTTCAGGCCAGCCTCGGTCCGGATCTCGTCCAGCGCATGCGGGAAGGTCTGCAGCGTCACCGCGATGATTAGCTCACCGCTCTTCAACGCCTGCGCCAGCAGACCCGACTTCGACTTCGCGCCGGCCTTGCGGACGTCCTCGGGGGTGATAGTCGCGACGATCTTGCCGGTCCCGTCGATCTGCCGGATCGCATCCTGCAGCTGGGAGTCGAGCACGGTACGGTCCACGACCACAATGACCGAGTCGAAGACCTTCCGATCACCGACATGCAGCCGCGCCAGCCGGTGGGCCGTCCAGGCGATGGTGTTCGTCTTCCCCGACCCGGCCGAGTGCTCAACCAGGTACCGCTGCCCGACACCCTCCTCCTTCACCGCCTCGACAATGCTCGTGACGGCCTCCCACTGGTGGAACCGCGGGAAGAGCATGCTCGTACGCCGCACCGACGTGCCGGTGGTGACGTCCCACTCCTCCTTGGTCTGCACGATCATCAGCCGTCCGATGATGTTCAGCCAGGCGTGTTTCTCCCAGACGCGTTCCCACAGATACGCCGTCGACGACCGTCCGTCCGCGCCGGGCGGGTTGCCGGCACCGCTGTCGAAGCCGATGTTGAACGGCAAGAAGTGGGTCTTCTCCCCCTCCAGCCTCGTGGTCATCGCCGCCAGGTCGTTCGAGACCGCGAAATGCACCAACGCCCGGTGACCGAACGACAGCAACGGCTCCGGCCGCCCGTTCGTCAACGGATTGCGATCCTGCTTGTACTGGTTGACCGCCTCGTCCAGCGACTGGGTGAAGTCGGTCTTCAGCTCCACCGTGGCCACCGGGAGCCCGTTGACGAAGAACACCAGATCAATACTGCGCTGATCGGCGGTCGAGAAGTGCACCTGCCGTACCACCCGCACCCGCATCGCCTCGTAGTGCGCCGTCGTGGTCTTGTTGAGCGACGTCTCCGGACGGAACTGCGCCATCTTCAACCGACCACCGCCGATGTACTGCACGCCGGTGCGCAGGATGTTCAGCGTCCCACCGCCATGTTCCAGCGGCCGGTCGAGCGCCGCGGTCAGCACGTCGAGGAACTTCGCCTGCGAACCCGCCGCCTTCAACGCCTTCTCGTAGGCCGGCTTCTGTGTCGCCTCCAGCCACGCGAACAGGTCTGCCGGGAACAGCGACCGCTCCCGGTCGTACTCACCACCGTCACGGTCGTTCGCCGAGTACAGCCAACCGTGGTCCCGGAGGTACTTACAGATCTCAGTCTCGAAGACCACCTCGTTATTATCAGCCATTACGCCACATCTCGGACGTCGATCTGCCCCGTCACCGCCGCCGTGATCAACGCTGACCGCCGTTCCCTGGAGAGCTCGATGAACTGCTCGGTCTCGGCGATGAGCGTGTCGATCTTTGCGGTCTGCTCATCCAAATACGCAGCGATCCGCCGCTGTTCATGGATCGCCGGGAGCGGGATGGGTGTCCGGGCCAAGGTGCCGAGGTTCAGCCGGCGGAACGTCGCGCCCATGATCTGGTAGTCCCAATACTCAGCCGTCTGCCGTGACAGCAGCGCCCACACGATAAATCTCGTGTCGACCAGATCCGGCCGCAGTGCAACTCGCACCGTATCTTGCGTCAGATTCGCACCAGCCAAGTCGCCCGACACGACGGCCACCTTCCCGTACGCCGGGCCGATCGAAACGACCACGTCGCCACCCTTGAGAGCTGACCGCTTGTACGCGCTCGCGATCTCAGGTGATGTCGTTCGCAGGGCATCCCTATCCGGGGATACGCCTTCGCCGAGGATGTCCGACGGTCCGATGTAGACAACCCCACCGTCGACCGGCTCACCACACTGCAGAATGCCGTAGGTCATCGGCCGATCATGATCGACCAGTCGGCGCACCTGGGTCTGCTCGTAGCCGTCCAAGGCCTCAGCGACTGTCGCCACGCGACGATCGCGGAGCATCTCGATCAGGCGCCGCTGCTCTTCGATGAGCGTGTCGATGCGGGCCGTCTCGCGGTCGAGGTAGTCGGCGATGGCGCGCTGCTCCTGCACCGGTGGCAGCAGGATCGGCATGAGTCTGAACTGATCGTTGTCGATCTCTGCCTGCCCGATCCGGACGCCCCGGGAGAGCAAGCCGTAGCCATTCGTGTAGGCCGTCGAACGCAGCAGCCAGTTGAGGTATCGGGTGTCTTCGCCGTGGCGAGGAGCGAAGCAGATGTAGTGCCCAGATACGATGCCCCGGAGAACGGAGATTCCGACCGACCCCTGCCACGCCTTCATGCGGTTGGCGACGAGCCAGCCGGGATGCACCAGTTGGTAAATGCTGCGGTTCTCAGCGGTCTTGTTGTGATTGTCGCGAGAGTCCTTCGCGACGACGCCGAACTCGCGGAACACGGAGAGCATCTGCTCTTCCGGGTGGTCGACATCCTTGATCCGTTCGAACATCGACCACAGGGGTTTCGTCTTCCAGCCAGTCGGCACGTGACCGAGCCACGGCACACCGGAGTCGACCAGATCCGTACGCGTCGTCATCCCTCGACCTCCCGCAGGAGATCCAGGATCTTTGTGACCTGCTTCTCCAGGTCGGCGTCGATCTCGGCGAGCGGACGGGGCGGAATGTACTTGTAGAAGTGGCGGGTGAAGGGGATCTCATAGCCGGTCTTGGTCTTGGCCCAGTCGATCCAGGCGTCAGGAACGTACGGCTTCACCTCCGCGTCGAAGTACGTCTGGATGACTTCGCGCCCCCCTGCCGCTCCGGCGGTTGAGCCGCCGTAGGTAAAGGGCACGTTTTCGGTGTCACGCTTTTTCGAGTCGGGCTTCGAGTTGCCCTTGCGATCGACGACAGGGTTCCTGTCGTCATCGAGCAGGGGACGCTCGACGGTGATGGTCCAGTAGCCGAACTCGTCGTTGCGCAGCACCTTGGAGAGGTCGGGGTCGGCATCCTCGAAGTTGGCGTACAGCCGCACGACCTTGGCGCGGTCATCGTCGCTTATCTCGCGTCCCTTGGACCCAAGGTTCTTGCGCATCTTGGTCCAGAACGACGTGCCGTCGAGGAGTTGAACCTTGCCCTGACGGTCGGGGTGCTTGGTGTTGTCGAGGATCCAGATATAGGTGGCGATGCCGGTGTTGAAGAACATGTTGGTCGGCAGGGCGACGATCGCCTCGACGAGATCGTTCTCCAGCAGCCACCTGCGAATGTTGGAGGGGCCGGACTCGGCGGCGCCGCTGAAGAGCGGCGAGCCGTTCATGACGATACCGACGCGGCCGCCGCCGTCCTCGGGTGCGCGCATCTTATGGGCCAAGTGGAGCAGGAAGAGCATCTGGCCGTCCGAGGTCGCGGGGAGTCCCGGCGCGAAGCGGCCGTACGGACCCGCCTGCTCCTGCTCGGCCTTGACCGCCTTGGCGTACTGCTTCCAGTCCACCCCGTAGGGCGGGTTGGACATGCAATAGTCGAACTGACGGCCCTTGAACGCATCCTCGGTGAGCGTGTTGCCGAAAGCGATGTTAGTTGCGTCGTGGCCCTTGGCGAGCAGGTCGGACTTGCAGATGGCGTACGACTGCGGGTTGTACTCCTGGCCGTACAGGCTCAGCTTCGCCTCGGCATTCTGGGCGAGCAGGTGCTCCTCGGCCAGAGAGAGCATGCCGCCGGTGCCGGCGGTGGGGTCGTACAGCGACCGGATGATGCCGCCCTCGGTGAGGTCGACGTCCTTCTCCGCGAAGAGCAGGTCGACCAGCAGCCGGATCGCATCGCGCGGCGTGTAGTGGTCTCCGGAGGTCTCGTTCGCGGCCTCGTTGAACTTGCGGATGATGTACTCGAACGCATCCCCCATGTCCGCGTTGGACACCACATCGGGATGCAGGTCGACGGCGCCGAAGGACTGGACGATCTCGCGCAGGAGCCCTGCCTTCTCCAGGGCCAGGATCTCCTTCTTGAAGTCGAAGTACTCGAACACGTCCACATCGGCAGAGAACCGGTCGATGTAGTCAGCGAGGTTGTCCGCCAGCCCGTCCGCATCGGCCAGCAGGTTCGCGAACTCGTAGTTGGAGGTGTTGTGGAACGTCCGCCCCGTGGCCTTCTTGACCTCGACCTTGAGCCGGTTCAGGTTCTCGTACCTCGCCGCCAGCTCCCGTACCGCCGCGCGGTCCGGCTCGAGTATGCAGTCGAGCCGTCTCAGGATCGTGAACGGGAGAATCACTGTCCCGTACTGGTTGGGGCGGTAGGGGCCCCGAAGCTGGTCAGCGATTGACCAGATGAAGCTACCGAGCGTGCTCACAAAGGTTCCTCACGAGAATCGTCTAGCAGTGACGATACTTTGCCAGAGGCAGCAGCCAGCGTCCCATGGTTCAGCTACGGGACAAGCGCCGCCCTGTGCCACCGTCTCCCTCCGGATCTCTGCAGAGCTGCAGATCAGAAGGTTCTGACATCCACGGCTGACATCAGCGGCGCCGGACGGGGACGTAAACCAGCGTCTCCGTCCGGCTGTCCTACCCGCCGACGACCGCAGCCGGAGAGGGCTCGGATCGAACTCGTAAGGCGGTGGTCACGCCCTTGTGGACTATCTGTGGCCAGACCCCAGCCGAACCAGCACCTGCGCGGCCCTGACCAGCAACATTGTCTGAGACTCAAAGGGCCTCCGGAGCCGTGTGCGCAGGTTCGAATCCTGCCGGGGGCACTCGCCAGTCAGCCAGCAAGAATCAAGCTCTGACCAGGGCGGATGCCGAAAGAAGAGGGCGGGAGTCAGTCTTACTGACTCCCGCTCTCTCTCGTTGACTCTCGGTGTTCGCGACACACCTCCGACACCCTCCGGGCCGGCGTTCGCCGGCTGCGGGACAGCTCGGGGACGCCGTAACGGCCGACACGGAGTCGGAGCCTGGCTGTTCGTTTGGAGCGCCAGCATCGTGAGGAAGAGCGGCGGAGGCGATACCCGCTTCTGGGTCAGTAATCCGGTCGCCTGACGGCGACACCCTGTGTGCGTGAAAATCGGTGCGTGGTCGTCCGGCGGACGTCGTGACGCCTTGGCGCGTTC